>JBBDNT010000001.1:0-8959 GCA_040877445.1 Planctomycetaceae bacterium
AGTCGTTTCTCGTCGCGGCGCCATCGTTTCACGTCCGCACTTTCTGCGCGAATTCCCGACCACGGATGATACCGATTGGCACGGATGCGATGACGATCCGTGCTGATCCGTGCCCATCCGTGGTGAAAATTCCGTCCGGGTTGCGGCTTCGACCGCGCCGCGCGGGATCTTCCGAAGGATTCGGGATCCCAGCTTCTTTGCGACCCTTGGCGTCGTTGCGTCGAAAAGCATTTTGGTAGCGGCTACGCCGCGCGGGGACTTTCGTGGTCTCACGAAATTTCGCGCAAAACGAACGAAAGTGAAACGATTGCACTGGATCGGTTGGAAGATAGGGAAGCCGAAGTCGGACGGCAAACCCACCGCGATGCAAGAGAATCGTATTCGAGGAGCGAGTTTTCGAAATGGCGGCGGCATCCGATCGCGGCGACATTTTACTTGACTTCCCACGCGCGGAGGATCATGGTGGATTCCGCTTCGGCCGCGACGAGGCCGGGGCGATCGCGTTTTCGATCGGTGGGGGAATTCCAATGCTCCGTATCGCGTTTCTGTGCTGCGCGTGCTCGGCGGTTCTTGCTCCTTGCGTGTCGGCCCGCGCCGACGACGCGGCGACGCGTTCCGCGGAAGTCGAGGCCGAGTTCCGCTTGCCCGTCCCGCTGGACGTGGTCGAGAAGGATGCTCAGGCCGAAGGCTGGCTGAAGGTTCCCGAATACCTGCGCGGGGCGATGATTCATTGGAAGCCGTCGCGCCCCCTCGGCACGGTGGGGGGGCGTCGCCTGAAGTGCAGCGTGAACCAGCCGGGCGTGCTGCTGGTCGCCGCAACATGGGACGAGCCGCCCGACGCCAACGGATCGTGGCGGAACACGCATTGGAAGCCGGCGAAGCTGCTGGAGGAAGGCTGGACACCGATCGGCATGATGCAGCAGCGCACGGCCGAAATGACGCTGGGATACACGATCTTCCGCCGCGTCGCCGCCGCGGGAGACGAGTACGAATTTCACACCAACCCGGACCACGCCCCGCTCGCGATCATCCCCGCCGCGGACCACGTGGAGGCGATCGTGGCGCTGCCGGCGATCGTCGCGGCGTCGAACCCGGTCGTCGCTCTCGACCCTCCGGACGCGCCCGCGCCGCGGGCCGGGGCGGAGACGCTGATGCTCGATGCCCACGAGCACCGCGGCTTCGCCGAAACCTTCAACTGGACCGACATGTTCTCCCGCGAGATCGCCCGGCAGGCGATCCTCGTCGCCGCGCGGGAAGAACTCGGCCTGTCCACCCGCGACGGAATGCTGCGGGAAGAGTTCCCGGCCGACGGCGATGACGGACCCGTCGCGCGGAGCGTGATGGTCATCAAGCGGCATCTCGGCAGCAAGTGCGAGATGACCGTCACGATCTTTCACCAGGAGGGAGACCGCTACGTCGCCGACTGGGAGGGCGAGTTGGCCAATCCGTCGTACCGCGTGGCGCATCTGCTGGCCACCGACCTGGAGAAGCTGTCCCGGACCGAGTATCCGGCCTTGTTGCGATCGCTGGGATTTCAGGGGGAAGCGGTGGCGTTTCGCGAGCAGGCCCCGGTTCCGGCGGAGATCGAACGGAAGCTGGCGCACTTCGCGATGCTGAGCCAGTTCGCCGCCGTCCGCGATCTGCACGCGCTGGCGAAGAATGAAGGCTCGTCGCCGGAGATCCTCGCCGGGTTGACGCGGGGTTACGCGAACCTGAGCGTGCTGACCGATCACCTGTGGGCGCCGGCGCACAACGTCTTCAAGGCGCGGGCGATGATCTACGCGGAGCGGTGCATCGCCCTGGGCGGGGACGCCCCTTCTCCCGAATCGCTTTTGGTCCGCGGGTATGCGCGGGCGCTGGCTGGCATGCACGTCCGCAGCGACGACGACTTCAAGGCGGCCGGCGCGAAGCTGGCGGCGATCGACAAGTCGCAAGAGCTTCCGGAATGGGCGGCCCTCGTGTGGGCTTTCGTCAAGTACGACAACGAGAAGTTGCTTGCCGCGGAGGACGCGGGCGGACAGCAGTCGCTGGCGCGGATGCTGCGGCTGTTGTCGCTGAAGGGGACCGAGAAAGTGCAGCCGGTGGCCGTCGTCAAGGCGGCCGGGCGGATGATCGAACTCGTTCCCGACTGCGACCGGGCCTCGGCAATGCTGCAGGAGATCAACAAGTGGGAGGTTCAGCGACCGCTGGTCGCCGAGCGCAGCCGCTACTACGCGAAGAGGCTCTATCCCAGTCTCGAGGATCTGGCGAACGCGCCGTCGAACGTCGCGCGGTTCGCGTCCCTGCCCGAGGAGGAAGACATCGCGAAAGAGTCGCTGCGGCGACGGGAACTGATCGACGCGCTGAAGAAGTCGGGCCGCCCTGCCGGTGACCGCGGCGAGCCGTCGCTGGACGCCCTCGGGCAGCTCATCGTGGAAGCCGGCTTCGTGCATGCCGTGGACCAGTTCTGGTACCGCGTGCGCTGGCAGGGAGCGGACATCGGGGAAGAGTTGGAGGCGCTGCGGCCGGCGATCGAGCAGCATCCTTACTTCCCCTTCGCCCGTTTCCTGAGCGTCGACGTGGACCAGCAGCGTGAAATCGCCGCGGAGTTCGTGCCGTCGCTCGAGGGCCCCGTCGAAGTGGCGCAGCTCCAGGAGAACGAGCGGACCATGCTCTCGACCCTGAACCGGATCGATCCATCCAAGAACTACTGGAACCGGCTGGGCCATCCCGCATCGAGGCACGAGGGCCGCGATGTGTTCCGAGAACTGGTGAACGCTTACGAGAAGAACGCCGGCTGGCGGCAAAGCGCGATGCGGAACGAAATGCCGCACGTCGATCGGCACTTGCCATTCACCGTCGCTTACATGGTCGCCCACGACTGGCGCACCGCGCAGAACCGGCTCGCCGGCATCGAGAGCAAATACTGGCACGACGGCGTGGTTCTTTTGCGGCTGGGCGAGCAGTATCTCGCCAGGGACCAACTCGACGACGCGCAGCGGGTGCTCGAGCGTTGCGTGGGATTGGGGACGACGTACGACGGCTACCTCCCGCTGGCCAGCATTCACTGGAAGCGCAAGGATTACGACCGCTGGCAGAAAACGCTCGAGGGATATCTCACTTTCCCCTTCGTCGGCATGGAATGGCCGATGACCCGCATTCGGATCGCCAAGTACCTGCTCATTCAAGGGAAACGTGAGGAAGCCCTTCCCCACGCGGAGTACGCGGCCACCACGAGGGCCAACTGGGCGCTGGTCTTCGCCGCGCAGTGCCACGAGGAAGTGGGCAATCGGGAACGGACCGAGCAGTATCTGATGCTGGCCGCGAACCGCTACGCGAACTACGGCAGCGCGCTGCACTGGCTCGCCTTCTGCCGGCGCACCGGCCGGGGCGACGAAAACGCCGCCCGCGACTTCGCCCGCCGGCATCTCGAATCGCTCGGCGAACTTCCGCCGGAAAAGCTCGGCCCGACCGTCGAATACTACCTCTACATCGACGAGCCGGAGAACGCGCTGGAAATGCTGCGGCACGTCTTCGACAACACCAAGAATCCCCGCGACGGAATGCTGCTGGCCGTCATCGCCGACGATCTCGACGAGGCCGAGGTCCGCGACGCCGCGCTGCGCCAAGTGGCCGAAACGAAGGACGCGGCCGACGACGTTCGTTTCCACGTCGACCTCGCGGCGCTGCTTCGGAAGTCGTTCGCGGCCGGAGCCAAGCCGCGACTCGAATCGGCGGCGCTCGAGGCGCTCGTCAAGAACGGCAAGACCGGTCAGCCGACGTTCGCGTGGTACGCCGTCGGTCGGTTTCTAGCGAACCGCGATCTTCGCGAAGAGTCGGACCGCTACCTGCGACTGGCCGCCGGTTCGCCGCGGTGGCTCGAAGTGGCCGCGACGCTGGCCTGGGCCGATCTTCGCGAGCGCGAAGTGGAGATCGAACGGCGGCGGCCGGTCGAGGTGCCGGGACAGGATCCCCCGGAGCCGCAGGCCCGCTATTCGGAGGAGTAGATGAAACGCATCGATCGCGGAGGATGCGTCCGTTGACACCGGCCGGCGGCTCGATTCTAATGGTTGGTTCAATCGGTGAAGGCGGCCGCCTGCGCGCGATCCACGGCTGGGGAGGCTCGTCCGTTCCGCCGGCGCGGCGATGACGGGACGGCGTCGTCTTCGGGGTCTCGACAGACAGACACAACGGGAGGATTGCGGAATGCCCACGACGTGGAAACTGCGTTCGATCCTGGCGGCCTCGGCCGTCTCTCTTGGTTTCGCGCTGTTGGCCGGAACTCCGGCCGCCGAGGCGCGTCCGCAGTACGTCAAGGAGTTCATCCTCAAGTATCCGGATCTGAAACCGGAGATCACGAAGGTGAAGAACTGCGGCGTCTGCCACGGAGGCGAGAACGGCGCCGACAAGATGGTCCGCAACAACTACGGCGAGTCGCTGATGAAACTCCTCGGCGAGATCAACGTGAAGGACGCCGCGACGATCAAGACGGCGATGGACAAGGCCGCCGACGAAAAGAGCGCCACCGACGGGAAGTCGTTCGGCGAGCTGATCAAGGAAGGCAAACTGCCCGGCGAGAGCACCGCCGAGTAACGACCTCGCTCGCCGCATCACGGAGATCGCGGCGCCGTTTTCGAATCGCCCAGGGATCCCCCATCGGCCCGCCACGCGGTCGCCGGGGAACCCGGCGCGAGCCGGAACGCCTCCCGCCCGATCTGCGAGCGACGCAACGCCTCCAGCGTCGCGCGAAGCCTCACGTCTCCCGCCTCGTGCAGCGGCGCGGCGACTTGCCCGCCGCCCCAGGTGGCGGCCCAGACGGCGTCGAAGTCCTGCGGACCGTCTCCCGGCGCGCCGCCGACGCGGCGATAGCGCGTCACGCCGTAGCCGTTTCGCGTTCCCCACCACGCGAGTTGCCGTTCCTGAAGCGCCGTCTCCGGGCAGTTGAGAACCACGGGATCGAGCAGCCCGTCGGCGTCGCCCGCCGGAAGGAAGACCGAGTCGGCGACGAAGAAGGTCAGCGGCTCGTCGGCGAGTCGCGACAGCAGCGAGGTCGAGACGTGGAAGAACGACCGCCCCGCCGCCAGCGTCGATCGCTCGATGCGGACCGCGGCGCCGATGCGGTGGCTCCCCCGAACGTCCAGCGCGAGCAACTCGTCGAAGCCGACCAGCGTGCTGTCGCGAATCGTCAGCGCCCGCTCGCGGATGTCGGCTTGAATCATCCGGCCCCCGTCGATGAGAAAGCAGCCGTCGATCACGGCATGGCGCTCGTACGCACCGCGCGGCGGATCGAGCGCGGCGGCGCGCCGTTCCGTCGCGCGGGTCCAGCGAATCAGCCCGTCGCGGCGCGTCCGGTCGAGAATCGGCCCTTCAAGTCGGCAATCCTCGAGGAGCAGATCGGAGTCTTCGGCCCGCACCATCCAGTTGGGCATCGAACCGGCGGATGAGGACGACGGCAGCCGCAGCGCCCCGCCCACGATTTCGAGGCTTCCGTCCTTCACGGAAAAGAACGCGTCGAAGACTCCCGCGGTTTCGTCCAGATGGCGCCGATCGAGCGGCTTCGCGATCAGCGCCAGCGGCTCTCCCGCCGGAGATTTCAACTCGATCCGCAGAGCCTTGCCGCGCACGCGGATCGGGCTGCTGGAGCAGTTTCCGCGACCGGTGGCGACGACGACGGTGCCGCTCGGCCAACTTCGCGCGGCCAACAAGGCCCCGAGATCCTGCCGGTTGAGATCGACGGGAATGACGAGCGCCGGGGCGTCCCGGTCGACGAAACCCGCCGGGGGCTGAGGTCGGCGGGCGAGCGCCGCGGCGTGCCGCCTCGATTCAACTCTCGGAACATCGAGCAGCGCGACGTCGCATCCGGGCGAGGATCCGTCGGTGGCTCGGCCCGGCGCGCCGGGGAACGTCTCGCGGTCGAACGCGGCGGGTTCGACGTCGTCGCAATCGTCGATCCGCTCGCGGGGCCAGTTCGCCTGGCGGAACTGGCCGGCCTCGACCGGTTCCCGCCACAACCGCCGCCAGGTGGATTCGCCGGAGGCCGCCTCCGCCTCCGCGCCGCCCCAGCGGGCGAGTTCGCTCCAGCCGGCGACGAGCGAGCCGCGCGTCGTCCAGGCGAGGTTCTTCGGCCGCGCGCCGACGCTGTTGTCCACGGGATCGATCAGCGGCCAATCGGCGAGCAGCGCCATCACGCCGGGTTCGGCGCCGCGTCGCCCGCACACCAGCGAATTCACCACGACGACTTCCGTCGGCGGAGGCTCGGCGTTCGCGCCCGTCGCGAGCCGCACTCCCGCGCGGGTCGAACTCAGCGTCGACGAGAGGATCGCCAGCCGGCGGCCGGCCGGCGTCCCCGCCGGGTTCGCCACGGCCCGGTTCGTCTCGGCCGCGGATTCGCGCTCGCCCGGCGCGTCGTCGATCGACACGAGCGGCGCGTCGTCCGCGACCGCGAGGCAATTCCAGACGATCGCCTCGAACGCGGGTTGCGCAATGTCGAGGACCGTCAACCGATCGCCGCGAATCATCGAACGGTCGAGCAGCGCGCGACTCGGCGCGGCGCCGCGCAGCCGGAACGCCGCGAACTCGCCTGCCTGATCCTCCGTCGCGGTGACGGAGCAATTCCGCACCGCCAATTCGCCCCCGTTCAGCGAGAACAGCGCCGTTTCGCCGCCGGGTGGAACCTGCCGCGTGTCGAACATCACATGCACTCCCGCCAAGGTCAGCGAGGTGTTCCGCAGCGAGACGATCGCATCCGAACGTCGCGCGCGATCGGCGAGCAGCGCGATCGTCGGCGGCGATGAAGCGTCGGCCGCGGTCAGCACCAGATGGCCGCGATCGACGACTCGCCGGCTCGGCAGCGCATGGACGCCATCCCCGGCGAGTCGCAGAATCGCCCCGGCGGCGGGCAACGCGTCGAGGGCCTCTTCCAGAGTCGCGTATCGGCCGGGAGGACCGTTCGCCGCGCGGCCGACCTGGAACACCGGCAACTCGCCGCGCGCGGGCGCCGCGCGCGCCTGTTCCGGAGTGAGCATCCCGGCGATCCACGCCGGCAGATCAGGCTCTTCGCCGGCGCGGCCGATGTCCAGCGCCGTCGCGGAGGAACCGCCGCGAGTCGAACCAGGTTCGATATCGCCTCCCGGCCGAGGCGCGTCCGGCGAAGTCGGATCCCCCGCGCTCCCGCCGATTCCACCTCGCGGCCGCGGCTCGGGCGAAGCGACCGGCGCGCCCGCGTCGTTCGTGTCGCCCTCGGGTGCGCGGATCGGCGCGACGCGGTTCCCTTCGGGCGGCGCTTCGACCGCCCGTCCGTTGCGCGCGAGCGCCCACCACGAGATCACCGCCGTCAGCACGACCGCCGCCGCGATCCCCGCCACGCGCCACGACGGCGACGCGCGCAGCCGTCGCCACATCGCGCGTCGCGACCCGAAGCGAGGCGATCTCAGGCGCGGCGGCAAGCGACGCGACTTTCCCGCACCGGAGCGCGTCGGGGCGGGGCGGGTCTCGGCGAAGCGCTCGGCGACGCGGGCGGCGACCGCGGCGTTCGAATCGTCGAACTCGTCACCGGAGGCGAGCAACTTCTCGAGCGCCGCGGGAGGCAGCATCTCGCCGGTCAGCGATTCGAGGTCGATCCGCTCGAGATCGTCCAACAACTCTTCCGGAGTGTTGTAGCGGTTTCGCGGCGACCGGGCCATCATCCGGTGCAGCACCTGCACGATCACCGCCGGGACTTCCGGCGTGATGGTCCGCGGATCGGGCCGCGGTTTCGACGTGTGCGCGAAGAGCTTGTTGGTCAGGCTTCCGCCGGGGAACGGCGGCGTGCCGGTCAACATCTGGAACCAGGTGCAGCCCAGCGAGTAGATGTCGCTGCGGATATCGGCGGACTTGCTGTCGCGTCCCTGCTCGGGGGCCATGTAATCGACCGTGCCGACCGTGGTCCCCGCGCGGGTGATGCCGCTTTCCATCGTTTCATCGACCGAGCGGGCCAGTCCCATGTCGACGAGCTTGACGATCCCGTCTTCGCTCACGAGCAGGTTCGAGGGCTTGATGTCGCGATGGACGATGCCCCGCTCGTAGGCGTGCCGCAGCGCCCGCGCCGCCTGCTTCACGATTTCGAGGCTGCGGGCGACGCCGAGCGGCCCTTCCCGGCCGACCAGTGCCTGCACATCGGTTCCGGCGACGTACTCCAGCGCCATGTAGAGATAGCCGTCGGCCTCTCCCGCCTCGAAGACGGTGACGATGTTGTCGTGCCGCAACTGGGCGGCCGCCTGGGCCTCGGCATGGAACCGGCGGACGAGCAGCGGATTGTTCCCCTTGTCGCGGGGGAGGATCTTCAGCGCCACCGTCCGCTTGAGCTGCGTGTCGACCGCGAGATAGACGGCCCCCATTCCCCCCGCGCCGATCTTCCGTTTCAGCTCGTACTTTCCCAGCATCTTCCGGCCCTCGGCCGGACTGGCCTCGGAGGAGGCCCCGCCGGGCGGGACGGGTGAAGCGGAACGAGCGTCAGCCGCCATCGAATGCTCGATGAATGAGAAACGGTGCGAAGGGACAGCGCGACGGGAACGTCCACTATACGAAGTGCCCGCTCCGAAGGTCAAACCGCATTCGCGGTCCAGCGGCCCGCGGCACGCGCGACGCACTTTGCGCCGCACGATTCCGCGAGCCGCGTCGAATTCGCCATTACTTGACGCAGTTCACCCGGAGTCCGCCTCTCCCCTTTTTGGGGAGAGGGTCGGGTTGGACTGATGAAAAACCCCAAAGACGGGAGGCGCGGGCGTGGGGCGCATCCCAGAAAGATGCACCGGGTGAGCGCGGAGTGGCGCGCTTCGCGGAAGTCGTCGCGCTGGTTCTTCAATCCTGAAAGGATCGCACAACGAAGCCCAGGGTCGCGAGTGAATGCGAGCGCACCCTGGGTTCGCGATCCACAAGAGCGGTTCGACCCTGAAAGGGTGCGTGAGCCGCAGTGGTTTGGGGTTGAGTCAGCATGGTTGAT
>JBBDNT010000002.1:0-1033 GCA_040877445.1 Planctomycetaceae bacterium
CGACGCTCGATGTCGAATCTCGGAATTCTTGCGAATTCCGCTACGAAGAAAGAGGGGATCCCGCCATTCGGGTCGAGTGTTGCTCCCCCTTCCTGCTTCTCGTCACTTGATCAACTGGCGGTGCAGGACCAGCGACCGCCAGTCGAATCCTCCTTCCGCGGGACTCTTGATCGAAAACCCGGCCGGATCCCCCGCGGGACGGTAATCGCCCGCCTTCAGGCTTTCGACCGCCAACGAACGATCGACCACGAAGTACGCCCGGCGGGCCGGCAGCGTGGCGAGCCGCGCCCCGATTCGCTCCGCCCCGTTCTGATCGATCACCTCGAAGAACGCCACCTCCACGAACACGTGGAACACGTTGCTCCGCGTGGTCGAATAGTTCGCCAGCTTCGACGTCAGCCGGTGCCGCGTGTGACCGTCCACCGCGCCGCCGTCGTCGAGGTCCATCGGGTCGCTGCCGTAACGCTCAGTGCGATCACCCAACTCGAACAGCGTCCGGCGGACTTCGTCGGGATGCACGCCGAAGTTCGCATCCAGCGGCAAGCCGCGCAACAGCGTGTGCTCGAGACTGTCGACGTCGTCGGCCAGATACGAGAAGCCGCGGAACGGCCGGGCGTGCGCCATCCCGGGAAGATACGCGTTGGTGAGGAAATCGAGCCGGTCGCGGGACTGGATGAACTGAATCCACCAGTCGCGAGCGGTCCCCTCGAAGCGGTCCTCGATGTAGCCGGTCTGCTTGAGATCCGGTTCGAGCCGGCTGAAGCCGTTGAGGTCGAACGCGGCCGTGTCGTCGAGCATCGCCGCGAGCATCTCCGGATGGCGGACGTTGTTCAAGTTGACCTGTCCCGCGTTGCGGAACCGATCGACCGGCGTGTTGCGGACGGGAACGTTGGCGAAGCCCAGCAGCCGATGCCAGCGGTTGTCGTACTTGCGGGCGACGGTGGGGTTCGTCGCGGGATCGGGATCGTCCCCCATGCCGCGCTCGCCGGGATCGTCGACCACGCCGTTGCCGTCGTCGTCGATGCCGGCGTGG
>JBBDNT010000002.1:1043-8939 GCA_040877445.1 Planctomycetaceae bacterium
CGGGCCTCGCCCGGCTGCCCGTCGGCCCCGTAGGCGCCGATGGCCCGCGGGCGGAGGAACTTCCTCATGCCGGCGGTGTTCGTGCCGCGCGGATCGAGCCGGCGCGTGAGATCGGCGGGACCGTACAGCGGAACCGAGAGCAACTCGATCGCCGAGGCGAAGTCGCGGTCGCCGGGAAGCTGCCAGAGTTGGAACCGGTCGCCCGCGGCCGGGTCGCCGCTCGTCTGGTTGTCCGCCCCGATCGTGTTCAGCTTGACGAGATTGTGGTTGGCCGAAGTGGTGGCGTTCGCCGGGGCGTTGGGATGCGGCGGCTCGGCGTTCGGGTGCTCGGTCGAGGTGCGCCGCAGCGGCTCGATCCGCTCGCGGCTCTTCACGTCCACCAACTGCGTCTTCATCTCCTGGACGACATTGGCGGCGTTGGTGTCGTCGTCTTTCTGGGTGAGTTGGACCTCGGCGTACCCCTGGTTGATCGTCAAGGCGAACCGGTCGACCTCGATCCAGGGATTGTCGAGATCGTAGTTCGCCGGGACATTGCCCCCCGGAACGGCGCGTTCGGGATGCGCCCGGCGATACAGCCGCAACGTGATCGTTCCGCCGCCGCCGTCCTTGACGCTGCCGATGTTCGTGTCGTTCAACAGCCCGCCGACCGGGACGGTTTCCGGCGTGCCGTTCTTCTCCCCTTCCAGCTTGAACCGCGGGGTGGCGGCCCCGTCGTCGACGACGAGATCGACGCTGCGGCCGAGATCGGCCGGCGTGGGGGCGACCGGTCCGCGAGGCAGCGGCGCGAGGCGGTCGTCGTGGATCGGCATTGCGCCCGGGCCCATCAGGTTCGCGGGCAGATCGAAGTCGAGCTGAACGTGGCTCGGCCGGGGGAGCATCGTCATCGGGTCGATGTTGTGAGCATCGCCGGCGTTCTTGATCGTGAACAGCCCGCCGGCGGGAATCGCGCGGCTGGCGGTTGGGAAGTCCGGATCGTCCTCCAGCATCGTCAGCTTGCGGATCCACGTGTCGGTTCCGTCCGCCGTCTCCACCTCGATCCGCACGTTCCCCTTGAAACTGATCGGCCGCGGCGACGCGTTGCGAAACCCGAAGAACGAGTAGTAGCGGTCCTGCGTGTCGTCGAACTCGGTCACGCGGTGATCGGTCGGGGCATTCGTGTCGGGATCGAGGAACTGGCGGAAGCGGATGGCGAGCGCCTCGCTGAAAGTCAGCCCCTGCTCTTCCACTCCGTAGACGTGCCCGCGATCGGCGTGGCCGTCGTCGGTGTAGGGATCGTCGTCGAGGTTCCAGCCGTCCTGCAGGTTGCGGTCGAACTCGAACCCGTCGATCACCAGGTCGCGGTCGAGCCGGTTGACGGCGTTGATCGCGAACTGCGCCATCTCGTCGAGTTGCACGTCGTCGTACAGCACGCGCAGCTCTTTGCCGGGGTTCGACGAGTCGGGACCGGTGACGGTGTTCGCCGTCGTCAGCGGGTTGGTGTCGGCCCCGCCGCAAAAGGTGTAGAGCATGACGTAGATGTCGCGGGCCATGAGCTGCCGCTCGCGGCGGGCGAAATACTCCTGCGACCGGGAGTCGCCGATCGACGTCGGGGGCGTCATTTCGTGAATGACCGTGGCGTCGAGTTCCGTTCCCGGGTGCTCGGTGAGCGGGCGCAGCACGAGGCTCCCGGTCGAGTCGTCGAGGTAATGATTCAAACTGTAGGCCCGCTGGCGGAGCGCGTTCGGGTTCGCGTCGATGTCGCCCGCGAACAGCTCCAGCCATTGCCGCAAGGCGGGGCGCATCGGCTGCGTGGCGGCGCTCGCGTTGGGATACCGCTTCGGGAAGCGATATCGCGGTTCTCCCAGAGCGACATTCGTTCCAACCTCCTCGACCTCGTGCGGACGAAGCGCGGCCGCCGACGTCGGCGTGGGGAGGATCATGCCGAAGGCCTGCACGTCGGAGGAGTGCGCCGTGAACTGCTGGCGGATCTGCGTGGCCCGCACATTGCGGAGCAAGTGCCAGTTGAACAGCTTTTCCAGCCGCGACGACGCTCCGACGTTGATGCGGTCGGTGTTCGACGCCGCCAGGAAGAACATCTCGGAGATTTCAAGCAACCGGTCGATCGAGGAATCGGCGAAGCGTGGATCGAGTTCGATCTCCCAGATGTCGTCCAGCAGCGGTTCGGTGACGCCCCCCGGCAAGATCGGCGTGCCGGACGCGTCGACCATCAGGTTGTTGCCGACGAGCGTCGCCCACGAAACTTGCCCCCGGGTCTCGACGCCGGCGAATCGGGGCCAGATGTTGAGCGTGTTCGCCGGACTGTGAAACAGGCGGAGCTTTCCGGTGGGGTCGTAAACGGTGCCTCCCTCGCGCCAGTCGAGCGGGCTGCCGAAGGGGCGCGACGTCGCCGTCTGTGGTGCGTCGCCGTAGTTTCGGTTGTTGTCGTCGTCGATTCCCGACCGTCCGGGGAAAGGAAAATCCGCCGGACCGATGGCGTTGACGAGCCGCTGAATTTCGCCGAACACGCCGGGGTACGCTTCGGCCACTTCGCCGCCGGCGAACCTCAATCTGCCGATCAGCGACAGCAGCCGCTCCATGTTCGCCGCCTCGACGGCGCTCGCCGGTTGATGGCCGAAGAAGTCGATCAGTTCCTGGAAGACTTCGGTCGCAACGTCGCCTGTTTGCAGATCGGTGTTGGGATCGGCCGTGAGCAGCCACAGCAGGTTGATCGCCGCGGGCGACAATCCCTGATGCGACTTGACGATGAATTCCCCGCCGCCGTAGGGGTCGGATCCCAGCATGAGGTCGCGGCTCAGCGTGAGGCCGTGAGCGTTCAGATTAGCCAGCCCGTCGGCGTCCACCACCTTGTAGGCGAACAGCGGGACGAACTTGCGGTTGTTGCCGAGTTGCTGCGACGGGAAGCCGAGGTCGATGTAGACGGCGTCCTTGATGCCCGACCCGCTGGGATCGGCGTCGTACTCGGGGATGGGCTGCGCGGCGGCCTCCCACGCCACGCCGCCGGTCTCGGTGATCGTCGCGCCGTTTCCGGTGGGCCAGGTCGGCTCGATGTTGCTCGAATTGCCGCCGTTCGTGCAGCGGTAGGACCAGCCGTTGCTGTCGGTGGGGACCACCCAGTCGCCGACGGCGTAGGGCGCGTTGCCCGCCCAGACGCGCATGTCCCACACCCCCTGGTTGTGCCGCACGAAGGGGTACGGGCCGGTGGCGCCGGGAGGGAGCGGTTCGGCAGGAGAGATGAATCTCATCTCAACCCCCGTGGCACCGAGGTGATCGACGTGAGGGTGGAGCACTTTCGCGACAGTCGAGGCGTCGCTTTCCGGATTGACGATCGGGCGGACCGGGCCGCCTTGCCGCAGGTATTGCGGGCGATGGAACGAGGGAATCACCACCAGCACCGGCCGCCCCTTGTCGTCCACCGTGTACCCGACGTGCGCCAGGAACTGGCTGTTGATGTCGGGACTGGTGTAGTTGGGATTGATCGAGGGCCGGTTGGAGACGTCGCGCGGCGTGCCGCCGTTCGCCCCGGCGGAGTGATTGATTTCGAGCAGATCGGGATTGTCGGGGCTGCCGTCGCCGTTCTGGTCGACGATCGGCAGGCCGTTGTCCGTCGTCATGCGGATGCCGTGGCCGGAGTAGGGTCGGCCGTCGCGTCCGACGAGCGTGGGGACGAGCGACTTGTCGCCTTTGGCGAGAGCGCTGCCGGGGTACTGGGCGTCGGGTCCGGAGATCAACTGCCACAGGGCGAAGTCGAAATAGACGTTGGGGTCGAAGTCGGCGGCGGCGAGCTGCTTGCCTCCGCCGCTGAAGTACAGGGCGCTTTCCAACTCCTGGCTGGTGAAGCGGAAGAGCATGTAGCCGAGGACCGCGAGCAACCCCAGCATCGCGGCGACGACGACGAGGGTGGAGCCGCGGCGGCGTTCGGTCGGAATGCGTTCGGGGGCCGCGAGCCGATTCGGCGAGTGATTGATTTTCATCGTGCCTTCTCCCATCGAGGGGTCAGCCGCGGCCCAGGCGGCGGAAAACATATTTGGAGATGTTCGCGGGAATCGATTCGTGTCGCGGAAGTCGCAAGACTTCCGATGCTCGCGCGGAAACGCGTGGAATTCTTGCGAATTCCGCTACGGCGGCGGCTGCGTCGTCGCGTCGATGAATCAGTTGACCAGCGACTGCACCAGAGTCATCTGCCGCAGTTGATCGCTGGTGAGGTCGTGGAAACGAATGGTGATTTGAATGGCCCGCAGGGGTCTTGGTTCGTTGGTGTTGGGGTCGAGCGGACGGTAGGGGGCGACGTCGCCATCGGAGTTGTCGGGGAGCAGGTTACCGCCATCGAGCGCGACCGCGGGGTGCCAGGTGTCGTAGATGTTGTTGCCCGCGGGGCCGCCGGGGCCATAGGCGGTGTTGCGGTTGTTTCCCGGGGCGTAGTCGACGGCGGCGGCGCCGCCGATGTCCACGAAGGCGCCGACCGGGGGGTTGGCCGCGTCGTCCCAGACTTTGACGTCGAACGCATGCACGCGGGTCATGAGGATGTCTTCCGCGCGGCGGGTGCCGCCGGCGTATTGCGTGACGACTCCGTCGTCGCCGGCGGTCAAGGTAGTGGACATCGGGTTCGGATGCGCGGCGTTCCGAACCTGCGGATAGACGAAGGCATTCGACGATGTTTCCTCGTGCGTGAAGGTTCCGATGAAGTACGGATTGCCCGACGCGTCCGTCACGTACTCGCGGGGCATGCCGGATCGAGGCGCCGTGAGTTCCGGATGATGGAAACCGAACCGATAGTTCGGTTTGCCCAAGGACACCAGCGGTGCGACGGCCGGATCGTTGCTGAGACTCTGCGGCCCATGGACGTGTGCCCATGCCCCAGGATGCGGACCATTTCGATAGGCGGAGAGATCGAAATCCCGCCAGAAGACGCCGCCAGGCGCAGGGGGAGGCGGAGGGGGATACGGAGTGGGATGGACGGGATTGAAATATTCCTCCCCGTTCGAGTCCTTCGGCTGAGGATCGGGCAGCGTGGAATCGAGCGGCTTGCGGATGAGCATCACGCGGCGGTAGAGCGTGCCCCGCCGCAGGAAGTACACGATCTCGGCCATGGGGGAGGTCATCTGCTCGTTGCCGACCGCCCCGTCGTCCCAGTCCGGCTGATTGCGGTTCTGGTCGAGCGTGGCCGGATCGCCCAGCGGGACCGCCCGGCCGTAATGCACGTCGCCGTCGGCGAACCGCACGGTGAAGCGGAGCACGTCGTCGGTGTCGTCGTCGGGGTCGTTTTCCGAAATGTAGAAATACCCTTCGCGCTGATTGAAGGCGAGCGGGGTGTCTTCATGGTCCGCCGCGACGTCTCCCGGTTCGAAGGGCACGACGTACTTGAACGTGCGGCCTGAGATGCCGTCATCGCGGACCGAGAGATCATCACGGAGGATGGTCGTGAGCAGCCGCATTTTCTGGTCGTTCTGGCCGATGCCCTTCTGATCGCCGATCGACGCGGTCGCCAGGCTGAACACGGTGGCGAGCATCAACATCAGCAACAGCACGAGCGCGACGGAGACCATCATCTCGACGAGGGTGAAGCCGCGCCGCCGCTGGCGCGGCGAGTGACGAGTGACGAGTGACGAGTGACGAGTCGGCACAGGCGCGCTCTTCTCGTAACTCGTCACTCGTAACTCGTAACTCGTAACTCGTTCGGACGAACGGCGAGCGCGATGATGGGAGCGATTTCGCATGACGTCACTTCGTTCCGATCGGGTACGCTTCCACCACGTTCTTCATGAAGACGGCGGAGGCGGAGTTCGCGAACGCGGGTTGTTCCAGTTGCAGGGTGGCCGAGGCGGCGGTTTCGTTGGTCACTTGCTGGACCATGTACCAGTAGCCGTTCTCGATGTCGAACACGTAGCCCCCCGCGAGATAGCTGGGCTTGGTGGGGCCGGTCCAGTTGACGTTGAGCTGATTGCTTCCCTGCACGAAGCTCGCCTGCCGGACCAGTTCGTCTTCCGGCGCGAACGCGCGGTTGGCGAACACCACGACGGTGACCTGCGAGCCGGACCCGCCCGCGAGGTTCCGCACCGTCATCATCCAGGTGTAACGGCTCTCCGGCGTGAGGATGCGGACCTTTTCGACCTGGAACGTCCCGGGCAGCGGCGTATTCCAGGTGATGACCTGGCCGCTGATGTCGGAGATCGTGCGGGTCTGGCTGCCGCGGCCCGTGTTGGAGAACAGCACGATTCGCGAGGGGGCCGAGGTCGTAGTGCCGAAGGGGACGTTGGCGAGGTCCACTTCGGCGGGCAGCGTGACCGAGGTGGTGCTGAAACTCGTGGGGGTCGCGTCGCCGGAGAATTCCTTTTCTTGCGTGAAGCTGTCGGAGCGGCCGACGACGCCGGGCGAGCCGCCGAGGGTGACGAAGGCGCGGGCGGCGGCTTCGGTGGTGAGGCCGACGCCGCCGTCGAACCGATCGCGCGCTCCGCCGAAGGTGTTGGGGGCCGCCGTCATCACGCGGGCCCCGAGCGGATCGAGGACGTAGACGAACGCGTCGCCCGTGGAGGTGTTGCGCGCGAACGTCGTCACGTCCGTGGCGCCGTCCGGGTGCGAGAGCAGCGTGGGGAAGATGTCGAGCTGCGCCTCGGCGTTGTAGCGGAGGATGGTGGCGTGCGTGAGGTGCGTCGCCTGAATCGTTCGCTGCACCGAGATGGGAAACAGCGTGGCGAGCGTGATCACGCCGAAGCCGGTGAGCAGCACCGACATCAACACCTCGGTGAGCGTGACGCCGCCTCGATGAAGTGACGAGTGACGAGTGACGAGTGACGAGTGACGCACTGCGAGCGGTTCTTTCTCGTAACTCGTAACTCGTAACTCGTCACTGCCAAGAGTGACGAGTGACGAGTGACGCACTGCGAGCGGTTCTTTCTCGTAACTCGTAACTCGTAACTCGTAACTCCGAAGGCGTTTCATGGCGCGGCCTCCCCGGTTTCGGCGTAGCGGTAGGGATCGGCGCCTGGCGCGACCGAATGGCTCGACACCTGCCCGGTTCGCGTGAAGATCGTCACGAGCGACTCGTCCCCTTCCTTGGCCGGATCGCCGATGCCGCGGTAGGGGTCCGAGGAGACGTCCACCCAGTCGGTCACCAGCAGGTGAATCACGCCGGCGGCGGCGACCTGGCCGGTCACCGTGCCCCGCGGCGAAAACATGATGTCCATCCGGTTCAAGTCGCTCCAGGCGGCCGGGAGTCTGCTGCCGACCGGATCGATGACGATCCCGCTGGTGAGCGGAATCGGCTCCTGGTTGGGGAGCACTCCGGGCGCGAGTTCGAGCTGGTATTCGAGGCCCGACTGGTCCCAAGCCGCGTTCTCGACGTGCGGCGTGGCGATGGTGATCGTGTTGCCGGCGACGCTCGCGACCGTGTACCACAGGCCGTTATTGATTTGGTCGACACCCGGACTGATGGCGATGCGAATCCGCGCGCCGGCGACGAGCAGTCGGCGGTTGAAGAGCGTGGACCAGGGGGCGCCGCTCTCCTGCGTGAGCGTCACGCCGTCGTCCGCCAGGTGCAGTTCTCCCGGCGACGGATCGAGCGGGCCGATGTAGACCATGCTCCGCGCGGTGGGGGGGATGGTGAAGTTGCCGCTGGAGTCGGTGTCGAGCAGGAACCGCACGCCGCGGGGGGCCTTGGCGAAGATCGCGCGGTCTCGGGCGCCCATCAGGTAGGATTGGATGTTGCGGGCGTTCGAGCGGACGCGGTCGCCGGAGACGGTGACGTTCACCGCCGCCAGGGTGATGCCCATCAGGATCATCATGATCGTCATCGTGACGAGCAACTCGACGAGGGTGAAACCGCGCCGGTTCGTAGTGGCCGGCTTCACGCGGCCGCCCCCGCCGTGGCGGCGGCCATCACGCACCTGCACCGACACCTGG
>JBBDNT010000003.1:0-8923 GCA_040877445.1 Planctomycetaceae bacterium
GATCAGTTCGCCGGTGACGATCTGGAACAGGCTCGTGCTCGCGCCGGGGTTCGATTCGCTGAGCAGATGCCGCAGCATCCCGTCGGGCGGCGGGACTTCGCGCAGCCGGCGAAGCTGCGGGAGCACGCCGCACGCTTCGGCGAGTTCGTAGTAGCTGAAGTCATCGACGGCGAGCTTCTTGTCGTTCAGAAGGCCGCAGACCTTGTGATAGAACCCCTCGGGACCGAGGGATTCGACGAGAGCGGAGAGCGATTGGCCGTGCATGGGATTCCGAGTGGGTAGTGGGTAGTGGATAGTGCGACGGTTAGCCGCGACGCGCCAGCGGAGCGCGAACGCGAACCGTCAACCAATCGCCGCGTTCGCGTTCGCGCTGGCCGGGTGGAAGGCGGAGGCGAAGGAGACGCGGAGGACGGACGAGCCGGCGGCGCGGTATTCGACGGCACGGGCGATCGCCGTCGTGCCGCTGCCGGTGGGGATGAGTTGCTGGTTCATCAGCGCGTCGTCGGCGCCGTCGGGAGCGAGCGCGTCGCCGACCTCGAACGTGCCGGGATCGACGTCGAACTCGTAGACCGCGAACGGGCTGACGTCGACAGAGATGTCCCGCGCGTCGCCGGCCGGCGAAGGCTGATGCGCCACGCCGAGAAACACTTCGGCGAACGCCGCTTGAGTGGTGGGAAGATCGCTGTCCCAGTCGAAGTCGGCGGCGGGCTTGACCTCGTTGTCGTCGAGATACACGAGATCGCCCGCCTCGATGACGGTCTCGGCGGCGACGCGCAGCCGCTGCAATTGCACCTGGCCGCTGCGGAAACGAAGACGATTGGGCATGAGGGATCCTTCCGTGGATCAATGGAGTGAAGGGAAATGGTTAGCCGCGACGCGCCAGCGGAGCGAGGCGCGCGAATGTCGAGGGTTGAGGGTTGAGGGACGCGAAACCGCAAGCGAATGCCTGCCGACTGCTTACTGCCGACTGCCTACCGCCGTCACCGCCGCCGGATCGCGGCGATCAGGGCGGCTTCGGCCGTGGGCGTTGCCGCGTTCGCGCGTTCTCGGCTGTGCGGCGTGGGGCGCGTCGCGTGTTCGATCAACGCGCGGCGGTCTTCGACCAGTCGGCGGCGCGACGTTTCGTCCGCGGCGGCTTTCAGTTGCGAACGAAACTGTTCCGTGACGGCATAGTGCGGGAGCCGCGACGATTCGAGCAGCCGGTCGATCTCCGCCCGGCGGCGTTTTTCCTCCGAGGCGGATTCGAGCCGTTCGAGTCGGGCGGCGAGATCGTCGCGCTCGGCGCGGAGTCGATCCCGCTCGCGGCGGAGATCATCCGTGGGTTGCACGGAGAGCGCGGACGATTCGCCCAGCAGAACCAGTCGATAGTCGTCGCCGAGCACGATGTTCCCCTCGCCGTCGCGATCGTAGCTGACGGCGAAGAGCTGCGGGGCGTCGGTGTCGGCGACGCGGGCCTCGACGATCAACCGCGAGGACGAGAGACCGGCCCGCCGCACGTCGGCAGCGGAAACGCCGGCGTGCCGATCGAAGTGCCCCGGCAGAAAGGCATCGAGCCGCTCGA
Organism: Planctomycetaceae bacterium; assembly: GCA_040877445.1. Lineage (GTDB taxonomy): Bacteria > Planctomycetota > Planctomycetia > Planctomycetales > Planctomycetaceae > JBBDNT01. The sequence continues at coordinate 1,562 of JBBDNT010000003.1, forward strand.
GCGACTCGGACGGGCCGGGGAGAGGGGAATGTCGAATGTCGAAATCCGAATGACGAAGGAATGACGAAGCTCGAACGTCCGAAACTGGTGCTGCTTCGGTCATTCGTTTCGGGCCTTCGGACTTCGACATTGATTCGTCATTCGAGCTTCGACATTCGGCATTGTCCGCGGCCTGCTCGCTCAAGCTCGCCGTCGTCGCCGGGAACGCGACCGCGTCGACGCTCACGACCTCGATGATCCTCTCGACGACGCTGCCGTCGGCGTTTTTCTCCGCGAGGACGACGTGGCTCATGCCGACGGCGGGGGCGCTCGTCTCGGCGAGCGCGAGGAACGTGCGGCCGGCTTCGGTGTCGACGACGCGGATGTCGCCGCGGATCCGGCCATCGGCGAACCGCGCCGCGACGATCGAGCCGACGAGATCGCGCGTGCTCCGCTCGAAGGGCCGCCGGGCGTTGGCGGCGTGGTCGAGGAACACCGGCTTGTTCTCGTAGAGCGCGACGGCGTTGCGGAGCGCCTCGGCGGCGTAGCGGTAGCCGTTCTTCGACGCGAGACCGGCGAGCGCGATGTTGCGAATCATTCGCGCGTCGCGGTCGATCGCCAGTCCGTGCGAACTCCAGTCGCGGAGGTGTTCGGTGAGTCGTAGGGGCATGGGGGAGCTTTCAGCGATCAGCGGTCGGATTTCGATGAGCAACGGCCCGGCGATCGTCGAGCGAATCCGGTCTCGTGCGTCAGTCCCTTCAACCTGCCCGGAGCGGGTTGCGCGACGACTTGATCGAGATCGTCGGCCAGGTGAACGCCGTCGATCGGAGCGCGTCGCGACCGCGACAACCCGCGGCGACGACGCAGGTTGCGCACAAGCGGCGTGCCGGACGTCGAAGCCGCGACTCGGCGGTGGAGTGCGGGTTTCGACGCCCGTTCTTCGAACACGCGTTGAGGAATCCGGGAAATGAAAATCGAAAGATTTTTCGAATTCTCGTTCCCGGCCGATCATCGAGCTGCAATCGTTCGACTTCCGGCGGCCATGCGCGAATTTCCTGAATCCACGGATTTCCCAGCCCGGCGAAGCCGGAACCAAAATCCAGTTTCACCACGGATGGCACGGATTCAACGGATATCCCTGTTCGACCTCCGACGAGCGGAACCCGCGGTCGAAAGCGCGCCGGATCCGGAAGTTCGATGGCGCTGCCTCCCCCGTTCCCCGGCGGCCTCTGCGCGTTCGGCGGTTCATCGAATCATCGCAATGGAACGTCGCCGGGCATCTTCAACCCGACCGCACCGAACCGCAGAGGCCGCGGGGAGAAGCCAGGTGATGATTCCTTCTCTCATCAGTGCCCATCCGTGAAATCCGTGGTCGAAAACTTGCGCAAGGCACGTCAACTTGAAGCCTTCGTAGTACGGATGCCGCGGATGGCGGCCGGCGATTCGGCGGAGTTCGTCGAACGCCGTCTCTCCGGTTTTCTCACCGTCCTCGGCGCACTCGGCGGTTCTAATTTTCCGCGGGCGCAGGGAATCGAACCGCGGAGAACGCCGAGGACGCGGAGATTTCACTGCGGCCGCCAGGTCCGATCGCGATGGCGGCTTCGTCGCGCGCCGGCGGCCGCATTCTTGGCGGTCCTTCCGGTCATGGCGTCGGGCGACTCTTCGGTTGCGGCTGTGCCGCGCCAAGCGTCTCGATCCGCCTGCTTGACAACGCCCCGTGCCAGGCGTTTACTCGGATCTCGCGGCGGAGCGATGGAGCTTCGCCATCGCGTGCGGAACGAAAGCGAGGCCCCGCATGTCCGGAGTTCCCGAGATTCTGTGGTTATCGTCGCCGCTCGTGTTCGCCGCGGGACTCGCTCTGATATATGCGCGCGACCGGGCGATCCGCGTCGCCGGCTTCTTCCTTGGAATTTTCGCGCTTGTTCTGGCTAGCGATCTCGGAGACGCCGACAATTTCTTCCTGGCGGTCGTCGCGTGCGTGGTCGGGGTGGTCGTGTTCATCGTTAGGCCACCCGCCTGGTGGTTTCAAGAGGATGAAGATCACCCGACTTGATCGGGTGCATGCGAGCCGCGATCGGCAAGTCCGCCGAATACGCCGACGCGCCCGGCGTTTCGTCGAGAATTCGCGGCCGGCAGTTTTCGGCCGATTCGAATATCAGCGCGAATTCCCTTTTCGTGACTCGAACTGAAGGAGCATCGCGCTGCCCGCCGGGGCGCTTCAGCGGAATCAGGTCGACCGCCTGGCGAAGGCGGCGCAGAACGACGCGATGGTGCGCCGGCGGGCGGCGCGCTCCCCTGTCGGGTCGCGGCTAACCGGCACGTCGGGTCGCGGCTAACCGGCATGTCGGGTCGCGGCTAATCGACCGGGCGGGGCGATCGCGGCGGAATGCCCAGTGTCGCGAGCCGTTCCGGCGAGATCCAGCCTTCGTCGCTCCAGCCGCGAGCGTTGTTGTAGACGCGAATCATCGTCCGCAGCCGCGCCGCGTCGAGCGTCGCGCCGGCGCTCGCGCCGGCGGCGAGCGGCTCGCTGAGGAATCGCCTCGGCAGCGTGTCTTCCGCCGGAGTCCAGCCGGCGCGGATGTTGTACCATTTGCGGAGCGTGACGATCCGCTCCGCCGTCTCGTCGAGTTCGTCCGCCGAAACATTCCAGCCGGTGACGAGTTCGAGCATCTCGGCCATCGCGGCGAGCTTGTCGTCGAACACGCCGCGGAGGAACTTGCAGAGGATCAGCGAGTCCATCAGGGCGGCTTCGTTCTCGGTGCGGATCGCGTGCGGAATGGCGGTCTCGTCGATCGCGAGTCGATCGACCGACTCGGAGAAATCGACCTGATACGCTCCCGAGCGATTGTGATCCGCCCCGCGCGTGTTGACCGCGAAACCGAGCGCCATCGTCTGCAGCGCCCGCGGCTCGTAGCCGGGAATCTCCAGCCCCTTCACGTGCGGGGCGAAGTCTTCCGCGCCCCGGCCGATCTCGCGGGCGGCGGCGCGCGTGCCGAGACTCAGCAGTTCGCCCAAGCCGCGGCGGGCGGCGATGTCGTCGAGCGTTTCGAGCAGCGCGGCCCCGTTGCCGAAGCGGAGCGTCGGGGCGTCGATCAAGCCGCGTTCGGCGCATTCCATGGCGAAGGCGATCGTCGCGCCGGCGCTGATGGTGTCCATGCCGAGTTCATCGCAGCGATGCGACGCTTCGAGGACGACGTCGGGATCGGAGACGCCGCACAGCGGGCCGAGCGCGAACAGGTTCTCGTACTCCATCCGCACGCCGCGATCCTCCGTGCCCAGCGCGTAGATGTGTTCGCAGCCGATGGTACACGCGGCGCACGACTCGCGGGCCTTCTCCCGCGCGGGGGCGAGCGTTTCCGGAGCGAGCGCAAGCGCGCCCTCGAAGGAGCCGGCGGTGAAGTTCCGCGTGGGCAGCGTCCCCAGTCGATTGAACGCGAGCAGGTTCCCCATCGTCCCGAGTTCGCGGTACTTCGCCGTCGCGGGACCGAACGATTTCCGCGACAGTTCCCGGCTGTACTCGATCAGTCGCTCGGGATGAGCGAAGGCGGTGAGCCGATCGCCCCGAACGGCGATCGCCTTCAGGTTCTTACCGCCGAGCACCGCGCCGGTTCCACCGCGGCCGGCGTGTCGGCCGTCGTGCGAAACGGTGGCGAACCGCACGCCGTTCTCTCCCGCCGGGCCGATGACGGCGCAGCGGAAGGCCGAGCCGAGGCGCTCGCGCAACAGCGATTGCGACTCGGACAGCGATCGCCCCCAGACGTCCGCCGCGCTCTCGAACCGCACCCTTTCCGGCTCGATGATGAGGATCGTGGGGTCGTCCGCGCGGCCGGTGACGACGAGCGCGTCGTAGCCGGTCTTCTTCCCGGCGATCGCGAAGCCCGACGAGGCGAGCGAATCGTTGAGCCGCCCGGTGAGGGGCGACTTGGCGACGACGGCGAACTTCGCGGAAGTCGTCAGCGGGCTGCCGACGAGCGGACTGAAGACGAACACGACGGCGGCATGGGGCGCGAGCGCGTCGACATCGGGGGCCGACTCCTCCAGCAGAATCCACGTCCCCAAACCGGTGCCGCCGATGAACCGTCGCAGCACGTCCGCCGGAATCGGCGCCGCCTCGGCAGTGCGCGAGGAGAGGTCGATACGGAGATAGCGGCCGTGATGACCGAAAAGCGGCATGGACACTTCGCGGGGTGAGCGATGATGTGTTCTCCCCCCACTGACGTGGGAGGCTCGCCTTGACGTGGGAGGCTCGCATTGACGTGGGAGGCTCGCGCCCGATGGGACGTTCATTGGAGCGGGTTGTCGCTCGCCGCGGGAAGTTCGATGGGGGGCGTCGCGAGGCGAACTGATTGCCGCGGGCCGTTCGCCACGACCTCGATCGGCACGGTCCAGCGGGCAGTCGCGATGCGGCACAGACCTCCCGTTCCTTCCCGGCAATAGGCGTAGGTCGTGGCGAGCTTGAGCGAGGCCTTGCCCGTCGCGGCGCTCAGCGGGAGGGAAATGCGGGCGGTCTTGCCTTCGGCCTCGGCCCGGCCTCGCGCGGGAAGGGTGTCGGCATCGAACAGCGTTTGCCCGTCGTCGAGTTGCAGATGGTACGTGACGGGGGCCAGCGGGTTGAGCTTGTGCTCCGCGGGAAGATCGAGCGCGATTTCGATGGCGAGCGCGCCTTCGGCGGAGAGGCGCTGGGCGGCGACCGCGGGGTACTCGGCGTCGTCCGGTTCGCCGTGCTCGGTTTTCGGGGGCGGCGGCGGTTCCAGCCCGTCGATCACGAACGGCTCGACCTTTCCCGTGCGGAGATCGGCGGCGACGAGGCGGTGATTGTTCGTGTCGGCGATAAGCAACTTCCCCCGCAGCACGGCAAGCCCCGCCGGTTCGGAGAACTGCGGCGGATCGAGGTTCGCGCCCGGCTTCCCGTTGCCGAGCCAGGTCGTCGATTTCCAGCCGTCGGTTCCGGGCGTGAGCTTCTTGATTTTGTGGTTGTAGGAATCGGCGACGTACAGAGTTCCCTGATGCTCCGCGATGCCGAGCGGGTGCTGCAAGCGGGCCTGCGTGCCGACGCCGTCGCGGTCGCCGAACTCGAAGAGCGCCCGGGCGAGCGGCAGATCATGTGTGCCGACGATCGTGGTCACCTTCTCGCGCGCGTCGAACGGAACCTGCCGGATCGACGAGCCTTCGCTGTCGCAGACATAGAAGTGATTGCCGAGCGCGGCCAGTCCGGACGGCTGGGCGAAGGCGGATTCGGCGCGGGCGCCGTCGCGAATGTCTTCCAGGCCGCTGCCGGCGTAGACGCCGATCGAATTCGTGCCCCGCTTGTGGATCCAGATCTGATGCGGGCCGGCCATGGCGATGTAGAGCGTCCCGTCGTGGTGCAGAAGATCCCACGGACTGTTGAGCGGAGTGGTGCGCAAAGGACCGGCGGCGCGGCGGCCTCGAGCCTGCTCTCCGGTCCCGGCGAGCGTGCTCACGGTGCGCTGTTCGAGGTCCACCTGGCGAATGAGGTGGTTCTCGGTGTCGGCGACGAACAGCAAGTCGCCGGCGAGCGCCATTCCGTGAGGATGATCGAATTGCGCGACGTCGAACTTGCCGTCCTTCCGGCCGATTTCGCCGGTGCCGATCACGTCGAGCAGCTTGCCGTTCAACCCGGCGATGATGATTCGGTTGTAGTTGCTGTCGGTGACGAACAGGCGGCCGCCCGCTTCGTCGACGAGGAGCTTGCTGGGGAAGCGGAGCGGCGTCGGCGGGAGCTTTTCGAGTTCGAGGTCGAAGCGAACGGGGGTCTTGTCGAGCGTCCCCTTGGCGTTGTGATGCTCGATCAGCTTGGCGATCACCCGGTCCAACAACTCGCGGTTCCCTTCACCGGGCTGCGCGCCGCAGAAGTAGCCTTCCGGGTCGATCAACACCATCGTCGGCCAGGATCGAACGCCGAACTTTTGCCAGATGAGCATGTTCGCGTCGTTGACGACCGGGTGCTTGATCTCGTAGCGCTGAATGGCCCGACGGATGTTTTCGCTCTCCTTTTCGTTCTCGAACTTGGCGGAGTGCACGCCGATCACCACCAGTTCCTTCTCGTACTTCTCTTCGAGGTACTTGAGATCGGGCAGGACGTGGATGCAGTTGATGCAGCAGAAAGTCCAGAAGTCGAGCAGGACGACCTTGCCGCGGAGATCCTTCATCGAGATCGGCCCGGCAGCGTTCAGCCAGCCCACGCCGCCATCGAAGATCCCCTCCGGCACGATGATCCGCTCGGGGAAGGGGTTGGGAGGCACGTTGGCGGGGGCGCGCCGCGGTTCTTTCGCCTCGTCCGCGCGCGTCACACCGGCCACCCATGCGAAAGGCGAGCCGGGGCCGGAAGAACGCACCGCGACGAGACCGACGACGAGGGCGACGATGGCCAGTCCCGCGGCGAGCGATTTCGACCCACAGAACCGGTTCGGTCGCGAAAAGCGGGATGAGGACTTGCGGGTCGGGTCGGCGGCCGGAAACGTCATCGCGCACACCTCCGGTGAGAACTGGCGGACTCAGGCGTTCATCGTAACATTCCGGACGATGCTCGCAAGGGGACGGAACTTGGAAATCGCGCGACCGGCGCGCGTGGCGACCGCTCTGGTCCACTCCCCATCACCCCCATCTTTCCCGTGCTCGCACCGCGAGTGGCCTGATGAAAATCCCGGAACCCGGGTGACTTGGCGCGTCGGGGCCGTTCGAGAACTGTTGCGCCCGAAGTGGCGTCTCTTCGAAGTGGCGCACCTTCGGCACGTAAGTTCGTCATGAATAATCCGGGAGGAATCGCGTCGGCGGGGACGGGCATTTTCCGAACGAGGCCGCGCTGAGAGGGATCGCGAGCGTTCCTTCGCCCGTCCGGGGCGAAGTTCGACACCATCGAGTTCGTGCGGAACCACGGCGATGGACGAGAGCCACAGGCGCAATAGTACGCCTTCAGCCTTGATATTGTGGGTCGAATTCGCCGTTAAGACGGACTGCCAGTCCGTCCGAGGCGTGTCGGCCGATGCCGGGAATTTCGACCGGACATTCCGAAGCGGGCGGGCACGACGGATTACAAATCCGTCCTACCCGCCGGTTCGATCGACCCACGAGTTCAAGGTTGACGACGTAATAGAACTACTTTCAATACGTTGAGGTTTTCATCAGACCGGCCTGCGGCCGTGCCATCCGGCGGCAAAGTGCGTCGCACGCCCGACGCGACCGCCACTTCGCCACTTCGGGGCGTGCGGCGCGCTTTGCGCGGCACGATCCTGGATGGCGCATGGAAGTTGCCGGGGGGGTGGCTGGGGTCGTAGCGCAGCGAAGCCCCCAGCGAATCGCCGACCGGGCCGCGCATCGCTGGGGGCGATCCGCCGGGCGATGTCGTTGGAAGTGGAAGACGTC
>JBBDNT010000004.1:0-8908 GCA_040877445.1 Planctomycetaceae bacterium
ATCGCCCCCAGCGATGCGCGGCCGCGGCACCGCATCGCTGGGGGCTTCGCTCGCTCCGACCCCAGCCACCCCGCCGCCGTAGTGATGAGCACTTGAAAGTCGGACGATCTCTTGTGCCGGGAGCGGCATCTCGCTTCAATGGCGGAGTTCGGAACCCGGCGAAACTCGTCCTCCAAGGAGCCACGATCCATGGCAGGTTTGCGCACCGGCGGCAACTTCATGATTCCGTTCGTCATGACCGCGTTGGGGCTGTTCGCGGGATCGGCCGCGGCGCAGGAGAAGGCCGCGCCGCCCGACACGCTCAACGGTCTCCCCTTGCTCTTCTCCGACGATTTCGAATCGGGGAACAGCAATCCCTGGGTGACGACCGATCCGACCGGATGGCGAATCGTGAAGACCGGCGACAATCACGTCTTCGATCAGCACAAGGCGGACAGCGAGTTCACGCCGCCGGTGCGTTCGCCCCTCAACCGGGCGCTCGTCCGCGATCTCGTCGTCGGCGACTTCATCCTCGACGTGAAGCTCAAGAGCACCGCCAAGGACTACGCCCATCGCTCGCTGGTCCTGTTCTTCGGCCACCAGGACGATTCGCACCTGCACTACGTGCATTTCGGCAAGAAGGCCGACGACCATTCGAATCAGATCTTCATCGTCCACGGCGAGCCGCGGGTGAAGATTTCGACCACCACCAGCGAAGGGACGGCGTGGGACGACGAATGGCACCATGCCCGCATCATCCGCGAGGTCGAGAGCGGCAAGATCGAGGTCTACTTCGACGACATGGAGAAGCCGGTGATGACGGCGATCGACAAGCGCCTCACCTGGGGCCGGGTCGGCGTCGGCTCGTTCGACGACACGGGCTGGTTCGACGACGTGCGGGTGTATGGGCGGAAGGTCGACCCGGCGAAGGATTGACAGACGGATCCACCAACCGCTTTCGGGAGACGAATCCATGAGCCTAAATTCCCGCATGATCCAGAGCAGGTGGCTCGAATCCGCAACTACCGTCCTTCGACCGCGCGGCTTGATTCTCGTCGCCCTCGGAATGCTCTCCGGCTGGCTGATGGATATTATGACGGCCACTGCCGCGCTTGCGCAGGAGGAGCGCTTGGTCAAGTCAGGCGTCGCGCGCACCCCGTTGCTGAGCGAGCAGTCCGTAACTCTCGCTTGCAAGAACGCGTCGTACAAGGAATTCGGCGAGATTCTCGAGCGGGCGCGAGACGCACACGGCTTTCGGCTCGACTACCCCGACTATGACACGTTCAAGGAAGGGTTCGTGGACCCCCTTCCGGAAGGGAGAGTCACACTCGATCTTCAGGACGTGCCGTTCTGGGACGCCGTCGCCCGTATCTCCGTCGCCACGGGATTGGCAATTCGAATGGGCCCGGACGATCGCGTACTCTTGGCATCGTCCTTTTTCACGCCACCTCCGGATTACTGGTCGCGCATTGGTCCGATGCTGGCCGTGGCGAATTTCCTGTCGGAAAGAGACGAACTCGGACGGGACACGGACGACGAACGAAAGCGTATCGTGCTGCGGTTTCACTATTTCGGAGGAGAAGCGCACTTCGTCGAGATGCGGATGCAGGATGTCGCGCTCAGCACGCGCGACGGGCAGCGCCACGAAATCGAATTCGAACAGGACGCGAGCGGTGTCTTCCGTAGCGACTTGCCTCCGAACGTAGGAGTGGATCAACTCGCGGCACTCGAATGCAAGCTGACGGCCATCGTGGCGCGCGAGCGTCTGGTGATCTCGATTCATCCGGAATCGACGTGCACCGAGGAATCGCTCGGGTTGCGCGCCCGTGCCGGCGCGGTGCAGGAGACGAAAAGGCTCGTCGTGCCCAACGTCGGAACTCGCGAACCCGCACGCGGCTACGATCGCTTCTTCTTTTCCCATGTGACGATCGACTGGGAAGCCGATGCCACACGCGAAGACGCCGCGCGCGCAAAAAGCCTCTACATCTCGCGGGTCAAAGAGTCCGACGTGCCGTTCATCCAAGGCTTCTACGAGAAGACTCCCGTTCTCGAATTCGTGCGGAACCGGCGGTGCGTCGCCGACGGGGACGGGTTTATCAAGAAACCGTCGTTCCTGATGCATTCCGCGCCGTTAGGATCGATGGAGATCTATCTGACATCGGAGCATCGAGACAGAATCGATTGCTGTCATGAAATCATTCTCGCGCGCCGCGGGATCTTGCACGAGACTCTCAAGATCGACCTCACGAAAGCGCCATGATGGTGCAACACGTTGCCGGCGGTGTTCGTGACCAGGAAGATCGAGCGGAGAATCGAGTTGAGTTTGCAGCCAGAAGATCCCGCGGCCCCGCCGACTGCTGATGGCGATGCCACTGCGCGGGAGGTTCGGGGACTGCTCGTTTCGGAAGACTGGTGGGCCGTCTGGATCGGCGGGGGAATTCTGCTTTCCGTCCTCGCGGCGATTCTCGTGGGACGGATCGTCGATCCGTCCGCCTTTGAAATTCGCCTTGCCGAGATCGAGGCGAAATCGGAACATGCGGAAGCAGAGCACCGCCGCGTCCGAGCCTCCGCCGAGCGGACCGCCGCGTCCCTCGACGACGCCGAAGCGCAGGCCGAACTCGCCTCCGCCCGCAGCGACGCCCGCGCCGCCGACAAGGCCGCGCAGGCGCAGCGAATCGCGCTCAATCCAGTTCGATCCTGGATCGGCAAGCCGGGAGGATGGGACGACAGCCCCCTCGAAGCGCTTGGTCAGCATTACGAAAAGCTTGCCGGCATTCTCGGCGCGTTCGCATTGTCGCTGGTGCTGTTCGGCATCGGGACCGCGGCGATGGCGCGCGCCCCAGCGACCCGGACGCTGGCAGCGTCCGGGTCGCTCATCAGTCACTTCGCGCGGTTCGTTCCCGCGTTCGCCGGCGTGTTCCTGTTCGCGCTCCTCGCCTACGCGCTCGCCGGGCAGGCGGTCGTCAAGCATTACAACCTCGAATACGCGCTCTGGGCGCTCGTCGTCGGGCTGCTCATCAGCAACACCATCGGCACGCCGGAATGGCTGAAGCCCGCGGTCCGCACCGAGTTCTACATCAAGACGGGACTGGTGCTGCTGGGGGCGGAAATTCTGCTCGGGCAACTCGTCGTGCTCGGCGTGCCGGGGATCTGCGTCGCCTGGGTGGTCACGCCGATCGTGCTGGTGAGCACGTACCAGTTCGGCCAGCGGGTGCTGGGCATTCGCTCGAGGTCGCTCAACATGGTGATCTCGGCGGACATGTCGGTGTGCGGCGTCTCGGCGGCGATCGCCACCGCCGCCGCCTGCCGCGCGAAGAAGGAAGAACTCTCGCTCGCGATCGGCATGTCGCTGACCTTCACCGTGGTGATGATGGTGTTGATGCCCGCGGCGATCCGCGCGCTCGGCATGAGCGACGTGCTCGGCGGGGCGTGGATGGGAGGCACGATCGACTCGACCGGCGCCGTCGCCGCCGCGGGGGGGATCCTCGGCGAGACCGCGCTCGCGGTCGCCGCCACCGTGAAGATGATTCAGAACATCCTCATCGGCGTGATCGCCTTCGCGGTCGCCGTCTACTGGGTGACGAAGGTCGATCCGATCGAGAACGGCGAGACCACCGCGCGGCCCCGCGCGTCGGAAATCTGGCGGCGGTTCCCGAAGTTCGTGCTCGGCTTCGTGGCGGCGTCGCTCGTCTTCTCGCTGGTTCACGGCACGGTCGCCGGCGGCCCCGCGATCGTCGACGCGACGATCGACGGCACGACGAAGACGCTTCGCGGCTGGTTCTTCTGCCTGGCGTTCGTGAGCATCGGCCTGGAGACCAACTTCAAGGAACTGGCGGCCCAGTTGCAGGGAGGCAAGCCGCTCGTGCTGTACCTCGTCGGCCAGACGTTCAACCTCTGCCTGACGCTGGCGATGGCATCGCTGATGTTCGAAGTGATCTTTCGCGACGCGGTGGCGACGCTGCTGAGCAACTGAGGCCCAGCGGAATACCGCCCGACTGTATCACCGCAACTCAAGAGCCGATCTCAAGCACTCGTCGATCCGGTGCATCGTCGCTGCGGAGAGGGAGCCGATCGCGCGCGTGATGTCGCGCTGGGCGATCGTCGCCAGATTCGAGCAATTCACCGCAGATGAAAGCCGCAGACCCGAGCGCGCCCAGTCCGGATGGGCGGCATCGATGAGAATCTGCGTCGGCTCGGAGGCGCGGCTCGTATTGCTGGTGAGTTGCACGACGATCGTGTTCTTCATGCGTGCGTTGTCGGAATCGTTCTGCACGACGAGCGCCGGACGAATTTGGGCGCGAGGCGTCGTGGGCGCGAAATCGACGATCACGACGTCTCCACGGCGAAGCCGAGCAGCCATCATGCGTCGTCCCGATAGACGTCGTAATCGCCGGGACGATCGTCGGCGTCCCAGGCGCGGAGGATGGCGGGATAAGTCGCACGGGGATCGTCGTCGTCCGCGTGTCCCAGAATTCGCTGCGCGGTCTCGAAGATGTCCCAGCGAACGACGGCGCAATCAAGGCCGTCGATCTCGACGCGCACTCGCTCCCCCTTCTCGACCGCCTCGTGTTGTTCCCGTGTCAGTTCCATGGCACGTTTCTCCCATCACTCGTTCGAAACGCGACCGAGGATTCAGACCCTTGCGATCGCAATCGCATGCCTTCGACCGTCCTTCAGCAGACGAACCCGCCTTTTCGCATTCGATTCTATCGAGCCTGCCGATTCGTGGCTATTGCGAAGCTTCGAATACCAAGGAGATGAGTGTACTACTTCACCACGCTCTTCCGCTTCGGATCGACGTGCAGCGGGGCTTTTTTCTCGTCAAGAATGGCCAACAGCGCCTTGTCCCCTTCCCGCTCCGTCAGCGCCCGCTCCTCGGGGTAGATCGGGAACAGCGTGTGGAAGTCGATCAGCCGGCGGTCTGGCGCATCGACGCTCTCTCCCAGCCGCTCCAGGCAGAGCCAGGCGGTCTGCTTCGTCTTCGGCCCCAGCGGCTCCGCCGACGCCTCGGCCGGGAACAGCACCGGGCGGTCCGGCCAGCGGTCCGCCGCGCGAAGTTCGTTCACGATCCGCTCCAGCCAGACCAGGGGCCAGTTCCACTGCGGGTCGGCCAGCGACTTGTCGTCCATCGGCCACGACTTCGGCAGCACGATCTCCAGTTCCCCCGCCGCGAACTCCTTCCTCCCGCGCGGCAGCCGGCGATCGCTCAGGCCGACGGTGAAGACCGTGTTCGCCTTGTACGTCTTGGCCGCCGGGATGAACCGCAGCGTGACTTCGGGATCGCCCGGCAGCGTGCGGGACCACTCCCCCAGCGGGCCGAACTTGCCGGTCATCTTGGCGACGATCTTCTCGTGGGCGGCGGGGTAATCGGGAGGCGTGGTCTCGCGGCGATGCCGCAGGCCGAGCGAGTGGAGGTAGTCGTACACGTCCCACTTGCTGAGCGTGTAGGCCTGCTCGATGGCCCACGTGCCGGACGCCTTCAGGTCCGCCCCGTGCTCGACGAAGAGTTTGACGATTTCGAGGTGGCCGCCCGTCGCCGCGGAGACGAGCGGCTCGCAACGAGGTTTGCCTTTGTAGTCGAAGTTGATCTTCGCCCCGTGGTCCAGCAGGTAGCGAACTACGTCGAGATGGCCAAAGGCCGCTGCAACTTGGATCGGACCTTCAGGTGCGGAATCTTCTTCTCCCGGCGGATCCTCGCTCTCGTTGACGCCCACCCCCAGCTCGACAAGCGCTTCAATGAACGCAAGTTTGCCTTTTTGAGCAGCCGTATGCATCCAGATTTCGGTTCCGTTCCGTCGACGCAATTGCTGCGGATGCTTCCGGAGTAATGCGGAGAATGCAGCGAGATCGCCTGCCTCGTACGCGCGATTGATCTCGCGCGACAGTTCGGCGCTCCATTCGGCAGCCTCAGGTGAGTTCGTCATTCTCGTTCGTCGCTCCCGGTTGACCACACTTCAGATGGTACTCGGCCATCTTTCTCAGCGCCTCAGTGATCGCTTCTGGTGTTCCTTTCTCCTCATCCGCCTGCCGCAGTTTCTCCAGCACCTTCTTCGCGTACTCGATGGTATGGCAGCGGTTGGGGGTGATCGTCAGTTTGCGGCAGTCGATGTAGGGGTTGATGCCGTACTTGCACGAAATCCGCCGCGCCGGCCCCGACCACTCCCACGCTCCTTCTTCAGCACGATATCATGTCCATACGGGGTGCTGCGATGTACACTCCGCCACGATTGGTCTGCGACTCCTCCACGGTCCAACCTCCGGATGACACGTCGGGCGATCAGCGTTCGCGTTCGATTCCGTGTTCCCGCCGAAGCTCGGCGTCGAACTCGGCGAACGGCCGGGTTCGACCGGCGCGCATCGCGTCCACTCCCGATCGCACGGCGAGTCGCTCCTTGTCGCGATCGAGGAGGCTCAAGAGATACTCATCGACGTTCGCATACCCGGCGGCGACCGCCTGGGCCTGGACCTCGGCCGCATCGGGCAACTCGACTTGCAACATCAGTCGATCTCCATTTTCGCAACGAGCCGGCTGCAATCACAGCCATCATCGTACAACAAGCAGAACCGGCCGCAAACTCATCTTCTCCCGAATCGCGGCGAAACGGGCGGCTCTCGGAAGGGACGTTCACTCTCAGCGCCCGGACGCTCCCAGCGTCCGGGTCGCTTCGTTTGGGGCGCTCGATCACGCTGATTCCACCTGTCCGCGATCAGTGTTCGGTCGCACGCATCGCCGCGGCGGACGCGACCATCCTCGATCTTCCAACCGCCATCGTCTATCCTCCATCCTCCTTTGCGCTTCTTTGCGTCTTCGCGTCTTTGCGTCGAACTTCCTTCCTTTCGCGCGGGCCGGCAATGGGCTACCGCAATCTCCGCAAGTGCATCGTCGATCTCGAACGCACCGGGCAACTCGTGCGCATCGACGAAGAGGTCGATCCGCATCTCGAAGCGGCCGAAATTCATCGGCGGGTGTTCGCCGCCGGGGGGCCTGCGATTTACTTCGCCCGCGTGAAGGGGTGCCGGTTTCCGATGGTGAGCAACCTGTTCGGCACGCTCGACCGGGCGCGGTTCTTGTTCCGCGACACGCTCGACGTGGTCCGACGGCTCATCGAGTTGAAGCTCGACCCGACGGAGTTTCAGAAGCGGCCGTGGAAGTATCGCGACGTGCTGCCGCTGTTGTGGCACATGCGGCCCAAGCGCGTTTCCTCCGGGCCGATCCTCGCGCACGAGACGACGATCGACCAGTTGCCGAGATTGCAAAGCTGGCCGGACGACGGGGGGCCGTTCGTCACACTGCCGATCGTCTACAGCGAAGACGCCGATCATCCCGGATTCGGCCGGGCGAACCTCGGCATGTACCGCGTGCAGCTTTCCGGCAATCAATACGAGACGAACCGCGAGGTCGGGCTGCATTACCAGATTCACCGCACGATCGGCGTGCACCACGCGGCGGCGATCCGCAACGGAGAGCCGTTCCGCGTGAACGTCTTCGTGGGCGGCTCGCCCGCGATGATGCTCGCCGCGGTGATGCCTTTGCCGGAGAGCGTATCCGAGTTGATGTTCGCGGGGGCGCTCGGACGGCGAAGAGTGCGGATGGTGACGCCGCCGCGCGAAGCGACCCGGACGCTTGGAGCGTCCGGGTCGCTGGAACGCGTGCTGCCCATCTACGCCGAAGCGGACTTCTGCATCAGCGGGACCGTCGATCCCGAGCGGCTGCTGCCGGAGGGGCCGTTCGGCGATCATCTCGGCTATTACAGTCTCGCGCACGACTTTCCGGTGCTGCGGGTGGAGAAGGTGTATCACCGGAAGGACGCCGTGTGGCCCTTCACGGTCGTCGGCCGTCCGCCGCAGGAAGACACTTCCTTCGGTGCGCTCATTCACGAACTGACCGGCCCGGCGATTCCCGCCGTCATTCCCGGCGTGCACGCGGTCCATGCGGTCGACGCGGCGGGGGTGCATCCGCTGCTGTTGGCGATCGGCAGCGAGCGGTACGTTCCCTATGCCGCCGAGCGCCGCCCGCAGGAATTGCTCACCACGGCGAACGCGATTCTCGGCCAGGGGCAGCTCTCGCTGGCGAAGTACCTGTGGATCGCCGCCCGCGAGGACGATCCCGCGCTCGACATCCACGACATCGCGGCGTTCCTCGCGCACGTGCTGCGGCGAGTGGATTGGACGCGCGATCTGCACTTCCAGACGCGGACGACGATCGACACGCTGGACTACTCGGGAACCGGGTTGAACGAAGGCTCGAAACTCGTGATCGCCGCGGCCGGGCCGGTGCGGCGCGAACTGCCGGGCGAACTGCCGGGCGGATTTTCATTGCCGGAAGATTTCGGGCCGGCGCGAATCGTGATGCCGGGCGTGCTCGCGGTGAGCGGACCGCGATACCCGGCGAGCGGGAGGCGTCAGCCTCCCGGTGGTTTCGCCGCCAACCCGGCCTCCACTGTCGTCGAGCGCCGCGTTGCGCTCGCGGGGGGCGAATCGGGTGGGAACGCCGGTGGTTCCGGAGAGCACCGGGGGGCTGACGCCCCCCGCTCGCCTGTTGACGTCGAGCCGGCGATCGCGCGGTTCTGCGAGGCATGCGCGGGCGAACATCCGCTGAACCGCTTACCGCTGGTCGTGCTGGTCGACGATGCCGACTTCACGGCCGAGACGCTCGACAACTTCCTGTGGGTCACGTTCACGCGTTCGAACCCGGCGGCGGACGTGTACGGCGTCGACTCGTTCACGTCGCACAAGCACTGGGGCTGCCGCGGGGCGCTCGTGATCGACGCCCGCATCAAGCCGCACCACGCCCCGCCGTTGATCGAGGATCCGGAAACGACGCGCCGCGTGGACCGCCTCGGCGCGCCGGGGGGGCCGTTGCATGGAATTATTTGAGCTATCAGCTATCAGCTATCAGCTATCAGCTATCAGCTATCAGCTATCAGCT
>JBBDNT010000005.1:0-30929 GCA_040877445.1 Planctomycetaceae bacterium
GTGTCGGCGCATCGCTGGGGGCTGCGCTTCGCTTCGACCCCAGCCACCCCTCTACAATTCGCGCCGCGGTATATCAAATTCCCGCCGCTGCCCTATTCCTCGCGATGCTCGCGGCTCTCGCGCTCGAGTCGCGACACGAGCTCGCCGCCGCCGACTGGCGGCAGTTCCGCGGGAGCGATTCGACGAGCGTCGCCGCCGAAAGCGATCCGCCGATCGAATGGGGACCGGAGAAGAACATCGCCTGGAAGGCCGATTTGCCGGGCCGCGGGCTGTCCGCGCCGATCGTCGTCGCCGGGCGAGTGATCGTCACCGCGTCGAGCGGCGTCGAACAAGACCGGCTGCACGTGTCGTGCTTCGACCAGCGGACCGGCGCGAAGCGGTGGGAACGCCGCTTCCAGGCGACCGGCCGCACGCAATGCCACGGAAAGACGTGCGTCGCCGCGCCGACCCCGGCCAGCGACGGCGAGCGAGTCTTCGCGTTCTATTCGAGCAACGACGTGGTCTGCCTCGATCTCGAGGGAGCGCTGGTGTGGCATCGCGGGCTCGGATTCGACTTCCCGAATGCGAGCAATAGTTTGGGAATGTCGTCCTCGCCGGTGGTTTCGGGGGAGACGCTCGTCGTGCAGGTCGAATCGGACGACGATTCGTTCGCCGTGGGTCTCGACACCGCCAGCGGCGTCTCGCGGTGGAAGATCGCCCGGCCGAACCGCGCCAACTGGTCGTCGCCGCTGTCGCTCGGGGAGGGCGGAGTGCTGTTGCAATCGTCCGCGGGCGTGACGGCGATCGATCCGCGAACGGGACGCGAACTGTGGTCCTACGACGACGGCGCCTCGACGATTCCTTCGAGCGTGGCCGCCGACGGCGCCGTATTCGTCCCTTCGCACGGCATCACCGCGCTACGTCCCGGCGGGACCGGCGAGCCCCCCGAACAGGCGTGGCGGGAGGCGAAACTGCGTCCCGCGACCGCCAGCCCGATCGTCCTCGACGGGCGGATTCTCGCGCTCAACAGCGCCGGAGTGCTCACTGCCGCCGACGCGCAGAGCGGTGAAGAAAAGTGGAGGCTGCGGCTGGAGGGGCCGTTCAGCGCGTCCCCCGTCGCCGCCGGCGGCCGGTTGTACTTCTTCAACGAAACGGGCCTCGGGTTCGTCGTGCAGCCGGGTGAAAGCGAAGGGAAAATCGTCGGCCGAGGAGACTTGGCTGAAACGATTCTCGGCACACCCGCCGTCGCGGGCGACGCGCTCTTCGTGCGCAGCGACGGGCACTTGTGGAAGATCGGCCAGTGATGCGCGGCTGGAGCGTTCTGATCATGGAGTTGGCCGTCGTCGGGACCGGAGGGTTCCTCGGCGCGATCGGCCGGTACGTCGTCACCGGGTTGATGCATCGCCGCTTTCCCGGCTTTCTGCCGGCGGGCACCTTGGCCGTCAATCTCATCGGCTGCCTGGCGATCGGCGTGCTGATGGAACTGGTCATTCAGCAGAAACTGTCGGCCGGTCCGTGGCGGCTGTTCGTCGTCACCGGGCTGCTCGGTTCGCTGACGACGTTTTCGGCGTTCGGCTACGAAACGGTCGAACTGATGCGGGAAGAGGATTTCCGCCGCGCGCTGTGGAACGTGACGGGGAACGTGTTGCTCGGCTGCGCCGCCGTCGCCGCGGGAATGGCGGTCGTCCGCGTGCTGGCGCGGTGAGCCGGAGAAAACGCACGAGCGCAGTGCTCCGGACGCTCCGAGCGTCCGGGACGCTTCGTGGTGCGGCCATCGACGCCGTAGGACGGAATTGAATTCCGTCCGCCGAAGCACGTCGTCCGCGACTCGCCCGCCGATCGCTGGAGGGCGGGCACGACGGAATACAATTCCGTCCTACCCGCCCTTTCGTCGGCCCAACAATTCGATTGGGACGAGATCGTACTCAGCGCGGCGAAGCCGCAATCAAAGGCGAGTTTCGACGCAAAGACGCCAAGGGCCGCAAAGGTGCGCAAAGAAAACAAGAATAGCGAGCCTCCCGCGTCAGCGGGGGGAGGCGATCGAACCACCAAGTCACGAAGAAAGAAGGACGAAGAACGTACCGTCGAAGGCATCTCTCGTCCGGTGCCATCGTTTCACGTCCGCACTTTCTGCGCGAACTCGCAACCACGGATGACACCGATGGGCACGGATGGGATGACGATCCGTGCTGATCCGTGCCCATCCGTGGTGAAAATCTTTTGGTAGCGGCTACGCCGCGCGGGGACTTTCGTGGTCTCACGAAATTCGCGCACGGCGAACGGAAATGAAACGATTGCACTGCGGAAAAATGCGGAACTCGGTCCGGAAGATCGATCTCACACCGTCGCCTGCGCCGGATGAACGAACTGGTGCTCGTCCGGGCGCACGGTCAGCACGGGGCAGGGGGCCTTGCGGACGATTTTCTCGGCCAGGCTGCCGATCAACAGATGTGCGGCGAAACCGCGGCCGTGGGTGCCGATCACCACCAGGTCGATCGCCTCCCGCTCGATGGCCCGCACGATTTCGACGACGGGTGTGCCGTGAACCCAGTGCCGGGCGATCTCGAGTCCCTCGGCGTCGTCCGGGAGGATCCAGTTGTCGAGCCGGGTCTGGGCGAACTGCTCGAACTCGTCGCGCGAGGGGAGCGCGTAGCTCTCGAACATCGGTAGATAGACCACGGGGTCTTCGATCACGTGCAGCAAGTGCAGCTTCGCGCCGAATCGCCGCGCGAACTCGACCGCGTACCGCGTCGCGGCGAGCGACGGCTCGCTGAAGTCGGTGGGCAGCAGTATGCTTCGCAGTTCGATCATTTTCGGGTCTTTCGTTCCGGTTCACCGGCCGCCGATTCGCGACGCCCGCCCGTCCAGTCTACTCGATTTCCTCTTCGGCTTCCTCTTCGGCGATCAGTCGTTCGAGCAGCGCCGCCACGCGGACCAGCGCCTCCTGAGGAATGGTGTGCCCCCCCTCGAACGGCAGGAAGTCGACCGGCAGTCCCGCTTCCAGAAACATGTCGCGCAGCCATTCGGCCGCCTCGAAGGGCAACAGCGGATCCTGCAAGCCGTGGCTTTGGAACACCGGCAGCGCTCCCCGCAAGGCGGCGAGGTCGCGCCATTCCGGCTCGGCGGTCAACGTTCCCGAAAACACGCACAACGCCCCGGGACGCTCCGGAAGCCGCAGCGAAACGTCCGTCGCGAGCATTGCCCCCTGCGAGAAGCCGCCCAGCACGATGCGGTCCATCGACAGCCCCGTCCCTTCGCTCCACTCGTCGACGAGCGCGGTCAGCAGGTCGCTCGACTTCTGCAATCCCTTGGGAATCTCCTCGCGGAGGTCGCGGAGCTCGCTTTGTTCGGTCGCGAGCACCAGCCGCTGGATATCGAGCGGCCACCACGCCCGCCCGCCCAGCAACCCCTCCGCGTCGAGCGAGAGGGGCGCGGCGGGGAACACGAATCGCACGAACTCGCGCAAGCCCGGTTCGAGCCGCAGCAGCGCCGGCGCCAACGGCACGAGATCGGTCGCCGGCGCGCCGAAGCCGTGGCACAACACGACGCCGATTCGGGGGGGCGCGTCGCGCGGCAATTCGTCGTAGACCTGGCAGTCCAATCCTCCCAGCGTCAGGTGGTGCGGCGGCATGAAGTCGGCTCTTGGGGGAATGAAGGGGACCGGCCGCCATTCTGAAAGCGAACGCGGACTTTGACAAGGGGCGTTTCCGGCACCGCCCTGGTTGGCACTGCATACGTCCCATTTTCGTTCGTCGTGCGCGAGTTTCGTGAGACCACGGATGTCGCGGATGCCACTGATGGAGGCCGGCGATTCGGCGATGCTCGTCGAACGCCGTCTCTCTCCGGTCTACTTTCCGGTTGGGACGCACGGCGCGGGGCACCCTGAAGGGGTGCGATTCCACAGCCCGGGGTCGCGACCAGAGGGAGCGCACCCGGGTGCGAGGCCGGCACCATGCCCCAACCCTGAAAGGGTTGCACTCCGAGCGGGGCGATCCGCAGTGTTTCTCCACGACCGCAATGGTGACGCGTGACGGCGGGCGCGGAAGTGCGATGGATTCCGGAGTGCAACCCTTTCAGGGTTGATTCGCCGGACGGGGGACTGCGGACCCAGGGTGCGCTCGCGACGCTCGCGACCCTGGGCTTTGGAATGCAACCCTTTCAGGGTTGGAAACGCGGTGCGGGGTGCCCCGAAGGGGTGCGATGCAATCCTTTCGGGGTAGGGCGACGAAGAGGCTTTGCGAAGGGCGTGAACGTAACGGACACGCCCGTCGCGGACGTCCGGGACGCTCCGAGCTCGTCCCTCTTCGGGATCCAATAGGTGTCGTCAGGCTGAGCCATTGAAGTGTCTGAGTGATAACAGTCGAATGGCCTGCCGGTCACGGGATGCGGGCTGCGAACTCGCGAATCGATTCCATAAGCCATTGAAGTGGCATGAGTAATGTCGAAACTTC
Source organism: Planctomycetaceae bacterium (assembly GCA_040877445.1). Classification (GTDB taxonomy): domain Bacteria; phylum Planctomycetota; class Planctomycetia; order Planctomycetales; family Planctomycetaceae; genus JBBDNT01. The sequence continues at coordinate 4,431 of JBBDNT010000005.1, forward strand.
GAATTCTCTTCACGATTCCGGCACGCCCCTTGCGTTTCTACGCTTCCATCGACGCGGCCGCTTGAAGCCGCCTGTGAAGCAACCCCGAAGACCCAGGAGCCCGAATCATGAAGACTCTCACCACCCTGGCCGCCTGCTTGACGACCATGGTTGCGGCGAGCGGCTCCGCTCACGCGGACCATCGCCTCACTCTCGAAGAACTGGCCTGCCTGCTGCGGGACCAGGCGGCGGCGGTCGACAAGGAACTCGTCGAGGACTTCCCCGGCACGCTTCAGTACCGCCAGATGCGGGCCTACACGATGCGAATCGAGCAGACCGCGGCCCGAATCGAACACGGGGGCCGGCACCCCAGCCTGCACCGCATGATGTACGACGTGGAGCACATCGCCCGCGACATGCGGATCCTCGAAGCCCTCGCCTCCGAGTTCGACACCGCGCCCGTCGAGCATCATCACGGATATCGGTTGTACGGCCCGGAGCACGCCCTGCGCCGGCCGATGGTCGATCCCGAATGCATCGCCCGGCTGACCGTGCTGATCTCGACGATGGACGACACCGTGATGCAGATGCGCGCCCTCGTGGGGATCGTGCCGCGCGATCGGGGATCGATCGGGCACCGTCACGACCTCGAACACGCCGAGCCGGTCTACGTGCCGTCCCGGCCGACCGTCACCATGCCCGCGGTGCCGTTGCGGTCCCGTCCGGTCGCGGTTCCCGTGGTTCCGGTCATGGGACGCGATCAGGCGATCCGCTTCGGCAATGGGAAGTTCGCGTTTTCGATCAACATCCGCTGACCCGCGCGGGAGGCGGTTTCGATAGAGGCGGTGGCCTCGACCCGGGGCGATCCGATCGGATCGCCCCGGGTTCTTTCTTGCGCCGGGTGCGGCGCGTGCGGGCGGGGGCCGCGACCGCGATGTCGTCCTTCCTTCGGCGGTCGCGCGTGGCTATATTCTTCCGCATGGCCAGTTCCCCCGCCACCGCCGATCCCGTCGCCGTTCGTCGCCGCGCTCGAAAGATCGCCCGGTCGCTCGCCGGCGCCTACCCGGACGTCACCTGCGCGCTGCATCACGATTCTCCTTACCAGTTGCTCGTGGCGACGATCCTCAGCGCGCAATGCACCGACGCGCGGGTGAACCTCACGACGCCCGCCCTGTTCCGCGAGTATCCGACGGTCGCCGACCTCGCCGTCTCGAAGCAGGCCGACGTCGAGAAACTGGTTCAGCCCACCGGTTTTTTCCGGTCGAAGGCGACCAACCTCCGCGGAATGGCGAAGGCGGTCGTCGAGCGGCATGCGGGTGAAATCCCGCGGACGCTCGACGAACTCGTCGCGCTCCCCGGCGTGGGCCGCAAGACCGCCAACGTCGTCCTCGGCACGGCGTTCGACATTCCCAGCGGAGTCGTGGTCGACACGCACGTGAAGCGGATCACGCACCGCCTCGGCCTGACGCACAGCACGAATCCGGAGATCATCGAGCGCGACCTGATCGCGCTCTTGCCGAAGAAGGAGTGGATCGACTGGTCGCACCGTCTGATCCACCACGGCCGCCGGATCTGCACGGCCCGCAAGCCGAAATGCCCGGAGTGCCCGCTGTTGAAGCTGTGCCCGCGGGTGGGGCTGCCGGCGTTGGAGGGTTGATGGTCGAAGGTGGAGAGTGGAGAGTGGAGGGTCGAGAGGGTGGGGGAAGTCGATTCGCCTCGTCGGCCGAATGGTGGTAGAATCATTGATTGCCCGAGGTGTACCGATCATGCCCGTCGAAGTGAAGTATCCCCACATCGAGACGCCGGCCGATGGTCCGGCCAGGTTGGAACGCGTGCCGCGGGTGCGCGTCGCCCAGGTCGCCATGGACCACGTTGCGCACGGTTGGTCGGTGGAGGAGATGTGCCGTCATCATCCCTACTTGCGTCCGGCCGAAGCGCACGCCGCGATGCTCTACTATTTCGGGTCTTCACCAGAATCCGTGGGTCGAAAGTGCTGTATTTCCAGCTCCGCTCGGGCTCGGCAAACGGGGGGCGCCCCATTCGCCTCGCCGCCGATCGCCTGGGTGGGTGAAGGCGGCGGGGTGGCTGGGGTCGAAGCGGAGCGAAGCCCCCAGCGATTCGGTGCCGCGGCCGCCCATCGCTGGGGGCGATCCGCCGAGCGACGCCCGCTGACGTGGACGGCATCTCGCGGCGGATCGACCCCAGCCACCCCCGCGACGAAGCGATGGATCCTTCGACGGAAGATCTCGGCCCAACCTTCGTTCCCACGGCTACTGGAAGTCGGTCGCTGACGCAACGTCGAAGCTCGCAATGTGCAACGCGCCATCGACGCCGACCGCTATTCGCCCGCCGTCGCGGCGTCCCACCACCAGCGTCCGGCCGGGAGTTCCGGGGCCTTGGCTTGCGGGACGAGACCGCCGAGTTGGGGGGCCGCCTGGCGCACTTCTTTATCGTCGACGACGGCCAGCAGGTCGCCCCGCACGCCGCCGGCCGCCTGCACCACGACGTCGCGGCCGTTGTAGACGCGGTGATTGACGACCGAGGGGACGGTCTTCGGCACCGGATGCGACGCGGGCTGATATTCGCCGTCGAGAGCGAAGCAGCCGAGATCCCAGCCGGCCCGGTCGTGCAGCTTCTCCCGCTGGACGAGCGCCGCCACCAGCGACAGGTCGAAGATGTTCTGCAGGTCGGCGAACACCGGATCCTTCTCGGCGAGCGCGGCGTAATGCTCGGTGAAGCCGGCCGCGAAGGCGCGGTTGGCGCCGTCCGTCCGGCCGGTGGAGACCCGTTCTCCACGGGCAGTCACGAACTCGTCTTCCGACTGGCACAGCACGGACGAGCCTTTGATCTCGAACACGTCGCGATCGGCACTGTGACGGACGGCATCGTACTTCATGGTGAGCCACCACCTCATGGCGTTGGTCGGCGGCGGGTTCTTCGCGTCGGCGCCCGTCAGCAGGTCGAAGAAGCCCTTGATCCGGGGCCCGCCGTCGAGCTTGCCGATGCCGATGAGCTTCATCCGGTAGTCGGCCTCGAGCGTCACCTGGGCGACGCGGGAATCGAGCGGCAGACCGATGAACTCGACGTCCTGCTCTCCCATGATCCGCTCGATGCGCTGCGCGAAGCGGGCGACGCCGGCCGGAGCGAGCGATCCCCGCGCCTGGGACTGAGCGACGAATTCCTGCGTCAGCCGCATGTGCTCCTGGCGGGGCACGATCGAGCACTGGAAGATCTTCTCACCCTGCGGCGCGAAAACGCGGAGCACGGTCACCAGGTCGTCGAGCTGCGCCATCGGCCGGCTGGTCGACGTGCCGACCGCCACGCCCTGCTCGTCGTACCGCCAGCCTTCGGCCGGACCGCCGATCACGATCTCGTTCTGCTCCGGGTACACGAACACGTATTCGATCCGCGACAAGCCGGCGAGATGCCGCATCGTCTCGACCACCGGCTGACCGGCGGCGACGCGGCGGGCGACCTCGCGCTCCAGCCGCGTCAGCGACACGAGCCGCAACTCGCTGGGACGGGCCATGTCCTCATTGAGATCGGCCGTGCGGGCTTGCACGCCGAGCGCCTTGAGCCGCTCGGTTCGCTCTTCGCGCGTCAACAGTTGCAGCAGTCCATTGGGATCGACGCGGACGCCGGTCGTGTTCTGGGTGACGCTGCCGCCGACGCCATCCGGGCCGATCCACGGACCGGAGGTCTCGTTCTCGATCAGGTCGATCAGTTCGGTGAAGTCGGCGCCGCCGCCTCCTGCGAGCGTGCTGCGGGAGACCCGCGGAGAATCGGCCGCCGGCTCCGGCAGCGGAACCCGGCGGAGCGCGGCGAATGCGGAACCCCCCTCGCCGATCGCCCGTTGGGCGGTCGCGATCATGTCGCTCAGCGCGCGGCGTTCGTCCACGCCGGCCGATTCGCTCGCGAGGTCCATCGCCGGTCCGAACTCGCCCGCCGCCAGATGCGCCGCGACTCGGTCGCGACGGGTCATGGGAGCGGTGCGCGTCGCCGACACGGGAACGACGGGAGCCGCCGCAACCTCGACTTCCTCCTGCTTCGTCGCGGGCGAATCCGCATCCAGCACGACGATTTCCGCGGACGGGTCGGCGGCGGCGATCGCGAGCCGGTTCGGCTCGGATCGCTTGGTTTCGGGAGCGTCCTCGATCGACGGCTGCGCGGTGGGCGTCGCGGTGTTCGCGAGTCCGTTCCGCGAATCGGCCGGACCGTTCGACATCCAGGCGATCGCGCCGAAGACGACGGCGAGGCCGGCGACCGTGACGAGCGAGGCAGTGACGGTGGAACCGGTCCTGCGGATACGATAAGACGAACGGGGAGTGGAGGTCATGGTTCGGTCCTCGCAGGGATAAGGGCGCACCGCAGCGCTCGGGAATCGGGGCCCGTCAGCCATCTACCATCGTCGCTCGACAGGGCCGCGTCAAGCACATTTTCGGAATTCCACGCCATTCCCGCCCCAATGCCCGAAAGCGGCCCAACGACGGGAATAGCCGTTTCGACCCGAAGGGGAGGCAGTAGGCAGGATGCAGTAGGCAGTAGGCAGTAGGCAGTAGGCAGTAGGCAGTAGGCAGTCGGCAGTCGGCAAGGCTCGACGCTCGACTCTCCACTCTCGACTCTCAACCCTCAACCCTCGACCCTCAACCCTCAACAATGCCTGAGCTTCCCGAAGTCGAAACGATGGTTCGCGGCATTCGGCCGCATGTCGAGGGGCGGGTGCTCGCAGGGGTGCGGAAGTGCGCCTGTTCCTGCCGGCCTTTGTCGATCGCGCCGGAATGGCGGGCTTTGCGGCGACGCGCGGCCGGACAGCGCGTCGTGGCGGTGCGGCGGGTGGCGAAGCGGATCGTTCTGGAACTTGGCTCGGGCGACGCCTTCGTCATCGAGCCGCGAATGACCGGGCTGATGCTCCTCGCCGACCCGCCGGACGAGGGGCATCTCCGCGTGGCCTGGCAATTCGCCGACGGGGGAGAATATCCCACCCTCTGGTTCTGGGACCGCCGCGGTCTCGGGACGATCCGCCTGTTCGATCCGGCGGAACTGTCGGCGGCGATCGGCAACGGCCGGCTCGGCATCGACGCCCTGCTCATGAGCGAAGCGGACTGGCGAGAACGCTGCGCCCGCACCGCCCGGCCGATCAAGGTCGCGTTGCTCGACCAGAAACTCGCGGCGGGCATCGGCAATCTGTACGCTTCGGAAATCCTGCACGAGGCCGGAATTCACCCCGCTCGCGCGGCCGATTCTCTGAGCCGGAAGCGCATCGCGCGGCTGTGTCGCGCGGTCCGCGACGTGCTCGAACGGGCGATTCGACATGAAGGCTCGACCCTCTCCGACGGCACGTACCGCAATGCGCTCAACGCCGCGGGAAGCTACCAGAACGAGCACCGGGTGTACGCCCGGGCGGGAGAACGCTGTCGCACTTGCGATCGCGGCGCCATTCGGCGCATCGTGCAGGCGCAGCGGGCGACGTTTTATTGCCCGGTTTGTCAACGGTAAGGAGATTGGATCGCGAAAAATCGATTGCGCGATCCGATGGCGCGATCCGATGGCGCGATCCGATGGCGCGAAACCGCAAGCGTGAGGCCGCCATCTTCTCTCTTCTCTCTTCCTTCTTCCTTCTTCCTTCTTCCTTCTTCCTTCTTCCTTCTTCCGTACCCCTCCCATGCGCATCGCCTTCTTCAACGCCAAGCCCTACGAGCGCCCGTTCTTCGACCGCGAGAACGCCGGGGCGGGGCACGAGATCCAGTATCTCGAACCGCGGCTCACCGAAGAGACCGCGCCGCTCGCGGACGGCATTTCTTCGGTGTGCGCCTTCGTGAACGACTCGCTCGCCGCACCGGTGCTCGACATCCTCGCTGCCGGCGGCACCAAGCTGATTGCTCTTCGCTCCGCCGGATTCAACAACGTCGATCTCGCGGCGGCCGATCGGCTCGGACTGACGGTCGTTCGCGTTCCCGCGTATTCCCCGTATGCCGTCGCCGAGCACGCCGTCGGGCTGATCCTCACGCTGAACCGCAAGATTCACCGCGCCCACAATCGGGTACGCGAAAACAACTTCGCCCTTGACGGACTTCTCGGCTTCGACCTGCACGGCCGCACCGTCGGCGTCGTCGGCACCGGGAAGATCGGCGAAGTGTTCGCCCGGATCATGCACGGCTTCGGTTGCCGGCTGCTCGGGTTCGACCCATTCGAGAACCCGGAATGCCTCGCCCTCGGGCTGCGATACGTCGCCTTCGAAGAGCTGCTCGCCGAGTCGGACGTCGTCAGCCTGCACTGCCCGCTCACCCCGGAGACGCGGCACCTCATCGACGACGCGGCGATCGCCCGCATGAAGCCGGGAGCGATGCTCATCAACACCAGCCGCGGCGCGGTGATCGACACGCAAGCGTCCATCCGCGGATTGAAGAGCGGCCGCCTGGGCTACCTCGGCCTCGACGTCTACGAAGAGGAAGAGGGCGTGTTCTTCCGCGACCTGTCGAGCCAGGTGATCCAGGACGACCAGCTCGCCCGGCTGATGACGTTCCCGAACGTGATCATCACCGGCCACCAGGCGTTCTTCACGGAAGAGGCGCTAACGAACATCGCCGCGACGACACTGGCGAACGTGAGCGAATTCGAACGGACGGGAGAATGCGCGAACGCGGTGTCGGGGGCGCGGGTGGTGGGGTGACGTGAGACGAGTGCGAAATCGCTCACCGCGATTGAGGAAACTCCGGCTCGTTTGCATAATCGAGAGTGATACTGTCGCGCGCTTCCCGGGTCGCCTTGAGGGAGGATGCCCATTATCGACTTTGGTCCTCACGAATTATGGGACGAGCCGTGGGAAGGTCTCCCCGAGGAGGAAGGCGCGTGGGAATGGGATTTGGTGGATGACGAAGAGAACGGGAGGACCAAGAATCCGCCGGATCATCGGACGGGCTGGAGGCGGTAGTATTTCGTGTACCACGAACCGACCTGCAACAACATCAAGATCAGTGCGGATCGCGATCCGCAGACCGGTCTCTGGTTCAATCCACACCGGTCGTCCGGAGAAGACTGAGACATGCCGCGAACAGTTTCCGCCACGAAGTCCGAAGCAACCGAGCGGGCCGCCCTGCGACGGCGCGTGAAGCAATTCTATCGCCGGTTCAACGAGGCCGACTGGGACGGCTGCTTCGCACTCGTCGATCCCGAACTCACTCGACGCCGTAAGGTGAATCTGAACGCCTACTCGGAGCGCATGCGAGAGTTCAAGAACGCCTACGGCGACGTTCGGCTGCGGTGGATCGACCTCAGCCTGCACCTGCACGGCGCGCCGCGGCAAGGGGATGCGCGCCCATTCGCCTACGCCTATCTCCTCTGGCAAGACGACACCCACCAGTTCCACCTGTTCCGCGAGCGATGGGTGAAGGACGAGGGAAAATGGTTCACGCGCGTCGCGGGACTTGTTCCCGATCGCTCCGCCGGCGGGTGAACCGGCACGGCGACGACGCTTTCCGCCGGCACGGTCGCAGTCGGCGAACGCCGCCCTCATCCCCCCCGCAACCAAGCCAGCGCCTCGTTGCGTTCCGCGTAGTCGAAGCGGCGGATTTCCGCCGCGACGAAGTGTCGCGCGATCGCCGGGCCGATCTTCAGGAAGCCGCTGTCGCTCGCGGCGGCGACCTTTTCGATCTTCCGGTGATGATCCCGCACGAATCGGAAGTGGGCGAGCATCGCCGCGAAGTCGTCCCAGCCGGGGAACGACTCGGCCTCCACGAGCAGTCCGTGGAGCTTTCCCTTCTTCTCCAGGTACGGGTCGATCTCTCGCGACAGCGCCTCGAAGTCGGCCTTTCGCAACGGGCTGCTCGGGCGGACGATGAGGGTCCCTTCGTCTTCCAGCAGTTCGTGGGCGAGCATGATGCGGCCTCCTTGATCTCATCTTACGCTGGTGCGCCGGTGGCGCGCATCGGCGGATGTCCTACCACAACGGTGGTCTCGAAATCATGGGTTCGAGCTTCCAGCGACCCTGGGTGCGCCGTAGGACGGAATTGTATTCCGTCCGCCAGAGCACGGTTGCATGTCCTCTTCCGGTAGTTCCAAGTTCCAGCATTTCGCTCGGAAGGATCGTCATTCCCGCGGAGGCGGGAATCCAGTCCCACGCCGGAGCGGCAACGATGCACGGTGCCGACTCTCGCATCCGCTGGATGCCCGCCTTCGCGGGCATGACGCGCGGTGCGGCCTCGCCGAATTGCGAACATGGAACTTGGAACACTGGCCAACGACCTCGCCGGATTCTCGCCGGAGAATCGCGCCGAATACCGGCGGGCGGGCACGACGGATTACAAATCCGTCCTACCCGCCCGAAAGCGTTCACCCCCAGCCATGCGCGTCGCGCACCGCGATCATCGTGCGGAGAATGTCGTTCCACGTCTCCGCGCGCGACATGACTTCGTTCGGAAACATGCAGCCGTCCCAGCAGATGTGCGACACGCGCCGGGCCGGCTCTCCCTGCGGGCCGCCTTCCCGAAGCCAGTAGCCGGCGCGCTTCACGATGTCGAGCTTGCCGTTCGGGTCGTTCGGCAGGCAGTGGCGGCCGGTCTTGTCGTGCGTGCCCGAGCCGAACACCGTCGCGTCGTTTTGGGCGACATGGAAGTCGATCGTCCACGGACGCAGCGCGTCGGTGAGCTTTTGATATGCGGCATCGAGGCGGGCTTCGTCGCTCCAGTCGAAGTCGGCCGGCAAGAGCGCGTCTTCCGGTGCGTTGTAGCCCAGCAGATACAGCAGCGTGTGCGCCATGTCCGCCTGGAAGCCGAGGACGTCGGGGCGATCGACCATCTCGAGCAGTTCGACCATCCGCTTCCAGCCGTGCATTCCGCCCCAGCAGATCTCCCCCTCGGCGGCGAGCCGCTCGCCTTGCGCCGCGGCGATGTCGCATGCCCGCTTGAAGGTCTCGGCGATGCGCCGCTGGTTGCCCGCGGGATCGGCGGCCCAGTCGCTCACGCCGCAGGCCGAGTCGATTCGCACGACGCCATACGGCCGCACGCCGATCGCGCGCAGCTTCCGGGCGATGGCGCACGCCTTTTCGACCTGTTCGAGGAACTTGCGGCGGCCTTCGCCCTCCTCCATCGCGGAGCCGCCTCCGGTCGGCGGCCAGACCGGCGCGACGACCGAGCCGACCACGAGGTTCCGCCCGCGAACCTTCTCGGCCAGCCGGGCGAGGTCGTCGTCGGTCGAGTCGATGCTCACGTGCGGGTCGCTGAGGAACAGGTCGATCCCGTCGAAGCGGACGCCGTCCACTTCGGCATTCGCGGTGTGCTCGAGCATCGTGTCGAGGTCGATCGGCGGCTGGTCGCTGCCGGGCGTCTTGCCGACGACGCCGGGCCACGCGGCGTTGTGGAGCTTGGGGAACTCATGCGAGTGTCGAGACATGGCGGCGGGTCCGGTGCGCGGGAAATGGTGGCGGGAGAATGGCGATTATCGCGATTCCGCTTGGCCGGGCAACCAACTGCGTCGTCGACTTCGAACGTGTGCGTTGATCAATGGGCGGGTAGTATCTCATCCAGATTGAACTTGTGGGTTGCCCGTAGGATGGATTGGCAATCCGGCGGTGAGGTCTCCAGCGCCGCCGAAGGTCGATCGTTCTGCCAGTTCGCTTGCCGTTGGAAGGATTGCCAATCCGTCTTGCAGGCCGCCAACCACCAAATTCAATCTGGACGACGCAGTAGGACGGAAATTCATTCCGTCGTGCCCGCCTTCGGGCGACGTTGACGATCGACTCGGGGGTCTCGGATGAAATCGAGACTCGAATGATGAGGGCCTTCAGCGGACCGGGAATCGTACTCCGTTCGCCAGAGCACCGTATCGGCCCAGACTTCGATCAACGCCCTCGTCGGAATCTCGGCGGCGGATCGCGCCGAGTGCAGGCGGGCAGGCAGAACGGAATACAATTCCGTTCTACCCGCCCTTCACACAACATCGAACTTGAAGGCGTACTACTCTCGGCAGTGAAGACCGGCGGCGGATAGAATGCCGGCATGACATCTCCCCGCTTCGATCGCCCCACGATCCTCATGTGCCCGCCCGACTTCTATGCGATCGAGTACGAGATCAATCCGTGGATGAGCCGCAGCCGGCAGAGCGATCCCTCCGGGTCACGCGCGCAGTGGCGGGCGTTGTTCGATCTGCTCGAATCGCTGGGGGCGGACATTCTCTTGATGAACCCCGTGCAGGGATTGCCCGATCTCGTCTTCACCGCGAACGCCGGCCTCGTGTGGCGGGACCGCGTGTTTCTGTCGAACTTCCGCCACAAAGCCCGGCAGGGGGAGACGCCGCTCGACCGCGAGTGGTTCGCATCGCAGGGATTCCGGATCGATGAAGTTCCGGACGACTGGAGCTTCGAAGGGGCCGGCGACGCGCTCTTCTGCGGCGACACGCTCTTCGCAGGCTACATCATTCGCAGCGACGCCGCGGCGATGCAGTGGCTCGGCGAACGGATGGGGTGCCGGGTGATTCCCGTGCAGCTCGTCGACGACTATTACTATCACCTCGACACGTGCTTCTGCCCGCTCTCGCCGACCGAGGCGTTGTGGCACCCGCCGGCGTTCGACGAGTACGGCCGGCGGGCGATCCGCGAGCACGTCCCCACGCTGATCGAAGTCACGCCGAACGAGGCCCGGCGATTCGCCTGCAATGCGGTGGTGGTGGGGAAGCACGTCGCCCTCAACACCGGCTGCCCTCAGCTCGAGGCGGACCTGATCGAGCACGGCTACACGTCGCACGGCACCGAACTGGACGAATTCATCAAGGCGGGCGGCAGCGCGAAATGCCTTACGCTGCGCCTCGACGGCGAAGACGCCGCCATCTGGCCGGGCGCGAAGTCACCATCGTGATCTCTGTCGTGGGGCAGACATTCCTGTCTGCCGAATGACCCGCCATCCGCTATCGCCGCACCGGACGGCTCGGGCAGACAGGAATGTCTGCCCCACGATTGCCTGCCCCATCGATTTTCGACCGCCACACCACTAACCACCAATCACTAACCACCAACCACTATCCACCAACCACTATCCACCAACCACTGCAATCTCGTCTCCCACGCGAATGCGTCCTTCCTCGACGACGATCGCCGTGATGCCGCCGTGGCCGCGCATCGCGTTGTAGCCTCCCGTGCCGAGGTTCTCCTCCATTCGCGAACAGGGAGCGCACGGGCCGCTCCCTTCGAGGAGCGCTTCGCCGATTCGGAACCGGCGATCCTTGAGCGCGAGGAGATTGATTCCCGAGACGACGATGTTCCGCCGCAATCGGCGCGGATCGACGACGTCGATTCCGAGCAGCGCCGCGACGACCGGCAGATGCTCGTGCTGGATCAGCGTGACCTGCCGTTTCGATTCACCGCTCGCCGCATGATGTTCGCCGTCGATTCCGGTCCCCGGACGGACGAAGACCTCTTCAAGCGGTTCGATCGAACCGAGGCGTTCTTGGGCGACGCCGATCCACTCGACGCGCCCCGTCCGAGGGAACATGGCTTTCAGATCGGCGATGGTTCGCATGGAGAAGGTTGCATCTCCCCCCGCTGACGAGGCCGTCCGGCTTTCCGTCATTCCCGCGGAGGCGGGAATCCAGTCGCCGCGCCGGTCCGCGCCGCCACTGGATGCCCGCCTTCGCGGGCATGACGGGTCGGAGGCTCGCGGTCGGTCAAGCGGTTCCGATCGGTTGTCTTTCCCTCCCTCCGAGCTTATCGTCGAAGGCGTCGCGCGCATATCGCGCGAGCCGGTTCCCATTCCAAACGCCGCGAGGATTCACGCATGGCTGACCCGAAATCCGATCGCCCGTCGCGCCGCGAGTTTCTTTCGACTTCGACCAGGGCCGCCGTCGGGGCCGGTCTGCTCGGCGGTCTCGCCATGCCCGCGCGGGCGTTCGCCGGGCAGGACTCGACGATCAAGGTCGGGTTGATCGGTTGCGGAGGCCGGGGCGGCGGGGCCGCCGTGCAGGCGCTGTCCACCGACGGTCCGGTGAAGCTGGTCGCGGTCGGCGACGCCTTCGAGGATCAGGCCCGCGGGGCATTGCGTCGAATCCAAAGCGCGCTGGGCGATCGCGCGGCCGAGCGCGTCGACGTGATCGACGAGCACGTCTTCAGCGGGTTCGAGGCCTATCAGGGAGTGATCGACAGCGGCGTCGATCTCGTGATCCTCGCCACGCCTCCTGGCTTCCGGCCGATCCACTTCGAGGCGGCGGTGAAGGCGGGCAAGCACGTCTTCGCCGAGAAACCGGTCGCCACCGACGCCCCGGGCGTCCGCCGCTTCCTCGAAGCCGTGAAGCTCTCCAAGGAAAAGAACTTGAAGGTCGGCGTCGGACTGCAGCGGCATCATCAGAACGACTACCTCGAAACGATGCGGCGGCTGCACGACGGCGCGATCGGCGACATCGTCGCCCTGCGCTGCTACTGGAACGGCGGCGGCGTGTGGGAGCCGCGCCGCTCCCGCGAACAGGTCGCCACCGAAATGGAGTACCAGATGCGCAACTGGTACTACTACAACTGGCTCTGCGGCGATCACATCGTCGAACAGCACATCCACAACCTCGACGTGGGCAACTGGCTGAAGGGCGCGTACCCCGTCACCGCCTACGGGATGGGGGGCCGCGAAGTCCGCAAGGAAGCCCGCTACGGCGACATCTTCGACCATCACGCCGTCGAGTACGTCTACCCCGACGGCACGAGGATGTACAGCCAATGCCGGCACATCCGCGGCTGCTGGAACAGCGTCAGCGAGCACGCGCAGGGAACGAAGGGAACGGCCGACATCAGCGGCGGGTCGATCGCCGCGGGAGACGACCGCTGGCGTTACCGCGGGCCGAAGAGCGATCCCTACCAGACCGAGCATGACGACCTCTTCGCCGCGATCCGCAGCGACCGCCCCTACAACGAGGGGGAAAACGGCGCCCTCTCGACGATGACGTCGATCCTCGGCCGAATGGCGACGTACTCGGGCAAGGAAATCCAACTCGCGGACGCACTCGCCAGCGACCTCAGCATCATGCCGAAAGCCTACGACTGGAACGCCCTCCCGCCGGTGTTGCCGAACGCCGCGGGCGAGTACCCGGTGCCGGTGCCGGGGGTGACGAAGGTGCTGTGAGATTCTCTCGTTCCCAAGCTCCGCTTGGGAACGGACTCCGGCGAAGCTCCGCTTCGCGAACCGTGAGGCGGAAGGAAGCGGAGCTTCCCGGACGCTCGTTCCCACGCGGAGCTTGGGAACGAGGTGTGTGGGTTCGATTGCATGGCGCGATGACGGAGGGAGAAGGCGATGACGCGTTCCCGCTATCGCATCTTCGAGACCGAGTACCCGTACTTCATGACCTGCACGATCGTCGGTTGGCTCCCGGTCTTCACGCGACCGGAAGCGGCGGAGATCATCTACGACTCGTGGCGTTATTTGCAGCGCGAGCGGGATTTCAAGCTGTTCGCTTACGTCATCCTGGAGAACCACCTGCACCTGATCGCCGCGGCGCCCGAGCTCGCCGATGTGATGCAGCGGTTCAAGTCCTACACGGCAAGGCGGATCGTGGATCTGCTCGAACGGCGCGCCGCCCGAGTGCTGCTCCGTCAACTCCGGTTCCACAAGTCTCCCCACAAGACGGAAAGCGAGTACCAGGTCTGGCAGGAAGGCAGTCACCCGAAGCAGATCCGGAGCGACCGGACGATGTGGCAGAAATTGGAGTACAGTCATAACAACCCGGTCGCCCGGGGATACGTGGATGACCCCGTTCACTGGCGGTACTCGAGCGCCCGGAATTACGCCCGTCAACCGGGACTGATCGACGTGATCACAGATTGGATGTGAAGTCGTCCCGCGCCCCCCTCGTTCCCAAGCTCCGCTTGGGAACGAGCTCCGACGAAGCTCCGCTTCGAGAACCGGGAGTGGGAGTGAATAGAGAAGTGCAGTGGATCGGGAAGCGGAGCTTCCAGGACGTGCGTTCCCAAGCGGAGCTTGGGAACGAGGAGGATAGGGGGCTACGTCAGCGCGCGTGGTGGTGAGGGGTGCGTCGTGCGCCGTAACGTGTGCCTGTTGCTGGGCTGAGTTGTGCTGCGAGGGAATCGAACCCTCCTCGCTGCCCACCGCGAGGCCGAAATGCGGTGGCATCTCCCCGCCGCTGGGGCGCGCTCGCCCGTAGCCCCCGCAAAGTTCACTCCTCCAGTTCCACTTGCCAGCCCGCTTCCTGGATGGCGGAATTCAGCTCGCGAATTTCCTTCGCCAACCGATCGACATCGCCCTGAAGCTGGGGCACGTCGATGGTCGCGACCCAGCGGATCTCCTTCACTCCATACCGCTCCGGGGGCTTCGCGCACACGTCGATGACGGTCAGAAGGATGCGATGCCGCGTGGCGAGGCTGTCCCGGCGGGCAAGCGCTTCCGTGATCGTTTCGCCGGTCTTGATCTTGTGGTGCAGGTTCGCCCGATTGATCGCGAACACCAGCCGCTGCAGCTCGTTCGCCACGGCTTCGATCTGGCGAAGGATCGCTTGCGGATCCTCGGCCGGCCGTTCCCCCTCCTGCACGACCACGTACCGTTGGACCCGCGCCTGCAACGACGCGAGCTTCTTCTGAATGTCGGCCCGCAGGAGCAGGGCCTCGGCGAGTTTCATTTGATTGATTTTCCTGATATTCGAGACGCCGAACGACCCAAGCTCAGCGACCCGGCGCACGGGACGCATAAATTGCAACCGCGACGCTCACGCCGGGTTCGCTGCAGCGCATGGTTAGGCCACGGGTGGAATCTGAATCTCATGCTGGTGCTCCTCAATGTAGGCAAAGAGACGCTGCTCAATGCTCTCGTCGTTCGCGCAGTAGCGGGAATCACACTCGCCAAGCTTGTCTCTGCCGTCGTCCGAAATCTCGGAAGCGACCCGCTCCACAGTGTCGGCATCGAACTGGTCGGGCAACTCCAACACCGCGATAGCATCGGCGGAAATCGCTGCAACCTTCGGGCAGCCAATAAGCTCAAGTGCGCGCACGAGAAAGTCTGTGAACTCCCGCGAAGAATTCCCGAAGAACTGCTCGTAGCCTCCGTTGTTCACTTCGCGCTCCATCGCCTCGACCGCCAGAACGACACGCTCCGGCTCGGAAAGCTCTGTCTCAGGCTTGCCGCCCAACGCCTGCTCCACGGCAAGAACGAGTGAATCAATGCGGTGACTGTCCTTCATGGCAATCAACTGCTGAATAGTCTGTCCGCCGTAACTTTCGAGGAATGGTTTGCTCATTGTGAGTGTGGTGTGCGAAGTGGCCTAACGGATCAACATTCACTGGCCGGGGCCGACGACCAGCGCTCGAATGACAGGGACCGTCTTGGCCCCGGTCCAGTGCAGTGTTTGGTTAGTCGGCAGGCCGGACCGTCGTGGGCACCTTCTCCGCGCGTGACAATAGTTCAACGGCGGCGCGCCATTCCTCATCGGCGACCGCTGCTGCAATCCGCTTTGGGAATCCGAGATGTTTGTTGCTCCAGCGATACCCGCCTGCGTTCGTCGCTCTCAAATGCTCGTGCCACTTCGCCGGGTCGTAGCCCAAGTCGATCTTCGCAACTTCGACCAAGTAGTCATGGCCATGACGAATGCGGTCGGCAAGCGACCAGTCGCGCGGCATCCCCATCGGCAGTTGCTCCCCGAGCAGTGCGTACATGCCGATTTGGGCGGGCGTCAACCGCAATGGTGTCTCCTGCCGACTAACGACCTGCCGCTCAGTTGCGAGCCGCGTGCGGGGCAGGACGCACAACGCTCGATATAAACTCTCAACGCACGCGTGCTCGTCAACTGCAGCGGTTGGTTAGGTGCCTTCCGCCAGGATTGAGTCGCACGCCAGTGACAAGCTACCTTGTCCAGCGAAGTCGAGCACCACATCCTTGTGATTGCCCGATTCCTTAGCCGAACCATCCCAACTGAACGGCTGGTAAGGCTGTCTCTCGGATTGATGCAGGTCGACCCTCAAACGCGTCACCCACTCGAAAGTGATGATAGGAATTCGACCGTCAGGCAAACACAGTCGAACTGCAACGTCCCGACCATCATTGAGCCACGCGATCGACATCAGGGTGGCATCGCCGAGGGGCAATCCGTTGAACTCGTCGGTCGTAAGTTTCAATGGTGCCTAACTAGGTGTTAGATCGTTTCTGCCTATTTCCTGTAGGCCGCGGGTTTGCGGTCTATCCTGCCGGACGTTTTGGCCCGTAAGTCGTGTTTTCGTGGATGGTTTCGTGCCTGTCGCGCGATCGTCGGCGTGATAGGCAGTTTCTGGCTATCGCCCTTTTCGCAGAATGTCGAGCCACGCTGTCGGCCGGACTGCGAAGCCACCAGTCTGTCCAGATGCCACGCATCGAGAATATCCGCCCGCAGGCGGATGTCAATCCCCAATCGAGACCGGAAAGAGGCGGCGAATGCCGTCCCGAGCGGCTTTCGCACTGACGTGGCTCGCGGTCTCGGCGGCGGACGGACTGGCAGTCCGTCCTACGTTCTTCGATGCGTCGCTCGCGCGGTGTGCGACGGGGACCTGTCCCCTTGGGCGCGCTCCGCTGGCGCGTCGCGGCTAACCGGGGTGCCGATGAGCGGGGCCTGCGGGTTGCCTGCACGGCGCTTGCCGGAGTTGCTATTCTGAAGGACGCCTCCCCTCACCGCGTTCACCGAATCCGCGCTCCGTCGCGAAATCATTTCCGGCTCACCTCCGAAACACGTCCATCGAAAGACGCCATGGATCTTCCCGTCTGTCCGGCTTGTGGCCAATCGGTTCTCGATGACGATGCCGTCGATTGCCCGTTTTGCGGGGCGTCGATGTCTGGAAAGCCGGGGGCCGCCAAGACCGGGGCCGCTGCGCGATCGGCGCCGGAGGCGCGTGCCGTCGAGAAAACCGAGCGCGCGTCGTCAGCCGGGAAGACCGCCTCGGCGGGGGGGAAGTCGGACGCGAAATCCGCGGATCTCGCGGCGGATGCGGCGCCCTCGGCCGCGCGGGCCGTCGCCCGGGTCGTGCCGAAGAAGACCGTGCAGGCGACGCTCGCCGTGCGGTGCCCGATGTGCGAGACGAGCGGGTTCGTGCCGATGAAGGCGGCGGGGCGTCCCGTCCGCTGCGCGAAGTTGGACTGCCTGGTGCCGGTCTTCACCGCTCCGGAACCGCCTCCGCAGCCCGTGAAAGGGGCGCCGGCGGCGGTCCCCGCGAATTCGAACCGGCGGATGGCCGTCCTCGTGGCGGGGAGCGTCGTCGTCGCGCTCGCGGGGGGCGTGGTCGCCTGGCTGGTGTTCGTTCCGCGCGGCACGTCGCGACCGGCGCCCTCCGTTCCGGTCGCCGTCGAATCCGACGATGAGGCGGAGCGGCAACGAGTCGCTTCCGCGGCGGACTCGCGTGGAAGCGCCGGTGAAGGCTCCGCGGATGCCGTTTCTCCCGCGATCGCGGAGCGAAACGCATCCGCCGCCGCGGCCGCCGAAGCCCGCCGGTCTTCCGCGGACTTGCTGCGGGGCGTTCTGGCCACGATGGTTCCTTCGGCGGTGAATGCCGACCAGGCGCGCAAGAAGGACTGCCGTCGATTGGCCGCGGAGAGCTTCGCCAAGACCGGCGATCTCGACGCGGCGCGCGAGCAGATCAAGCAATTGCGCGTCGTCGCGCGCGACGCCGATCATTATCTCGTCACGCCGCTGGTCGCGATCGCCTGGCGGGAACGCGCGGCGGGAAAGTCGAACGACGCGCGGGCGACCACGGATGAAGCCGTGCGCGCCGCGGCGAAACTCCCCACGATCGGGCAGTTGCCCTTCGAGAGTTCCGTATCGTTGGCGGCCCTGTTGATCGCCGGCGATCGCGCCGGCGACGCGGAGCCGCTCGCGACGGGATCGGAAAGCGCGCGGGCGGCGGAAGAGTCCTGGAGCCGAATCGTCGCGGCGCGGGCGCTGGGGTCGTTCGATCCCGAGGCGGAGTTCGCGCTCCGCATGCCGCTGCCGTCGCACTCGCCGAAGTCGGCGGCGATCGTCTTCGAACTGGCGGGGCGCGGCGCGTGGGACGCGGCCTCGCACTGGGTCGAGCGACGGGAGAATCCGCAGACCCGGTTGGAATGCGCGCTGGCGTTGATCGAAGCGTCGGCCGTGCTCGATCCGGAAGGAACCGAGGCGCGGGTCGAGTCGCTGATCGCCGGGTTGCCGGAGAAGTCGCGGTCGCTGCTTTTCGCCCGCGCGGCGCTGCGGCGGCAAGTCGCGAACGATTCCGACGGAGCAGCGGGGTATCTCGAACGGGCGCGGGCGGAACTCGCCTCGATTCCGGAACCGCAACCGGTGCGACTTCCCCCGACTCCGGCGGAAGTTCGCGATTTCGAAGTGCGGGGGACGGCGGCGCGGGAGGCCGCGGTGGCGTTCGGGGAAATCTCCCGCGTCGAAGCGCTGCGGGGAGACCACGAATCCGCGTGGCTCACGCTGCGAAGCGCGCTGGCGCACACCCGGGCCACGGCCCCGCCGCTTCCCGCGGTCGAGGCGTTGCAAAGTCAGGTTCGCGCGAACGAGAACGGGGTGAGCGAATCGCTGCGGAGCGCGCTGGGCTTGCGGACCGACCTGCAAGTCCGCGACGCGTTTCAAGCCTATCGGCGGAAACTCGGCGACCTGCGCAATGAAGCGGACGCCCGCTTCCTTTTGCAATCGCGGTTGCTCGAACAGGGAATCGCGGGGGGACTGGCCGATCCGATTCGGACGATGCTCCTCGCGGACGACGCGCCGGCCGACTTTCCGTTCGAGGCGAGTTCCGTGCCCCGGCACCTGGCCGACGCGTTCGAGTCCGCCGGCCGCACCGCCGACGCCGAGGCGATTCGCCAGGCCGCGGCGGCCCAGTTCGGCCAGCCGGACACCGAACCGGCGGCATGGTTCGATTCCCTGCGGATGATCCGCGAGGAGAACCCGCGCGGGGCCGCCGCGCGGATCGAGGGCGCGTCGCACGTCGGCCGCGACGTGCGATCCGAGTGGGTGCCGCGGCTCGTCGTCCGCATGGTCGACGCCGGCCGGCTCGAGGATGCGGCGCGGTTTCTCGCGGCCATCCGCGATCCATTGCTGCGCGAACCGGGCTACCAGTGGCTGGCGGCCCGCGCGGCTCGGCGGGGGGACGGGGATCGGGCGTGGAACCTGCTGGAGCAATCCCGACTGTCGCCGCCGGAGCGGGTCGCCGCGGCGCATGGCGTGCTGAGCGGATTGCTCGCCTCGGAATCGGAGTGACCGGACGACACGGTCGATACGCGATCGACCGAAATTGCAAGACGGTTGAAATACTCCGGCTGAGGCTCCGGGGGCGGAGGCCGTCTTGCAGGGATCCTTGGAAAGAGGCAGTTGACTTTCCCTGCCGAACCTGTATGTTCGGATCGTCCTGCAATGCTGTTCCTACAAGCTAATCCGGGAGGAACGATGGCCAGTGTTCCGAAGAAGGTCGCCGAACGGCTGGTCGCCGGGGTGAAACGCTTTCAGCCGATCCTCGCTTCGGCCAAGTCGCGCGACGTGGGCGAGTCGGACACCGTGACGATCATCACCGACATGCTCGCCGAAGTGTTCGGCTATGATAAGTACTCGGAGATCACTTCGGAGTACGCCATTCGCGCGACCTTCTGCGACCTCGCCATCAAGCTCGACGGCACGCTCCAGATCCTCATTGAAGTCAAGGCGATCGGCATCGACCTGAAAGACGCCCACGTGAAGCAAGCCGTGGACTACGCCGCGAACGAAGGCGTCGACTGGGTGCTGCTGACGAACGGCCTCACTTGGCGCGTCTACCGCGTCGTGTTCGCGAAGCCGATCGACCAGGAACTGGTCATCGACATCGAGTTCTGCGCGATCAACCCCCGATCGGAGTCCGACCTGGAGTTGCTCTTCCTGTGGTGCAAAGAGGGCTGGCAGCGGTCGGTTCTCGGCGAGTACCACACGCAGAGGCAAGCCCTCAGCCGGTTCTTTCTGGGCGCGACGCTCCTGAATCAGCCGGTGCTCGACGTCATTCGGCGCGAGTTGCGGCGCGTATCGCCAGACGTGCGGATCACGACCGACCAGATCCGGGAAGTCCTCGCCGCCGAGGTCATCAAACGTGACGTGATGGAAGGAGAGAAGGCCGACGATGCGAGCAAAAAAGTGGCTCGGGCTTCGAGCAAGTCGCTGCGGGCCGTCGCGGCGAAAGAGAAGTCGGCCGGGAAGGGGCCGGAGATCATTGCGCCGCCTGTGCCAGAAGCCGCAGTTGGACGCGATTCAGACGAGGAACTGCCAGCATAGGATCCTACACCGTCATGTGTGGTGGAAGCAATGAAGCACGTAGAATTCCGGACCGCAGCGGAGGAATTGCAGGCATGGGCGAATGGATTGCCTGGCACCATGCAAAGCCACGTCTCCCAATGCTTTGCTTCCCCTTGAAGAGGGAAAGTGCCTCCAACACGCGACGCCAGAGCATTCGGCAGAGTTAATCCTTCGGCAGATCATCGGGCACATCGAAAACATCATGGGGGGATCGTCGTCCCCTCTTCCCGGCCGGGCCGGTCGATCTTCCCCATTTCGCCCGATCTCAATAGAATCCGGTGGTCGGCTGAAGGATGTCGGCGGGCGAAACACTGGAGCGGCCGCCAATTCGGAAACACCGCCCCACAAGGAGGCACCTGTGAATCGATTTCCCGCCGCGGTTTGCGGCTTGATGTTGCTGTTCGCGCCGCTGACGGTCGTCGAGGCGCAGAACCCCGCGCAGAACCCGGCCCAGAACGCCCCCAACGGCGCCTCGCCCGGCGTGCTGTTCATGCAGGCCGGCGGCGATCGGCTGATGGAGGACTTGCAGTACATGCTGGGCCTCACTTCGCCTCAGGAGCGGCAGCAGTGGCAACACGTCAAGGATTGGGTCGAGGAGATGTTCCTCCCCGGCATCGACTCGGTCCACCCGGTCGGCATGGACGTGATCCTGTCCAACCAGGCCACCCGCTATCGACCGCAATTCCCCATCAAGAACCTGCAGGACTTTCGCAAGAACCTCGACGCGTTCGGCATCCCCAGCCGCAAGAAGACGGCCAGCTTGTACCAGTTGGAACGCAATTTTCCCGGTTACATGCGGTATCGGCACGGTTACGCGATCATCGGCGAGAAAGAGACCGACGTTCCGCTGACCTTGCCGAATCCGATGGCCGAACTCGTCCCGCTGGTGCAGGCGGGATTCGACATGGCCCTGCGGTTGCGGAACGATCCACAGGGACTCGACGCCCGCCGCGCCGACTTCCAGCGAATTCGCAATGACTTGCTCGCGACCGTCAAGCAGAACGCGGACGAGACCAGGGAGGACTTCGACGTCCGCCGGACCGCCGCCGAGCAGCAGATGAACGAACTGGAGCGGTTCTACGTCGAATCGCGCCATGTGCTGCTGGGCTGGGTGACCGATTCCCAGCAGAACGAAGGCCGGCTGGACATCACGCTGGAGCCGATCGCCGGCACGCCGCTCGCCCAAAGCGTCGCCTTGCTCGGACAGCAGCCGAGCTATTTCGCGAACGCTCCCCAGGCGGAGAATTCGATTCTCAGCCTGCGGGTGAATCATCCGCTCGACGCGCTGCGGCAACAGCACGCGTTGCAGTTCCTGCCGGTCGCGAAGGCCGCCATGCACCGCCGCATCGACGAGGACGCCGACCGCAACGACGACGAGAAGAAAGCGGGCAAAGAGGCGCTCGACAAGGCGCTCGACATCATCGACGCGACGGTCAAGCAGGGCATGGGGGATCTCGTCGTCGAAGTCGCCACCCGCCAGACTGGGAAGCACGCGATGGTGATCGGCGTGCGCGTCGCCGACGGCAACAAGGTTCACGAAATCGTGCAGATGCTGCCGCAGGCGAAGAAGACGCGGCAGGTGCAGATGGACGTCGCCAGAGTGGGCCAAACGCGCATCCACAAGGTCGACATGCGGTTCCCCCAGGCGAACGTGCGGCAGGACTTCTACGGGCAGGATCTCGGGCTGTACGTCGGCGGCGATGCCGATGCCGTGTGGTTCGCGGTCGGCGAAGGGGCCTTGAGCGATCTCACCGCGGCGATCGGAGCGGTCGCCCAGCCGAACGTCGGCAAGAACGACGATCCCTTCGTCGATCTGATGGTCAAACTCCACCCGTGGCTGGAATTGCGGAACCAGCTCGATCCGCTTCAGCCGAAGGCGCCGGGCGTCGCGCAGCCGCGTCCCCGTCCCGCTCCCGCGCCGGCCGGCGAGGAAGGTTCCGTCGTCGAGGACTTCACCCGGCAACTGGACCGGGCCGAACTCCGCCGGATGGCGCTCGAAGCCTTCGCCGCCGGGCACGACGTGTTCCGCCTGCGACTCTCCCGCAAGGACAAGGAGGTCGTCGGCGGAATGACCGTCGAACGCGGCGTGCTGCGGATGGTCGGCAAAGGGATGGCGAAATTCTCCGAGGAGAACCTCGCCCCGTAGCGCCGCATCGAGTTCGCGGTTGCGGGTTGGTCCGTAGGATGGATTGGCAATCCGATGATGAGATCGCCCACGTCGCCAGGTGCCGATCAATTCTGTCGCCTCGATCGTGACGGGATGGATTGCCAATCCGTCCTGCCACGCCCGCGAACCTCCCAAAGCGGAATGCGACGTTGCAGGCGTCGGTGGACGGATTGGCAATCCTTCTGACTGCGATCCAGTCCGAAAAACGGATCGACTGCCCGGCGAACTCGATGCCTCACCGGCGGATTGCCAATCCATCCTACCAACGACCCGCAATCCAATCCGTCCCCATGCCCCTCATCATCACGCTTCGCGAGTCCTTCACCATTCCGCTCGAGGTCGATGGCGTCCGCCTCGACGCCGTGCGCGAAATGTCCGCCGACGACGTGCGCCGGATTCGCGTTCAGCACGGCAACCGTCAGCCGGAACTGGGCGAACTGTGCGATGTCGAGGGTTCCGCCGCCGGGGACGAAACTCTCGTGTGGCGCGGCGATTGTTCGCGCGTCAAACTGATCGGCAGCGGACTGTCCGGCGGGACGATTCGCGTCGAAGGAAACGCCGGGATGCACACCGGCGCCGACATGACCGGCGGCCGCATCGAAGTCGAGGGAGACGCCGGCGACTGGCTCGGGGCCGAGATGCACGGCGGGGCGATCCACGTGCGAGGCGACGCCGGGCATCTCGTCGGCGCGGTCTACCGCGGGGGACGGCGCGGCATGACCGGCGGCGTGATTCTCGTCGAAGGCAACGCCGGCAACGAAATCGGCCACACCCTGCGCCGCGGAACGATCGCCGTCGGCGGCGACTGCGGCGACGCTCCCGGCTTCAACATGCTCGCCGGCACGATTCTCGTGTTCGGCGAATGCGGCATCCGTCCCGGCGCGGGAATGCGCCGCGGCACGATCGCCCTGCTGGGGAACGACGACGTCGAGCTGCTCCCCACCTTCCGCCACTCGGGAACGCAACGGTTCGTGTTCCTGCGCTTCTACCTGCTGCGGCTGAAGGAACTCGGCTTCCCCGTCCCGGCGGATCTGCTCGGCGCCGCGCTGCGACGCTACGCCGGCGACTTCCTCGAATTCGGCAAGGGGGAAGTCCTCCTCCGCTGACCGCGCCGCTTGCGGTTTCGAGCGGCCGGTTCAAGAAGCGGACTGTTCGTCTACAAGGGCGCCGGTCGACAGCGTTTTCGACGCAAAGCCGCTGAGGGCGCAAAGAACCGCAAAGACGGAAGACGAACCAGCGACGGTAGGAACTTGGCGAAACTTGCTGCATACGATCGAGACGTCGGCAGCGCAGGTTGCCGCGGATCGGCCGACAAGTCGACCCCGCGGCTTTCTTTGCGTTCCTTCGCGCCCTTTGCGCCTTTGCGTCGAAATCTTCCGGTTAATCGTGGCTATGCGCCGCGTCCGGAAATACTCCGCCGCGAACTTCCTCCACGTATTGCCGGATCGCGCCGCTTCCCGCGTCGCGGAGTTCCGCGTACCGCTTGAGGAACTTCGGGTGGAAGCCTTCGGTCAGGCCGAGCATGTCGTGCAGGACGAGCACCTGCCCGTCGCAGTCCGGTCCCGCGCCGATGCCGATCGTGGGAACGTCCACCTCGGCGGTCACCGCCTTCGCGACGCCGCGCGGAATCAGTTCCAGCACGATGGCGAACGCCCCCGCGTCGCGGGCGGCGCGGGCGTCGGCGAGCAGGCTTTGTTCGTTCCGCTGGACCTTCCCCATCCCGCCGAGTTTGCGGACCGATTGCGGCCGCAAGCCGACGTGGGCCATCACCGGAATGTCGGCGTCGGCGAGCGCCTGGATGGTCCGGGACTGATTGACGCCCCCTTCCAACTTGACGGCCGAGGCCCCGGTTTCCTTCAGAATCCGCCCCGCGCTTTCCACCGCCTGCTGCGGGCTGACCTGGTACGTCATGAAGGGCAGATCGACGATCACCAGCGCGTGTCGCACGGCCCGGGCGACCATTTCACCGTGGTAGATGATCTCGTCGAGCGTGACCGGCAGCGTGGTCGCGTGCCCCTGGACGACCATCCCGAGCGTGTCGCCGACGAGGATCCCATCGACGCCGGCCGCGTCCACCAGTCCCGCCCAGAGATGATCGTAGGCGGTCAGGACGGCGAGCTTGCGTCCCTCCGCTTTGGCCGCGACGAAGCGCGGGACGGTCATCGGCACACACGGCGCATTCGCCCCGCCGGCGGGCGGCTTGGTCTTCATCGCCTTACGGTAGCCGATTCGATCCGAAATTGGCAAGCGGCGTCATGCCGGCTCATCGCGGCGGATTGGCGTGGCGAAGGGGACAGGTCCATTTTCCGCATTCTGCTCGTCCGACGTGGTAGCGGTCCCCCGCGGAAAATGGACCTGTCCCCTTCTTTCCCCTCGGCGCGAAACAGCAAGCGTTTGCATTCGGTCCGCATCGAGTGCAAAATGCCCTTCCGATTCGATCCGCATCCTGAACTCGTTCCATTTCCCGCCCGCCTTCCCACTGCGGCTGTTCCCCATGCCCACGTTGATCGAACGCCCGACCCGCATCGAGGCCGCCGGCAACAAGCCGAAGCTCATCCGCGAGTTCATCGGCCGCGTCAACAGCGCGACCGACGCAGTGAGCGTCGCCGTGATGCACAGCCCCGCCGGTTGGATCGAACCGGGTCAGACGCCGGAGTTCGACGAGTACACCGTCGTGCTGAAGGGCATGCTCCGCGTGGAACACGCCGCGGGCGCGCTCGACGTCCGCGAAGGACAGGCGGTGATCGCGCATCGCGGCGAATGGGTCCGCTACGGCTCGCCCGAAGCGGAGGGGGCCGAATACATCGCGATTTGTCTGCCGGCGTTCTCCCCGGCGACGGTGCGGCGGGATGGGTGAATGCAAGGTCGCGAGATCCACTGGGTGCGCGTCTCACAACGTGCTACGATGGAAGTCGATCGACCGGCTGTTTCGGGAGACCTATATGACCCGCACATACTTCGAACGGATGCTTCGAGCGTTTCAACGCCGGAAGCCTTTCCGGCCGTTCACCGTCGCCTTGGTGAATGGCGACCGATTCCAGGTGGATCACCCAGAAGTACTGGTGCTGCGGGATGGAGTCGCGGTCTTCGTGGCGGCGGGGGGATTTCCCGTACTGTTCGATCACGAGGGCGTAAACGAACTCATGGACGAGCCGGCGCGCCGCGCCAGGAAATCGAAGCACGAGACGCCCGAAGCCGGCGAGGACTGAAGAAAATTACCCATGCCCGATCCGATTCGCATCGCAATCAACGGCGCCGCCGGACGCATGGGACGGCGGATCGTCGCGTTGGCCCATGACGATCCCGCCCTCGAAATCGCCGCCGCGCTCGAAGCGCCCGGTTCGCCGCATCTCGGCGCCGATGCCGGCGAACTCGCGGGCGTCGGCCGCATCGGCGTGCCGGTCGCGGCCGAACTCGGCGAGCGCGTCGACGTGGTGATCGACTTCTCCACGCCGGAAGGAGCGGTCGTCGTCGCCGAACTGTGCGGCGAGCGAGCGATCCCGCTGGTTGCCGCCACGACGGGATTGTCCGAGGAGCAGCAGCAGGCGATTCGCGCTGCGGCCCTGTCGACGCCGGTCGTGTTCGCCCCCAGCATGAGCCTCGCGGTCAACATCGCGATGCAGCTCGTCCGCGAGGCGGCCCGGGCGCTGAAGGGTCTGCCCGGGGGTGTCGACGTCGAGATCGTCGAACGGCATCACCGCTTCAAGGAGGACGCCCCCAGCGGCACCGCCCTCCGCTTCGGGCGGATCGTCGCGGAGGAGATGGGCCAGACCGAGCACGTTCACGGGCGCGAAGGGCGCGTCGGCCGACGGCCGCGCAGCGAGATCGGCTATCACGCCCTCCGCACGGGGGACAACGTGGGCGAGCACACGATCATCTTCGGCATGATGGGAGAGACGCTGTCGATCGACGTCCGCGGCCACACCCGCGATTGCTACGCCCACGGAGCGCTCGCCGCCGCGAAGTTCGTCGTCACGCAACGCGCGGGGCTGTACGGCATGGCGGACGTGCTGGGGCTGGCGTCGTCGTGAAGTTGGATGTCGCCGCGGCGGGCGTCGTAGGACGGAATTGCATTCCGTCCGCCGAAGCGCGGTTTCACGCCATCCTCGTTGTGGCAGGGT
>JBBDNT010000005.1:30939-44665 GCA_040877445.1 Planctomycetaceae bacterium
CCCTGCCACGTTTTCCGACCGAAGGTCTCCTCGGTCGCTCGAGCATAGGAAACTCGTCGGGAGTTCGCGACATTCTCGGAAGGCGGGCACGACGGAATACAATTCCGTCCTACCCGCCTCGAACGGGACGACGCCACGATTCACGTCGCAGCGCCGCCAGCAATCGCTCCGCGTCCTCCTCGTTCATGTAGACGTGCGGGCTGATGCGCAATCGGCCGCCGCGGCAGCTCAGCACCACCTGCCGATCCAAACATCGCTTTCTCACCGCCGCCGGGTCTTCTCCCGGCCAGTCGAATGCGACGATCCCCGATCGCCGTTCGCCTTCGCGATCGCTGACGATCGTCGCACCGGCTTCGGTCAGCATCCGGCATAGTTCGTCGGTCGTTTCGAGCAATCGCCGCGAGATCGCCTCGACGCCGAATTCGAGCAACAGCGCGAGACTCTCCGCCAGCGCCGCGATGCCGCCCACGTTGTACGTGCCCCCTTCGTAGCGGCCCGCGTTCGGCTTCAGGTCCAGTTGCGGGTTATCGTAACTCCCCGCCTGCCGCACGCTGTTCCAGCCGAGACCGAGCGGCCGCAGCAGGTCGAGGTGCGCGCGGCGCAGATAGAACACGCCGGCCCCTTCCGGCCCCAGCAGCCACTTGTGCCCGTCGGCGGCGAGGAAGTCGACGCCGCTCGCCCGCACGTCGAGCGGGAAGACGCCCAGCCCCTGAATCGCATCGAGGAACAACAGCGCCCCCCGAGAATGCGCGACCTCCGCCAGTTCGCGCGGACCGTTCCGCCAGCCGGTCGCGTAGCCGACCCAACTCGCCGCGACGATCCGCGTTCGTTCGTCGCACGCGTCGGCGATGCGGTCGAGATCGAGCCGTTCGTTCTCCGCGGGAACTTGCCGGACTTCGACGCCCCGATCCGCCAGATTCAGCCAGGGAAACAGGTTCGTGGGAAATTCGCCCGTCGGCAGCACGACATTGTCGCCCGGCTGCCACGGAAAGCCCTCCGCGACGATGTTCACTCCCTCGGTGGTGTTGCGAATCAGCGCGACCTCGGCCTCGTCCGCGGCAATCAACTCGGCGGCGAGTCGCCGGGCTTGTTCGATCCGCCCGCGCCACTTCGGCCAATGCGCATCGCCGGAGGAAGCGACGTCGTCGGCCCACTCGCGCAGCGCATCCCGCGCCGGGCCGGAAAGCGGTGCGACGGCGGCGTGATCGAAGTACGCCCACTCTCCGGCCACCGGCATTCGAGAGCGGAAATCGGTCCACGAGGGCATGGCGGCCGTCCGGAAAACGAAGTCGAAATCGCGAACATTGTACCGCCGACGGGTGCTCACCGACAGACGCGAAGCCGCGAGCATCCGCCGAACGAGCGCAGCACGTTCGAAGACGGAAAAATCGTCGGCGGGGCTCGTCCTTGGCGACCTTTTGTTCGATTCATTCCGAACAGAAGATCACAGCGCAGCGGAGCCGCAACCAAGGAAAGCAGAATTCTCACCACGGATGGGCACTGATGAGCACGGATTTTCCGATTTCATCAGTGCCCATCCGTGGAATCCGTGGTCGAAAATTCGCGCAGAAAACACAGAAGTGAAATGATTTGCAGTGCGAAGGCCTCAGCGCGGCGAAGCCGCAACCAAGCGGTCGATGGGGGACAGAAAAATGAGGGGCAGAAAAATGTCGAGATTTTGCCGACGGGCGTGTGGGTGATTCGGGGCGGTTGAAAAGCGTGTCGAGCACTTCGCAGGAAGGACGGCCCCGTGCGTTCCGAAGTCCGGCGGACCGATCCGGCGGCTCGTCCCGAAACCTCGAGTCCGACGTGAATCCGCCGCGTCGGCATTTTTCTGCCCCCCATTTTTCTGCCCGTCGAGTCCTGTGACGTGAAATTCGCGCAGGAAAGACGAAAGTGAAACGATTGCAGTGCGAAGGGCAAGGCAACCTGGTCCCGAATCGTGGCCGGACGCTACGGCATCGACGCAATCTTCTTTCGTATGGCAAGGGTTGGGATCTGCGCATCGTGCGCGAGTTCGACCACGGATTTCACCGATGGGCACTGATTGGATTGATAGGAATATCCGTGCTTATCAGCGCCATCCGTGGTGAGAATCCTGTTTCCTTTAGTTGCGGCTCCGCAGCGCTGCATCATTGCGTCGAGATTCCTTTCGGTTGTGGGTTCGGGGCGGAGGATCCGCCTTGTCCGGAATCCCGCGGTCCCCTACGATCCCCGCCCGACTTCGCTTGGGAGGTTCCCGATGATCCGCTGCGTTCCGCTGGTCCTGGCGTTACTTTGTCCGAGCTTCGTCGCCGCCCCGCGTGCGGCGGGCGACGAGCTGCTGGTTCCGGTCGAGCCGGTCCGCGTGTTTCGGGCGTCGGATCTGCTGCCGGCCGAACTGCTTCGCGGCCCGAACTACGAGATCGACGAGGAAGTCCCCCTGCGGGGCTACTGGTACGATTTTCGCCTGAAGACGAAATGGGGCGACCTGCCGGCCCGCGGCATGGGGATGCTCGAACTACGCATCCGCGAGATGCACGCCGTCGAGCGGGCCCGCCGACTCAGCCGCGATCCGCAGTTCGTCGAAGGAGTGCTCGGCAACCTGACCGCCGCTCCCCGCGGCGCGCTGATCATCCTCAAGGAGCCGGTGAGCACGCTGAAGCGGGCGCCGAAGGGGCTCGAGCATTCCGTCTCGCCGTTCATCAACAAGGTCGATCGCCGGGCCGGCAGCAACACGCGCCGCCGATTCGCCGCCGAAATCGACTGCGATCCCGAAACCACGAACCCGGTCCTCGAAGGGCTGCTCGACCAGATGGCCCGGCGGAAGAACATCGGCACGATGGTCGGCAAGGCGGGGCTGGGCCTCGCGCTTCCCGGACTGGGCCTGCTCCCCACCACGGCCGAATTCAAGGACGCCGTCGCCAACAAGCTCCCGCACGAGATCAATCAGGCTCTCGACCGGGAACTCGCCGATCTGGGAGTCGACGACGAAGTGCGCCACGCGTTCCTGCACGGCGAGCAATACACCACGACGCGGCGGCTGTACTACGTCAAGCGGCTGCGTTCGCTCGAAAACGTGGAAAACCGCGCGGCCCTCGTCTCCGCCGCCTCGCAGGCCCGCACCGAAAGCGACGGCATGGCGATCCTCCGCGAAATGCAGATGCTCTACGCCGCCCACGCCCAACAGCCGTTCCGCCGCGTCGAGTCGATCGGCCTGCCGCTCGGCATTCGCGCCGACGGCACGCACGTGCTGATCTGCCCGGTGGACCATTTGTGGGATTCGGCGGAAGCGGCGCAAGTGATCGCCACCTACCGGCAGCGCCACCCGACCGCGCCGACCGTGTTGCACGCGGCCGGTCACGTGGAACCGGAGGCCGCGGCACGACTGTCCCAGGCGGGGATCGCGGTGCTCGCTTCTCAGCCGTGAAGTCGCGTATCGGCGCGTCCCCGATTGTCGAGATCGTCCGGCTTTCAAGCGGTTGAGTGAACGGGGATTGAAGCGGCGAACTTCCATCGCGGTGGGCCATCGCCTCTTCCCGGGGGTGGCTGGGGTCGATCCGCCGCGAGAGCCCGTCCACGTCCTGCGGCGTCGCTCGGCGGATCGCCCCCAGTGATGGGCGGGCGCGTCGGCGATTCGCTGGGGGCTTCGCTTCGCTCCGACCCCAGCCACCCCGCGGTTGCCCCGTCGCGGTTCGCGCTTGCGTTGTCTCCCCGCCGGGCGGAGAATGGACTGCGTCATTTCCGCTTTCACCATCCCGTGCGGCGCGCCATGCTCTGCGTATCCGTATCCCCCCACTCGCGGACGTTGGCGAAGGTCGATCTCGTCAACGCGGCGCAGCGCAGCGATCTCGTCGAATTGTGCCTCGACCAGCTCGTCAAGGAGCCGAACGTCGCCGACTTGCTCGAAGGCGTCGCCAAGCCGGTGCTCGTTTCCTGCCGACGGGAAGAGCAGGGGGGAAGCTACCGCGGCAGCGAAGAGCAGCGGCTCGCGTTGCTGCGGCA
This sequence comes from Planctomycetaceae bacterium, assembly GCA_040877445.1. Lineage (GTDB taxonomy): Bacteria > Planctomycetota > Planctomycetia > Planctomycetales > Planctomycetaceae > JBBDNT01. The sequence goes on from JBBDNT010000005.1 coordinate 34,924, forward strand.
GGCGATCGTCGCGGGACCGGCCTACGTCGAGCTGGAGCACGACATCGCGGGGCAGGTTCCCCGCTTCGGCCACACGAAACGAGTCGTCAGCTTCACGCGGACCGACGAGCGCCCCCGCGATCTCGACGGCGTCTACGAAAAATGTTTGAAGCTCGATGCCGACGTCGTCAAGCTGGCCTATCGCACCGAGACGCTGGAAGACGCCTGGTCGCTGCTCGCCGCGGTCGCGAAGAAGCGAGACAAGCCGCTGGTGGGAATCGGCTTCGGCGCGTCCGGCCGGATGTTGACGATCCTCGGCCTGCGCTACGGCGCGCCCTGGGTGTACGCCGCGCTCGAACCGTCGATGCGGCTGTTCGACGATCAGGCGACGCTGTTCGACCTTCAGGAAATCTACGATTCCGCGTCGATCGGCCCGCAAACGCGGTTCGTCGGGATCATCGGCTTCGGCGATCGCGAAGAGCACACGATCCGCACGCTCAACGCCGGCTTCAAGAGGCACGACCTCCCCACGCGCTGCCTGCCGATTCACCCCGGCCGGCCCGAGAACCTGCCCCAGCCGTTGAAGAAACTGGGAATTCAAGCCTTGTTCGTCGATCCGCGGCAAGGACCGGCGATGCTGCCCTTGGCGGACCACGTCGACGCGACCGCCCGCCGCGCGCAATCGGCCGATTTTCTGCTCGAACGCTCCGACGGATGGCATGCGTACGCGGTGTTGTGGAAGCACGCCGTCAAGGCGTTGGAAGCGGTCGCGGGGCAGCCCGGCGCGGGAAACCGCTCGCTCGAACGCCGCAACGTGCTGATCCTCGGCGCCTCCGGCCTCGCGCCGAGTTTGTGCTACGGGATCGGCAAGCGGCACGGAACGGTCGCCGTCACCGCCCCGGACGAAGCGGAAGCGGCCCAGCTCGCCCACAAGTTCGATGCCCGCCACGTCTCGTGGAACAATCTTTACGACACGCTGATGGACGTGGTCGTCATCGCCGATCCGCACCTCACCGCGGGGCATCGCCGCGGGAACGTCAACCCGGCGATGCTGCGTTCGCCGATGGCGGTGATGGACCTCAACCGGATGCCCGAGGATTCGAGCTTTCTCGACGAAGCCCGCGCCCGCAGTTGCCGCGTCGTCGAGCCGGCGGAAGTCTATCGCTCGTACATCGGCGAGCAGTTCCAGGTCGTCACCGGCCGCCCGCTGGAATGACGGTAGTTCCAAGTTTCGTATTGGCAGTTCGGCGAGGCCGCACCGCGCGTCATGCCCGCGAAGGCGGGCATCCAGCGGATGCGGGAGTTAGCATCATGGATCGTTGCCGCTCCGGCGTGGGACTGGATTCCCGCCTCCGCGGGAATGACGGGATGCCTCCGCGGGAATGACGATCCTTTCCGATCGAAATTCCGGAACTTGGAACTACTGAATGATTCCCTCATCGCTTGCGGTTTCGCGACTTCTCCAAGGCGAACACCACTACGACGAACACCACGAGAAAGAACGATGCCCGTAGAAACCCGATCCCCCGCCCGCATGACGAGCACGTCGCTTCCGCCCTACGAACCGCGGCCGCCGCGCGGGCGGACCGTCGTCGTGATGCCGGCGTACAACGCCGCCGCCACGCTCGAACGGACGCTCGCCGACATTCCCCGCGAGCACGTCGACGAGATCCTCCTCGTCGACGATTGCAGCCGCGACGACACCGTCGCCGTCGCCCGCCGCCTGGGCCTCACCGTGATCACGCACGAGCGAAATCTCGGCTACGGAGGCAACCAGAAAACGTGCTATCGGCACGCGCTGGACTCCGGGGCCGATTTCATCGTGATGATCCATCCCGACTTCCAGTACGACGCCCGCGCGTTTCCCGTCGCGGTCGAAATCCTGCGGCTGGGAATCTGCGATTGCGTGCTCGGTTCGCGAATTCGCACGCGGCGCGAAGCTCTCGACGGCGGCATGCCGCTTTACAAGTATTTCGCGAACCGCTTCCTCACGAGCGTCGAGAACTCGGCGCTGGGGCAGAACCTGGGCGACTTCCACAGCGGGTTCCGCGCCTATCGCCGTGAAGTGCTCGAGACGATTCCCTTCGAGCGGAACTCGAACGACTTCGTGTTCGACAGCGAGTTTCTCGCGCAGGCGGTGCACTTCGGCTTCCGGCTGGGGGACATTCCAGTGCCGGTGAGATATTTCAAGGACGCTTCGAGCATCAATTTCCGGCGCAGCGTGCGGTACGGCTTCGCGACGCTCGGCGTGCTGGCGCGTTACTGGGCGAACAAACTGGGCCTCGCCCGCGTGCCGATCTTCCAGCCTCGCGCCGCGGCAGGCGAATGACGCCGGCGGTTTCGCGCCGAATTTTTCGAAATTCCTCTTGCATCGCTCGGATCAACTATCCACAATGTTCGCATGGATATGAAAATCCGGCCGAACCCGACGATCGGCCGTCCTCGCGGGAAAGGAGTCCCATGCAGACGAACGAAGCGAAACGCAGGTCGTGGCTTCCGGGCTTCGGCTCGGGAGCGCTGGTTCTGGCGGCGCTCGCGGCGCTCTACGTCCTCTCCTCCGGTCCGGCCTTGCGCTGGCTGTGCGGACTGCCGCACGATTCGACCGCCCGGCGAACGCTCCGCACGTGCTACCTTCCTCTGTGGATGTCGGTGGGAGAGGGGACGGCGCGACGCGCCTATGAAGGCTATCTCGATTGCTGGTTCACCGACCGGACCCACGGCGCCGACTTCGTGCTATTAACGTTTCGAATCTTCGCAGCTTGCGCCAAATTTCCGACCACGGATGAGTACGATGCCACGAGGTGCGACGGTCGAAAGCTGGAATCACCACGAAGACGCCAAGGCACGAAGAAGGGAGCCACGAGTTTGCTGCAATTTGCTTTCTTCGCGCCCTTGGCGTGCTTCTGTTCGATCGGCTTTTCGAACAGAAGCACGCGAAGTTCCCGGCGCGGCACAGCCGCAACCGAAACAGTTTTTACCACGGATCACACGGATCGACACGGATATCTGCTGTTCGAACCTCGCCGACGAGCGAAACCCGATGGTCGAAAGTCGCGGCAGAGCCGGTACGTTGATGGCTTCGCGCTCCCGTACCTCGGCGCCCTCGGCGCACTCAGCGGTTCGAAATCTTCGACGACTTCAACCCGGCTTCTTCGAAACCGTTGAGGCCGCCGAGGTCGCGGAGAGGAACCGGCCGAAAGATCCGCGATTCATCAGTGCCCATCAGTGGAATCCGTGGTCGAAAATTCGCGCAGGAAGAACGGAAGTCGAACGTTTGCGGTGCGAAGAAGCGAAGTGAATACGGTCCGGCGGTTCGATTGGAGTGAATCGCACCTCCCGCGGCGATTCGAATCGCACCGATCTCGTTGCGGCCCCGACGAATCACCGCGGCCCGCCATCGTGGTTTCCTCGTCGTCTCCTCGCGCCTTCGCGACTTCGTTCGAGGCTATGGTTGCGGCTTGGCCGCGCTGGGATCTTCATGGCCTATCACAAAGTCGATTACGGCGACTTCAATTTTCTGGAAAGTCCCTTCCGTTCCCCGTAGGACGGATCGCCGATCCGTCCGCCCATTCGCGGTTCCGCCCCCCCGGCGCTTCGACCCCTCGCGCCAACCGAAGAATCATGCATCGGATACCACCCCCGAGCGCATCGTGGAACGGATCGCCGAACCGTCCGTCCCCTTCGCGGTTTCACCAGCCCGCCCGGCGCTTCAACCCCGCGCGCCAACCGAAGAATCGTCGATCTGATACCACCCCCCGAGCGCATCGCATGACGGATCGCCGATCCGTCCTACTGTAGGTCCATTCTGCCGGAATGGACCTCGGGTGCGGGAACGCGAGTGCGGAATGAGAAACGCCTCTCGTGACCACACGGCCCCCGATCCTCCCACCGCCATTCGCCCAGCGGCATCCGACGATTCCCATCCAAGGCGCGCGCGGCGGTTCGTGACGGATGGATGGAAGCAGATCGATGACTGAACCGCCGAGGGCGCCGAGGTCGCGGAGAGACGACGGCACACCGGCGGGTAGGACGGATTGCCAATCCGTCGTGCCCGCCGCGGTGCTGCGGCTTCACGATGTTCGCGAAGGGACAAAGTACGTCCCGCCTGCCGGGCGGGACGTGAGGCGCGCTTGCGGGCTGCGTGCGAACACGCGCGCCTTGCGATTCGTCGAGGCGTATTTTGGCGGACGGAATACAATTCCGTCCTACGGTGATCGGCGGGTAGGAAGGAATCGAAATGCGACGCCCCGAGCGGGGCGTCTTCGAATTCATGGTGGAAGCCGCAAGACGAAGGCCGATATCATGCCTTCGTCACTCCCAGAAATCCGCCGCCGCGATCTCGTCGGCAAGACGGTCGTCGTCGGCGAGATGGTCGTCGCCGGCCGGCGCCGCCGGGGCGAGCGATTCGAGCGGGCGGACGATCGACAGGCCCGGCTCCTTCGAGAGGTCGATCACCGCGGCCTCGCCGGGAACCCCCGGCCGCGACAACTCGACGACCGGCCGCGTGTACAAGTCGCGGTTGGACCGCAGCACCCGCCCCACGCGGCCGTCGCTCGCTTCCACGTACGAGCCGATCGGAAACAGCGACACCGTGTGCAGCAAGGCCCGCGCGACCTCCGCGTCGTACAGTCCCTGGTGCGTTCCCTGAATGATCCGCTCCATCGCGTGGTAGGGCATCAGTCCCGGCCGGTGCGGTCGCGGCGACACGAGGGCGACGAACACGTCGGCCACCGCGGCGATCTTCGCCAGCGGGTGAATCTGGTTGGCGGTCCGTTGCCGCGGGTAGCCGGTCCCGTTGAGCCGCTCGTGCATCTGGTAGGCGACCATCCGCGAGCCGTTGGGCATGTCGCGGAGCTGCTGCATCATGTCGTAGGTGAGCAGGGGATGCTTGGTGATTTCGAGGAACTCGACGCGGCTCAGGGGGCGGATCGAGTTGACCACCTTCTCGTCGATCCGCAGCATTCCGGCGTCGTGCAGCAGGCAGCCGATACCGAGTTCGATCAGGTGTTCGGCCCGCAGTCCCAGAATCGTCCCGATCGACATCGCGAGCATCGCGGACTGCAAGCTGTGTTTGCAGGGGTACTTGTCGGTCGCCGGTTCAAGTCCCATCGCGACGAACAGGTCGAGATCGTGGACGATGTTCGCCAGCGACTCGCTGCACATCGTCGAAAGCTGCGACACGTCCCGCGCGTCGCCCGCCTCGATCTGCTCGAACATCGCATCCAGCTGCCGCACCGAGCCTTGAAAGATCTTCACGAACCGCCGCCGCTCTTCGCGGCGGTAGGTGTTCGTCCCGTGCAGCCGCACGTCGTGAATCAGCGAGCCGGCCGAGGGGCTCCACCGCTGATGCGCATCGCGCTCTTCCGAGATCGCGGGATCGTGCTTGCCCGCGGCGCTGACCTGGCTCGCGGCCCCGGGTCCGGTCAGCCGTGCCAGTTCCCGGCGATGAACCAGCACTTGCGTGCTGCCCCGGCCGTGAAGCTTCTTCAACAACGTCTCGGTGATCCGCATTCCGGAGGCCAGCAGCAGCACCCGGCCGTCCGCCCGGTCTTCGTAGATCGGCGCCCGCAGTGTGGCCCCCGCGCGAAGACAGGACAGCGCGACCTCGGCGTAGTCTCCGATGGCGCCGGAAATCGGATCGGCAGGAGCGCTGAGCATGATCGGACTCGCGCCGCTTTCGACGAGGTTGCGGGATTGGTGACGGTTCACGCGACCGGCATATCGGCCGATTCGAGTTCCGAGGTCGACGATCGGGCGGGTAGGACGAACTTCAGTTCGTCGTGCCCGCCATCGCGGATCGGCGCCCCCGACATCGGAAAAACTTCGCCGAGTGCGCGGCGGGCTTCGCTCGGCGAACTGAAGTTCGCCCGACGCAGCCCGGCGCGTCGAACTCGACCTCCGCCGTGCGGATGAAGTGTTACCGGGATTGCGACGGGTGACCGGAAAAGCTACGTCGCGATTCGGCAACGGGCAACCGGCGAATGTTCACCTCGTTTCGTCTCGCCGGTCCGCCTGCGCCGACGACGCGGGTCGCGCCGGCGGGCGACGACGAAAAGCCGCCGCGTAGCGCAGCGACAGGCCGAGCAGAATCAGCCCGCCTCCCGTCAGCGTGGCCCGCGACGCGGGTTCGCCCCACGCGAGCCACACCAGCAGCGGATTCAGCACCGGTTCGATCAGCGTGATCAACGCCGCCTCTTGCGCCGTCACCGCCCGCAAACCCCGCGCGAACAGAATATACGGGGCCGCCATCTGAAAAGCCCCCAGCACCGCCAGTAACGCCCATTGCGATCCGTCGAGGGCGGCCGTGTGCGTCATCGCGACCGGCGCCAGCAGCACCGCGCTGACCCCCAGTCCCACCGCGATCAGCCACGCCGAGCCTTCCTGCCGCAACGAACGCAGCGACAGCACCACCACCGCGTAAGACACCCCCGAAGCCAGCGCGATGAAGTTCCCTCGCGAGTTCTCTCCGCCCCAGTCGTCGGCGACGATCCATGCGATCCCGACGAGGGCGCAGCCGACCGCCAGCGCGCTCCGCCGCTCGATCCGCTCGTGCAGGAAGACCGCCCCGAACACCAGCGCCCAGAACGTGCTCGTCGATTGCAGGAAGATCGCCGCAGCCGCCGTGGTCATCGTCAACGCCGTGAGATATAGCACGTTCATCGCGGCGAAGCCGAGCGTCATCGGCACCAACGCCGGGCGAAAACGCACGTGCGCCGGCCGAATGAAGGGGAGCAACACCGCGACGGCGAACACCGCCCGCCAGCACGCGCTCACCGGTCCCCGCCACTCCAAAGGCATCCGCTCCATCGGCGGACTCTTCATGATGACGCCGGACAGGCTCCACAACAGCGCCGCCGCAAGCAGCATCAAGCGCGCGGTGCGAACCTCGGCGGTGGTCGCGGAGTCGGGCATGGTCAGAGGTCAGAAGTCAGAAGTCAGAGGGAGGGAGAGAGTTCTTCACCGGGTAGGGGGCAGATCGGGTATGATAACGACAATCCGGCAAACCGCACGCTTGCGGTTTCGCGGCGACTGACCGATCAAGCGACCCGGACACTCCGAGCGTCCGGGTCGCTGCCCCCGCCTCTGCAACTGACAACTGACAACTGACCTCTGACCGCGGACCATGCACGAAACCTTCGACCACACCGCCGACGTCGGCCTGCGAATCACCGCGGCGACGCTCGATGAACTCTTCGCCGAGGCGGGTCGGGGGTTCCTTTCGCTGCTGGTCGATAACCCCGAGGCAGTCCGCCCTGAGCGATCGTTCGAACTCGAAATCCACGGCGAGCGACGAGACGATTTGCTATTCGACTGGCTCGGCGAGTTGCTCCATCACTTCGAGTCCGAGAGGCTGCTGCCCTGCGAATTCGACGTCGAAGTTTCGCAAACCGGCCTGAAAGCGACGATCCAGGGCGAACCAATGGACGCCTCGCGGCATCGGATGGCATCCGAAGTCAAGGCGATCACATATCACCAGTTGCGCGTGGTACAGACGGACGGCGGCTGGGAGGCAGCGGTGATCGTGGATATTTGAGGTAACAGTCATGAGTTGCGAGGCACTGAGAAAGTTGTGGAGAAGACAATGTGATGGACGCACAAGGATTGTCCCACGCGGTTTGGACGCAAGACCTCGCCGCGGTTGAGGCTCTGATTGCCGCGGGAGTCGATGTGAATGTCGCTGACGACCCGCATCCGCCTCCGTTGCATCTGGCAATCGAACAAGGAAACATCGAAATCGTTCGTCGTCTGATCAATGCGGGGGCGGAGCTGAACCGACCCTTCCGCGATTGGGGCGAGGATTTCACTCCCCTCGTCCACGCCATCGATTTGGAGAGCGATGCTGCGTCGCAGGGACTAATCGACCCGGAGCATGAGTCCACGGAACTAACCAAGACGCTCCTCGCTGCGGGAGCGATTCCAACTGCGGCGGCATTCGAAGTCGCGGAGAGTTATCAGAACGACAGAGCATTGGTACTGCTGCGACGGTACGCGCAGGCAGTTCAAGATCTGACGTATGACTACGCCCTTTGACACTATCCATTAGTTACGAATTACGCTGTACATTGCATGCCATCACCGATTCATCACATGACGGTCGTTCGATACCACCGCAATGGCCGTCCTTGGGATGAGGAAACCGTGCCCTCACCCACCTGGGAGCAGGTCGAAGCCGCGATCCGCCGAATGGACAACTACTGCTTCCCGATCGTGCGGCTAAATTGCACCGAGCATGACGACGCCGATGACGTTTTCATCGTGATCGGAGGCGCCGGAAGATATGCGCTGTTTCAGATGATGGCAGAATGGCAATACGAAGATCAGTCGGGCGGGACGGCTGAAGTTCGCCTCTGGGAGAGCGATCAAGGCTACTTCTGCCAGGAGCGCAATGTGCTGACCGACATCGAGAAAGTTCTCCGAATCACCAAGGCCTACTATGAGACTGGTTCGTATGCTCGACTCGACTCAATCGAATAGCTGGGCGATGCCGCCTCAGGATCGCCGCGAAACCGCAAGCGTCCCGGCCACCGGCTCTGACTTCTGGTCTCTGATCTCTGATCTCCATCCACTTCCCACTATCCACTATCCACTACCCACTCCTCCCCCATGCCCTACTCCGGCCCCCTCGAAAAAGTCGACGACTACTGCTGGAGGATCCCCAAGTCCTACCGGCCCGGCATGCTCGTGGACGGCTTGATCTTCGCCGGGCCGAAGCTCATCGAGGCGATTCGCCACGACGAGGCGCCCGAGCAGGTCGCGAACGTCGCCTTTCTGCCCGGCATTCAGCTTGCGAGCCTCGCCATGCCGGACATCCACTGGGGCTACGGCTTCACCATCGGCGGCGTGTGCGCCACCGATCCCGACGAGGGGGGCGTGATCTCTCCCGGCGGTGTGGGGTACGACATCAACTGCGGCGTGCGCCTCGTCCGCTCGAAGCTGTTCGAGCGCGACGTGCAGCCCCGCCTCAAGCAGTTGATCGATCAGCTCTTCCGCGACGTGCCGGCCGGCGTCGGGCAGTCCGGGCCGTTCACGTTCGACAAGGAAGAGTTGCGGCAGATGATGCGCGAAGGCCCGCGCTGGCTCGTCAAGCGGGGTCTCGCCGTCGAGCGGGACATCGAGCACACCGAGGCCCGCGGCCGCCTCGACGGGGCCGAACCCGAGCTCGTCAGCGACCGGGCGCTGGAGCGCGGTTCGGACCAGTGCGGCACGCTCGGCTCGGGAAACCACTTCATGGAAGTGCAGGTCGTCGATGAAGTCGTCGACGAGCAGGCCGCGCAGGCGATGGGGCTGCAGGAGGGGATGGTCTGCGTGATGATCCACTCCGGCTCGCGGGGACTCGGCTACCAGGTGTGCGACGACGCGCTGCGGCTGTTGCGCGGCGTGCCGGAGAAGTACGGCATCCACCTTCCCGACCGGCAACTCGCCTGCGCGCCGGTGAACAGCCCTGAAGGGGAGCATTACCTCGGCGCGATGCGGGCGGCGGCGAATTACGCGTGGTGCAATCGCCAGCTACTGATGCACCAGGCGCGGATGGTCTTCGAGCGCGTCTTCGGCCAGTCGTGGGAGCAGCTTGGGATGGGCTTGGTCTACGACGTGGCTCACAACATCGCCAAGTTCGAGACGCACCGCATCGGCGACGTCGACAAGCGGGTGTGGGTGCACCGCAAGGGGGCGACCCGCGCCTTCCCGCCGAACCATCCCGAGACGCCGGCCGACTACAAGCAGATCGGCCAGCCGGTGCTCATTCCCGGCGACATGGGCCGCG
>JBBDNT010000006.1:0-8783 GCA_040877445.1 Planctomycetaceae bacterium
ATGGACGAGGCGATCGTCGAGTACATGAAGCAGCACTTCTCGCTGCGGATCGGCATGCAGACCGCGGAGCAACTGAAATTCGCGATCGGCAGCGCGTATCCGCTGGAACAGGAACTCACGACCGACGTCAACGGGTTGGACACGGTGAGCGGCGTGCCGCGGAAGGCGGTCGTCACCAGCGAGGAAATCCGCGAGGCGCTCCGCGAGCCGATCGAGTCGATCCTGAGCTGCATCCGCTCGGTGATCGAGCAGTGCAAGCCGGAACTGGTCGCCGACCTCGCCGATTCGGGCCTCGTCCTCGCCGGCGGGGGAGCATTGTTGCGGGGACTCGACCTGTTGATGAACGAACAACTCGGCATTCCGGTCCGCGTGACGGAAGACCCGCTGACGACGGTCGCCCGCGGCACGGCGATCTGTTTGGAACACCTCGCGCGGTGGAAAGACAGCCTCGACGCGGGGGATGATTGAAAATCCGCGACGCACGACCAACGGATGGTTAGCCGCGACCCGACAGGGGAGCGCGCCACGATCAAGTGAGGGCGCACGATGACGGACTCGGTCGGCGAATTGGAAGACAAGATCATCGATATCAACAGTCGCATTTGGGGCGACTGGCGGACCATGAATGACGAGGAGGCGTACGCGCCTTTCTCGCACGTGGAAAAGGTGTTCTCGATGATCGTCTATATGGACATGGAGATCCAGAACGGCGGCTTCGAGCAGTGGATTTGGAACCCCACAGGCATGTACGTGCGTGAAACGCGGGACGGATTGATTGAAATCGGTGCGGCAAAGGTCGCCGAGATGGTCGACCAAGCCGTGACGGTCTTCCCGGGCGGCTTTCCCGGGCGCGAGTGGCAGGAGCGGGATCGTCAAGTGCGGGCGTTGAGTGATGGTGCGAGGGCAAAGCTCTACGAGTTGGACGGCCCGTATGCGGACGCGCGATATGATCTATACGTAAAGTCGCTGCGATACTGGGACGAACACGGGACGTTCGACGCCTCGGACGCAGGCAACGCCGGGAGCGGTTGATCTCTCTCGGTTCTCGCGCGACCCGGCGCGAGGAATTTCTTCGCGTCCTTCGCGACCTTCTGTTCGATCGAATTGAACAGAAGCACGCAAAGAGCGCGAAGAAGGCTTGGTATTGGAGAGTTGTTGGGAACGAGTCGATGGCGTCTTCTCCGAAATCGAACTTGATCGCGGCCAGCGTCTGCTCAACGGTCGCGATCGCGTTTGCCTTCGCACCCGGTTCGCTGCGCGACGCCGTGCGCGGATCTGTGCGGGATGCGGCCTTGCCGGGGGAACGCGTCGTCGCGGAGTGGGCCGATCGCGCCGCGCCGCTAGCAGTGCATGGCCGGGATCGATTGATCGCATTCGTCGCGCCGCGCGCCACTGCGGAATCACTGTCGTCGAATAATTCGACCGAGTCGATCCTCATGATCGAATCGCAGCGCCGCATCCGCGCGCTGGAAGCCGAAGTGGCGCGGTTGCGCGATGAGTTGGATCGCCGGCAAGGCGACGAAGCCGCCGCGTTTCCCGCGCGGCCGGGCGAACCGCTCGTCGTGCCGGATTTGCTCGCGGCGACGGTCCTCGGCGAAGAGGCCGCGACGTTGTGGCGGGCGGGAAAGTTGCTCGACCGCGGGACGGCCGCCGGGGTCAGCGAGTCGTCGCTGGTGCTCGACGCGGAGGGGCCGCTCGTCGATCAGGGACAGGATTCCGGCCTCGAAGCCGGGCAACCGGTGTTCGCCGGGCGAACGGTGCTCGGCCGCATCGCCCGCGTGGGCCATTGGACGAGCACGCTGCAACTCGTGACCGATCCTCAGTACCGCGGCCTCGCGCGGATCGTCCGCAGGAGCGAGCGCGGCGTCGCCTACGGTCCTCAGGGGATTCTCGAGGGAGACGGCGGCGAACTGTGCCGGCTGAAGTTCGTCGACGCGACCGCCGCCGTCGCCATCGGCGACGAAGTCTACACCGACGACCTCGAAGGACTCTTGCCGGAGCCGGCCTATTACGGCCGAATCGTCGCGGCGGAGTTGAAACCGGGAGCGGCTCACTGGGAGGTTCGCGTCGAACCCGCCGGCCCGCCGCGCGAGCCGCGGGAAGTCCATGTGTTGCGGCGCGTGGCGAACCCGGCGCGGTTCGCCCCCTGAACCACGCTTGCGGTTTCGCGATTTGGAACAATCGATGAAAACGATTCTCTGGCTCATCGCGGCGTATGCCGCGTTCGTGTCGCAGGCGGCGCTCGTACCGCGATTGCCGTGGGGCGATTTCGCGCCGGACCTGCTGCTGGTCGTCGCGTGCTGCGCGGTCTTCGCGAACGCCGGTTGGCGGGGGATCGCGTGGGCGGCGGCGATCGGCCTGTTGGGAGATTGCCTCGCCGCCGGACCGCTGGGGATTCGCATGGGCGCGTTGACGCTCATCGCGGCCGTGGTCGCGATGTGGCGGGACACGGGGCCGCGCCGGTCGCCGATCGGACTGCTCGCGGCGAGCTATCCGTCGTTGATCGCGGTACTGACGATCGAGACCGCCGTCGGCGCCTGGTTCGTCGAAAAGGGAATCGATCTGCGCGCGATCGTCGAGTTCGCCGCGGCGCGAGCAGCGGGATCGTTCTGCGTGTTGATAGCGGTCGTCGCCTGCGGAGCGATCGTGCACCGCGCGAGTCGCCTGTCTCCCTGGGAGCCACGAGGACACTCGCCGCGGTGGTGACACATCGTGGGGCAGACATTTCGTCTGCTCCGAACGGCGCGCGGCACCGGTCGGCAGTCAAGAATGTCCGCCCCACTGGATGACCTGACTCGACATTCTCGCAGCGCTCTGATTCCTGAATTCTGATTCCTGAACTCTGAATCCTGATTCCTGAATCCTGATTCCTGAATCCTGATTCCTCACCGGAATCCATGCTCAATCGACCCAGCCATTCCTTTCACGACCGCACGGCGGACGACGGCGTCCCCTGGCGGACCGATGCGCGGCCCGGCGTGCGGCTCGCGTGGTTGTGCATCGCGTTCGTGATTCCGTTGCTCGCGGTCGTCGCCCGCCTGGCGTACCTGCAGCTCGCGCTGGCGGACGAGTACGTCGCGGGGTTCGAATGGACCACCGAGAGCTACGAGCCGATCCCCAGTCGCGACGGCCGCATCCTCTCCGCGGCGGGCGAAGTCCTCGCTTACGACGTCGAGCGATTCGCCATCCGCATGCACTACCGCTGGCTGGAAGAGCCGGCGGATCCCGAGTGGCTGCGCGGGCAGGCGCTGTCGCGGCTGGACCGCAAAGAGCGCCGCGACCGCGCGCGCGTCGACGCCGAGCAACAGCGCGTGCTCGCGGAGCGCGCGCGGATGTGGGACCGCCTCGCGCAGCTCGCGAACGTGACTCCGGAACGGCTTGCGGAAGACCGCCGCCGCGTGCAGCGGCGCGTCGAGCGGATCATCGCTTCGGTCGAACGCCGTCGCGAGGAACGCCGGCGGCCGCGGTCCGACTCCGCCTCGCGATCGACTGACGCCGCCGGGCATGCGTGGTGGCGAACCGGTTGGAACCGCGTCGTCGAGACGTTGACGACCCCGCCGGAGGAGGGCGGCCGCGCGCCGCTCATCGTGCGCGAGGAGTTGGACTACCATCCGCTGATCGAAGGGATCCCGCTCGAGGCGGCCGCCGAGATCGAGGCGCACCCGGAACTCTATCCGGGATCGCGGGTCGCCGTGACCACGCGCCGCCGGTACGCGAACGAGGGGGTCGCGTCGCACGTCGTCGGCATGAGAACGCCGCTCGATGCGGAAGAGATCGCCGCGCGGCGGGACCGGTTCCCACAGGGAGATCCGCTCGATTACGGCGTCGGCGATCGGCTCGGGCGGATGGGAGTCGAGGCGAGTTACGATCGGCGGCTTCATGGACTGCGGGGAGTGCGGCGAATTGTTCGCGACCGCCGCGGCGAGATCGTGAACAGCGAGGTCGTTCGCGAGCCGCGCGCCGGGCGGGACGTCGTCCTCGCGCTCGACCTGTCGCTGCAACGCCGCGCGGAGAAACTGTTGGAGGAGGCGATCGCTCCGGCGCGGCAGCGTGATCGGGAGGATGCGGACGATGCGAACGGCGATCGCGGCGAAGAAGGACCGGCTGAAGCCGGTCGCTACGAACATGCGGCGGGGGCTTGCATCGTGGCGCTCGACGTGCGGACCGGGGCGGTGCTTGCGGCCGCTTCCGCGCCGGGCTTCGATCTCGCCGACGCGCTCGATCCCGATCCCGAGACGCAGCGGCGATTGAATTCCGATCCGCGCCGGCCGTTCTTTCCCCGGATGACGCGGATGGCGCTGCCGCCCGGTTCGGTGTTCAAACCGCTTTCGGCGATCGCGGTGCTTCAAGACGGCCGCATCGATCCGCACGCCCGCCACGAATGCGCCGGCTATCTCGATCAGCCGGGACGCAACCGGTGCTACATCTTCACGCACTTCGGCGTGGGGCACGGGCCGACCGATCTGAGCGACGCGCTCTGCCGCTCGTGCAACGTCTACTTCTACGACGCGGCCCGTCGAATGGGACCGGAGCCGATGTTCCATTGGGCCCGCGAACTCGGCTTCGGGCAACCGACCGGCATCGACCTGCCCGGCGAACGCGGCGGCAGCGTCCCCGTTCCGCCGTCGCTGCGCGCGAAGTTTCCTGAAGATGATGCGTCTCCGTGGTACGCGGGGGACACGCTGGGACTGGCGATCGGCCAGTCGCGGGTGACGGCGACGCCGATGCAGATCGCGCGGTTGATGGCGGTGATCGCCAACGGCGGCGAACTCGTGACGCCGCACGTCGTCCGCGTCGGCGGCCCGACCCGGCTCGGAGAGGACGACGATTTCCCGGAGCCCCCCGCGCCGCGGCGGATTTCCGGTTTGAGCGATTCGACATTGGCCCGCGTGCGCGAAGGACTGGAGCGCGTGGTGGCCGATCCGCGCGGGACGGGGTACAAGCACGTCCGGCTGCACGAGGTCGCGATCGCCGGGAAGACGGGCACGGCGGAAGTCGGCGGGGGGCGGCCCGATCACGCCTGGTTCGCGGGCTACGTCCCGGCGGACCGCCCGCGAATCGCGTTCGTCGTCGTGCTGGAACACGCAGGTTCGGGCGGCGCGGCCGCCGGCCCGGTGGCGCGCGAGTTCGTGCGCGCGATGCTGGAACTGGGCCTGGTCCCGCCGGCGCGCGTGGCGGAGCGTTTGTGAATATCGGTCACATCGGTTGAACCGCCTTGGCTGTCGCCGAAGAGCGGCGGGCGGATTGACGCATCGTATCGGCGAATCGCCCCCCGGCGCCCGGCGAAACGCTATACTGGAGCACGCGGCCTTCTGTTCGGAGTGAATGATCTTGAGCGACTCCACCAAGTACCCCGCACCGCGTCATCTCGATCCGACCCAGCCGGTTGTTTCGCGATCGGCGGCGTCGGATCCCCGCGGAGGTCGGCCCCCGCGCGCCAAGTCCCGGCGGGCGCCGTTGGGAATGCCGGCGGGGAGCGTGCGGGCGTTGTTGACGCTGATCATCGTGGGGGTCGTGGTCGTCCGCACGATTCGCGAGCTGCCGATGGGGCTGTTGCTGGCCGAGACGTTGATGGTGGCGCTCGCCCATTACTTCACGTCGCGGCGGCTCGTCAAGCTGCCCGCCGCCGTCAAGACGCAGCTCGAAGCGGAAGGGCTGCTCGATCGGGACGAACGGCCGTTGTACTTGCCGCGGAATTCGGTTCGCGTGCTGATCGTCGGGGCGTTCGTCGGGACGGCGGCTTACATGGCGTGGAGCGAGCGGCTGATGGCGCCCGAGGCGCTCGCCACGCTGGGGATCGTGCTGGCGTATTTTCTGGGGCTGGCGGCGACCGGCGTCATGGAATGGTGGGCGAAAAAGCACCCCGCGCGCGACGAAACGGTCGTCCTCTGGGAAGACGCGAAGGCCGCGGTCGTGCTCCTCGTGACGGTCGCCTTCGCGGTCGCCAATCTCGCCGGCGCGGCGGACGGCCTGCCGCCGTGGGCGACGAATGCGACCTTCGCGCTGATTCTGTTCTACTTCGGATCGCGGTGAAGGCGGGGCGAGCACGACGGACCTTTCGAGTGAACTCTTGTCCGAAAGAAAACGAATCGCGGGGACGGCGGCGATTGAACAACCGGGGAGGCATGGATAGACTGCCGGAAGATTACCGATTGCGCGGGACGGGCGGGGCAACTTGGGAGGTTCGTCCCGGTTCGCGCAAACCGGAGGGTTCGCCGCGACCGATGAATGCCGATGTCGGCGGAGGCCGCGCCCGCGATCCGCACCCGGGAGTCTTCTTCAACGGAGTGAAACCGCCATGCTGTCGATTCGGAGTTCGCACGGGCTGGAACGAGTCTGGAAGGGATCGCGAGGAGCGCTTTGGGCCGTGGCCCTGGGCGTCGCGGTCATGTCCGGGTGGCATTTCGCCGCCGCTCAGGAAGAAGAAGAGGAACTGCCGGGCGTCGGGATGCAGGGCGTCTTCCCCCTGGAAGTCCCCCGCGGCCTCGGGTTGGAGGCTTGGGAGGCGCTCGGCGGGAATTGGGAGGCCTGGTCGGCCGAGACCGCCGAAATCGTCACCCGCCTCTATGAAGAGGAGAACCTCGGCGTCCCCGCCCAACGGGAAATCGTCCGCCGGTTGCGGTCCCGCATCGGCGTGATGGACAAGGCCCTCGCCGATTCCCGCTTCCGCTCGATCCACGGCCCGCTGCTCGATCTGCGGGCCCGGCTGATCCGCCGCGTCGATCTCGCCGAGGCGATCCTCGATTCGCTCGAAGTCGATCCCGCCGCCGCTCGCGGAGAACGAATCGCCCGCGCGCGTCGCGCACTCGGCCCCGCCGTCATCGCTTTGGGCGGTGACTTGCGGCGGATTCCCGGCGGAGCGGCGTGGCTGACGTACCTGAAGACGGAACGCCTCGCCGCGGCGGCCCGCGACGACGACGCCGCGAACCGCGAAGCCGCGACGGTGGCGGAAGTCGCGAACAAGTTCTCCCGCCGCGACCAGTTGGGCGGAGAACAGCGGGCGTTCTTCGAGCGGCCGGCCTTCGCCGCGGTCGAAAAGGCCGTGCGGGACTTGAACACCGCGCTGGCTCCCGTCCAGCCGGCCGACGCCGACGCCCAGCGGGCGGGATTGACGCAACTGGTCGAGGCGGTCGAGCAGTACGAAGAAACGAGTTCGGCCCCGGCGGCGAACCGCGTGCGCGGGCAGTTGAAGGCGTTGGAAACCGTTCTGCCGGACGGCGCCGCGCGAGTGCGCGAAGCGCTCCGCGGGCACTACCTCAACTACAACCTGCATGTGGTGGCGTCGGAAGGACTGATGGCCCGCTTGATGAGCCGCAGCCAGCAGCAGTCCGCCCCGGTGCAGGACCGCGTGATGGAGGCGTCCGTTTCCGGATTCCAGACGACGAACACCGACGTGAGCGTCGATCTGCGCCCGCGCGACGACGGCGCCCGGTTCGCCGTCACGCTGCGGGGCGTCACGCAGAGCAGCACGACCGGCGTCACCTCGCAGGCGACGATCCAGACCCAGGGCTACCACCAGTTCTGGGGAGACAAGGAGATCCACTTCGACGGCGACCGGTTCGCCACGCTTCCCGCGCGGCTCAGCGCCCAACCGCACAATCAGACGGTCGGGGCCCGCACGCGATACAGCCGCATTCCGCTCCTGGGAGGGATCGCCGACGGCATCGCGTTCCGCGAGGCGCAGCGGCGGCGGCCGCAGTCGAACGCGCACGCCGCCTCGCGGCTGATCGAGCGCGCCTTGCCCGAGTTCGAGCATGAAGCGAACGAGGGCTTCGCCACCCTGAATCGGGACGTGGCGGAGATGAACGCCCGGCTGAAGAACGCCCGCGTCTTCCCCGAGACGCGGCTGTACCGCTCGACCGAGCAGCACCTGCAAGTCAGCGCCCGAGTTCGCGAGGCGGGCGAACTGGGAGGCGGCCGGTACAATCACACGCTCACCCCCGGCGCCGGCGTGACGCTGCATGTGCATGAAAGCCTCCTCAACAACGCCTTCGACCGGATGAACATCGCCGGCCGCACGATGACCAACGAAGAGCTGATGGCCGAGTTCGAGCGGTTCCTCAGCCTCGTCGCCGGCCGCGCGATCGAACTCGACACCGAGACGGCCGACGCCGAAGAGGATCCCACGCAGTTCGTCTTCTCGCAGACCGATCCCATTCGCGTCCGCTTCGACGGCGGGAGCGTGTCGCTCACGCTGCGGGCCGGCCTGCGGCGGCCGGGCGAGGAAGACATCCCCACGCAGGAAGTCACCGTCCCGCTGACGTACGCGCTGCGGGGCAACGAGATCGTCGTCACGCGGGGCACGGTGCGCGTCGCGGCGGTCGGCCAGCCGCCGAGCATCACGGTGCAGGTGGTGCGGGCGGGAGTCATGCGCGACAAGATCCAGCGGGCGATTCCCGAGCGGACCCGCGACCGCAACGTCGTCGTCGAGCGGGACGACCGCGCGCCGGTGCCGCTGGTCGTCACGCAGATCGAACCGCGCGGCGGATGGCTGACGTTCTCGCTGAAGTGACGCCGCCCGCCACGCTTGCGGTTTCGCGATGAAACCGCAAGCGCGCGGCCGGGCGGATGATCGCGGCGCCGCGGACCGTCCGTGCCGCGCGCGTTCGCGCGGCCGGAGCGGTGCGCCCGGTTTCTCGGTCGTCGTGATTTTCTTCGAGCCGCGATTCGTCTTCGCCGGCCGTCGGACCGGCCATCAAGCGGGGTCGCCGCGCGCGGTGGGGCTTCCAGCGCTTGTCATTACCCACATTTTTACAAGTTTTCGCAGTATCGGACGGAGGCGT
>JBBDNT010000007.1:0-13201 GCA_040877445.1 Planctomycetaceae bacterium
CCCCCCGCCACCAGAATTTTGCCACACGCCAGTGAAATTCGCCGCGCCCCGCCCACCCTACTATGGCGTCCACTTCGGTTTGGCGGCTCGGCGATCGGGCGAGTAGGACGGATCGGCAATCCGTCGGGCCCACCGACGGAAGCAGCCGCGGCTTCGAAAAGCATCATCCGCGAAGAGGAGCGAAGATCAGTGTTCCCGCTTCCCGTCGATCCACGCCGAGAGGATTCGACGAGCGCGGGAAGGAACGCTGATCTCCGCTGATCGACGCTGATTTCGATTCGCCATTCGGCGGGTCGATCGCCGGCTCGTGCTGGATCGACGCTCGATCGCATTCGTCCGGCTCGACACTGAAGTTCTGGGGAGATCGGCGCGAAGTTCAACGGCGAATCTCGAAGCGATCGAACCGCTCGTCCGAATCGCACTCGCGATCGTCGCGGCGGTCGATGTGGCGACGCATCGCATCGCCGAGTTCTTCCAGAACTTGCTCGATCGCTCGCTCCGGTCCGTCGAGCACGAGTTCCACCGTGCCGTCGGCGCGATTTCGGACGTATCCCGTCATCGGATGGCGGCGCGCGATGGAGGCGGCCGTCGCGCGGAAGCCGACCCCCTGCACCTCGCCGTGAAAGACGTATCGACGGCGGAGCGATGATTCGTGGGGCGCAGCGGCATCCGTCATCGCGCCGATCCTCGCGATGGCGCCGATCCTCACAGGGGATGCGCGGCGCCCGCGGAGCGTTCGGACGCCTCCGCCCCGGTGAGTTCCAGGCACAGTTCTTCGCGAACGATGTTCAAATCGCGCGGCGCCTCGATTCCCAGCCGAACGTTGTTCGGCCCGATGCGAACCACCGTGACGACGATCTGGTCTCCGATCATCACCCGTTCGCCCGGCCTGCGTGACAGCACCAGCATGTCTCCCCCTCCGAATCGAAGTGCTGAATCGTCCCTGTCGCTGCCGCTCTCGTTCGCCCCGTCTCGTTCGGCCTGTCCGAAACTCGTCGTCAATGCGAATACGTCCTCAGAAGGATACCAGCTTTCCGGCCGCGGGATCCAGAGGCAAAGGCCGAGAATTCACGGAACATAGCACGCCGCCATTCTGGTCGCAAGGCCACTGGTTGCCGGAAAACCGCGCAGCCGACCTGCCTGGTTTTCGCGCCCAATTGCATGGAGACCGGGCGAATCTTTCGCGAGAAAATGATGGTCTTACGGCGCAGCCGCAATCAAAGGAGGTTTCGACGCCCAAGGCACCAGTTCCTGCCGCGGCGAAGCCGCCGGATTGGAGTGCGACGACGCACCGGGAAAACCGGTCCGGCCGACGAAGGACTCGATCGAACCATCGGCACGAGAACCGCTACAATCGCGACGGAGGGGTTGCCAGTCCAACCATTCACGTCGCTTCGACATCCAGGCGGAAAACATGCGCCGCGTCGCCCTGATCGTCGTTCTGCTCACATTGGGAACGCTGTTCGTCTACCTGCAGACGACGGGCTTCGGGATGATCGTCCTCGACGACGCGAACTACGTGGAGGTCACCGCCGGACGGCTGACACAGGGACTGACTCTCGACAATGTCGGATGGGCGTTTCGCACGGGCTACTTCGCGAACTGGCATCCCCTGACGTGGTTGTCGTACATGCTCGATGCCGAGATTCATCGCGCGCAGCCTGGACGAATCGGGGAAATGGTGTGGGGGTTCCACGCGACGAACGTCGCGCTGCACCTGGCGAACGTACTGCTTCTGTTCTTCATCCTCCGCGGACTGACGGGAGCCGACTGGAAAAGCGCCGCCGTCGCCGGTTTGTTCGCCGTCCATCCCATTCACGTCGAGTCCGTCGCGTGGATCTCCGAACGGAAGGACGTGCTCAGCACGTTCTTCGGACTGCTGGCGATCGGCGCTTACGCCAAGTACGCCTCGGCGAGCGGAAGGCTCACGAAATCCGACGCTCTCTCCCGGCGAAATGCGAAGTCGCATCATCGAATGTGGTACGCGATGGCTCTGATCGCTTATGCCGCGAGTTTGATGTCGAAGCAGACGCTGGTGACGCTCCCCTTCGCATTGTTGCTGCTCGACTGGTGGCCGCTGCGAAGAACTCGCAATGCTCCGTTCCCGCCGACGCCGTCGGAAACCGCGCCGGGCGAGACGGCCGACGAACTCGCCGCGTCCGACGGTGAGGCGCCGGCGGACGAGGGCCGGCGCGGCGCCGGTCGGCTGGCGGAACCGATCGCGGGCACGTCGTGGAGTCGCTTGATCGCCGAAAAGCTGCCCTTCCTCGCGCTCGCGTTGGCCGCCGCCGTCGCCGTGGTGATCGCGCAGAGAGACGGGGGGGCGGTTCAACGGCTGGATCGGTTCGACATGGGCATGCGGCTCATGAACGCGCTGCTCGTCTATGGACTGTATTCGAAGAACCTGATCTGGCCGGCGGACCTGGCCGTCTACTATCCGCATCCGAGAAACGGCATATCGCTCACCGCAGTCGCGATCTCCGGTGCGATCATCCTCACGGTGACGATCTTCTGTATCGCCCTGAGACGCCGGCAGCCGTGGTTGCCGGTGGGCTGGTTCTGGTACCTGGGCACGCTGGTGCCGATGATCGGGCTGGTGCAGGTCGGCATTCAACAGAGGGCGGATCGATACATGTACGTGCCGGCGATCGGCGCGTATGTCGCCGCCGTCTGGTTCGTTTCCGGCGTGCTGACGGCGACGCGTCTCGCCCCGCGCGTTCGCGTCGCGATCGCGGTCGGGATCGCGGCGGCGTGCTTTTTCGCGAGCGGAACGCAGGCCCGTCGATACGCGAGCTACTGGAAGGACAGCGTTGTCCTGTTCGAGCACGCATTGCGCGTGACCGACGCCAACCCGATGGCGCACTCCTGCCTGGGGAGCGCTTACGAACAACGGGCCATCGACCTGGAACGAGAAGCGAAGCCGGCGGAGGCCCAAGCGTACTACGCACGCGCGATCGAGCAGTTTCAGGCGGCGGAGGCGCTCGACCCTCGGCTCTCCACTCCCCACATCAATTTCGGGCGGGTCCGCCTGAAACAGGGGCGGGCCGACGAAGCCCTGCGCCGTCTCGAGCCGGCGGCCGAACTCCACTCCGACCGTCCCGATCTTCAGGTCGACATCGGAGACGCCTACCGCTTGAAAGCGGACGACGGGTCGCTCGCGCGGGACGAGGCGAACGCGAAGGCCGAGGCGCGGTACCGCCGCGCGCTCGAAATCCTCCCCGACTACCCCCGCGCCCACCGCGGGCTCGCGGCGATCCGGCTCGATCAGGATCAGCCGGAACAGGCGTTCGAACACGTCGATCGCGCCGTGCGCGCGAACCCGCACGATTGGGAGGCCCACCACAACGCCATTCCCGTCCTGCTCCGCCTGGGCCGCCCCGCGGCCGCCCTCCATCACGCGACCGAAGCCAAGCGATTGAACCCGGCGCTCAACGCGCCGGCCGACCTCCTCCGCGCGGCGGAGTAAAGCCGAAACGCGTTGAGATAACGCCGTGACCACCTCGATCGCGCCGGGTGGCACGGCCGCAAGCCGTGTCGCGCAGCGACGAGAAGCCGCGCCCTGCGCTCTCCCGCAGGGAACGTCTTCCCGCACTCGATGCCCGGGGGCCGGCGGATCGGCGAACCGGCCGGACGGCCTTCAACATGCCTCCGAACCGAGTTCCACCGCCAGTCGATCGCCCGCTCCGCGCGCGCCGGTCCGAGTGCATCAAGTCCGGATCGCTTTCGGCCTTCCCGCCAAGGGAAAACGGTTCGATCATGGCAACTCGCCGATGAGCTCGATCAGGTCTCGAATTCATCGCGGCGCCGTTCGACATGGCGACCTACTCGATCAGGGAAATCGCAGGGCGCGGCGTCCTGTCGCTGCGCGACACGGCCTGCGGCCGTGCCACCCGGCGAACGCGGGTTCCGTTGCCGGAGTTGCTCGGCGCGCTCGCGACGAGCGCCGATCTCCCGGTCGAGATCGTCCTTGTGGTCCCGGTAGTAAGCGAGCGCGGAGTGGATTTGCCCGAGCGTGAGGTATGGATGCTGGAAGTGCAGTTCTTCCGCGCTCCAGCCGTAGGCTTCGCGCTCGAGCACGAGTTCGACGACCTTCATCGTCGTGCCGCTAATGAACGCCGTGCCGGCATCGTCCAGCAGGATGTGCTCGTAGCGGGTCGCGGTGGAGGACATGATTTCCATTTCCAGACACGATGGGTCGCCGGAAAGGCACTGGCGACTCGCTTCCATCTTACGAGCGCGGCGGGCAGGTTGCCAGAGGTTTCGCGCAATCCGTCGCCCGTCCCGTGTCCGCAATGCACGCACTGCCGATGCGTTTGCGTCTTCGCGAAGTGCCGGACGAACCAGTTCCGGTGGTCCGGCCGATTGAACTCGCTTGCTCATGTTCACGGCACCCGCATCAAGCACGGCCGAACGGGGCCGTGTCGGGAGTCCTCGATGGACAGTGCAAGATTCCCCGAAGGAAGAATCCGACCGCCGACCGCATCCTTCACCCGAAAGAGCACTGGCAAGCCAGTGGCACCCTACGCCGGGTGCCACCACTCACCGCTCCGATCGATCATTACCGTCTCTCCGTTGCCGTGATCGTCACGTCGGGCAATGCGGCTTTGAGAGTTGACATCCGCTCGGCGGTGAGCCCCTCGCAGTCAATGAACACGAGCGTCTTGATATGCTCAAGTGTTGCGATCTCCGCAATCACTTTATCCGTTAGCGTAATGGACTCCAAATAGATTTCCTTGAGCTCACGATTGCCGCGCAGGAGAGACAGGCTCTCGGATTTGAGTGAGCATCTCTTGATGTCGAGTCGCTCAAGATCGTGCACCTGGGAGAGACACGCTAAAGCGAAGTGATCAATGAAACATTCGTCCGCGTGAAAATATTCCACCGTCGGAAGGTGCGTCAACATCTCGAAGTGCCGGGATTCGAACTTGTCGCCGAGGAAGGAAACCAGCACCGGCTTCCTTCCAGACTCCCAGTCACCACCGAGGCGCACGATTTCGCGACGGATCAAGTCCTCGGTAACGGTCAGTTGTCCGTATGGCTGCCCATACGCAATGCACGAAAAACCCGCAATCGCTGTGGCAACGACAAGCGTACTCGTATTCGTCATTGTGAACTCCTGAGGCAATTCGGCCGGCGCAGCCGACCCTACGCTGCTGAATTCGAATCACCATCGCCCACCGCAACGGCAATCCGGCCGGTACAGCCGGCCCTACTCGGCTCGATGGACAGTGCAAGATTCCCCGGAGGAAGAATACGACCGCCCACCGCATCCTTCACCCGAAAGAGCACTGGCAAGCCCGTGGCACCCGGCGCGATCATCACGCCGCCCCCGCTTTTTCGGCCGGAGGGACGCTGAAGTATTCCCGCACATCCAGTTGCATGCGGTCGATCTCGGCCAGAAAGCCCGACACCGCCGCGCGATAGTTCGCGGGATTGGTCTCGGTCCGGCGGAGGTGCGCGACCTGCTGCTGGAACCAGGCGATCCGCTCGAGCGTCGTCTGCAATTCTTCGTCGTTGGCGATCATGACGGCTCTCCCACGATTTCGACGATCCCGCGCCGCCCTCCTTCGCGGCGCCCCTGCCAGTATTCTAGCATGGCTTGCTCTCCGCCGAACGCCCCCGAGCGCGTGGCCCAGAATATGCTTGCTCCGAAATGGGCATCGGCTTCCATGTGCTGGAAAACGAGCGCTGCCTCGCCCTCCACGCCCGCAAGATCGAACGAGTCCTCCATCACAAGAACGATGTCGACGTCATTCGGGTCTGGTTTGTCCGTGACGAACGAGCCGAAGACAACGAACCGCGCCGCGTGTCCGGTCGAACGCACCAATTGATAGACTCGCGCGAGCCGCGCAGCCACGGCTTGCCGCTGATGCGAACCATGGCCGAAGCGCTGAAGAACCTCGGGCAATGTCGCTCGATGGATGCCCGGCGGTAGCTCTCCGCCTTCGTCGAATGCCGGCAATGTCACGGGGCCACCCTGCATCTGCAATGCGGACTGCGGTCGCGTAGAACGCCTCGGAGTGGCGGGGGAGGTGATTGCAAAGTTTCGTCGTCGCCCCGACCTCCCTCACACCAACTCCCGAATCGGCTCATTTTCCGTCGCCGTGCGGATGAGGTCCGTCGGGAGGTTGTCCGCGAGGCGGAGTTCGCTGATGTCGAAGAGGGTGTGGAGGATCGTTGTCATCAAATGCTGCGGGCGGTAGGGGTTCGTGGCTGCGCGCGTGGCGTGCGCGTCCGATTCACCGATGATCTGGCCCATCTTCAGGCCGCCGCCGGCGAACAGCAGGCTCGTCAATTCGCCATAGTGGTCGCGACCGCCGCGGTTGTTGATGCGGGGGGTGCGGCCCATTTCTCCCGTGACGACGAGCAGCACCTTTTGCGACAGGCCGCGCTCCCGCAGGTCGTCGAGGAAGGCGCTCACCGCGTGGTCGACCTGCAGGCCGAGCGGGACGATGCCCGAGAGCTTCGGCAGGCTGTTGCGGTTGCCGTGCATGTCCCAGCCGGCGTCGGCGACGGTGACGAAGCCGCAGCCCGCCTCGACGAGCCGGCGGGCGAGCAGCATCTGCTTGCCGAGCAGGTTCGACGCGCGGCGCATGTCGTAGTACGCCTGCACGCGTTCGTTGGGGAAGATGTGCGACGTGTCGTAGCGGGCGATCGTCCGCGGATCCTCTTTGGAAAGGTCGAACGCCTGGGCCGCGCCGCGGGTGATGACGTCGAACGCCTGCTGTTGGTATTCATCCACCGCGTCGAGCAGCCGGCCGCGATCGGCGTCGCGGCGGATGCGATCAAGCGAGCCGAGCAGGCTGCGGCGATCGTCGAGCCGGGCCTGCGGCATTCGCAGTTCCATGCTGGTCTTCATCTCGCCGCCGGCCGAGGGGTTGAACGCGGCGAACGTCGGCCCGAGCATGCCGGGGGTGACCATGCCGAGAAGGGCGTCGGTCTCGAAGTTCGATTCGAGCTTGATGCCGGGGGCGACGGTCTCGGGGGTGATGAGGACGTTGGTCGGCAAACCGGTGACGGGGTGATTCGTTCCGGCGGCGCGGGCATAGATGGCGCTTGCCGAGGCATCGAGCGGATTCCCGGCGGTGACGGTGGTGACGTACTTGTGATCGGCGTTGCCGGTGCCGTAGGAGCGGACGACGGTGGTCTCGTTGGCGAGCCGGCCGAGCCGCGGGAAGGTGCCGCCGTAGGTGACGCCGGGGATCGCCGTCGAGACTTCGCCGGTGGTGCTGCGGATCTCGGCGGGGGCGGACATTTTGGGGTCGAACATTTCGATGTGCGCCGGCCCCCCTTGCAGGAACAGCAGCACGACCGATTTGTCCTTCAGGATGCGCGCCGGATCGGCGGCATGGGCCTTCGCGCGGAACAAGTCCGCGAGCGTCAGCCCGCCGAGGCCGAGCGTGCCGATCGTCAGCAATTCGCGGCGGGAAACGCCGGCACAGGTGCGATGGCGAGCCGATTCGTGAAGCGTGAGCATGGCTGATCCGAAATCGCGCGGGATTGTGGATTTGGTAACACTTTACCCGAATGGCATAGCCGTCGTCGTCGTAGCGGAATTCGCAAGAATCTCGACATGGGCCAGCAAGCGGGACATCGCCGGAATTCTTGCGGAATTCCGCTACCGCCTGCGCGCTGATTCACTCCGGGAAAATCTCGAGGAACTCAGAATAGGGGTTCGATCGGCGGATGCTCCTCGATCGCCGCGAGCAGATCGCGGGGAACTCCGCGGGCGAGACGGAGCGCGCCGACGTCGAAGATGGTATGGAGAATCGTGGACATCATATTCGGCGTCGAGATCGAATCGCCGATCGGCTCATCGTTCCCGCGGGCCGACTGGCCGATGATCTGTCCCTGTTGCAGACCGCCCCCGGCGAAGGCGAGCGTACACAGCTTGGGCCAGTGGTCGCGGCCGCCGCGGTCGTTGATTCGCGGCGTGCGGCCGAAATCTCCAGTGACGACCAGCAGCACGTCGCCAAGCATTCCGCGGTCGGAAAGGTCTTCGAGGAACGCCGAGACCGCCCGATCGACCGGCCGCCCGAGCATCTCCATCCCCGAGACGATGCCGGGGTTGTTGCCGTCGGCGTGCATGTCCCAGCCGGCGCTGTGAATGGTGACGAACCGGCAGCCGGCCTCGATCAATCGCCGCGCGGTGAGGAAGTGCCGGCCGAGTTGCGAGTCGCGGAATTTCTTCTTGCCGACGCGAAAACTGCTGGTGTCGTACCGTTCGAGGAGGCGGGGGTCTTCCTGAGACAGGTCGAACGCTTGGGCGGCGCTGCCGAGAATCAGCTCGAAAGCCTGTGCCGTGTGGCGATCGACGCTCTCCATCGAGCGGTCGCTGTCGACCTGCCGTTTGAGGTGGTCCAGCCGATCGAGCAGATCGCGGCGATCGTCGACGCGGCCGCGGGGGAAGTTGAGGGACAGGTTCCGCATGGCCGGTCCTTCGCCGCCGGGAACGAACGGGGCGCACGCGGCGCCGAGGGGACCGGGGGCCGAGGCGACTTGCACGCGCCGCTTTTCGTTATTGTACTGCGGATCGACCTCGTCGGAATCGAGCAGGGCGAAGGTCGGCATGCCCGTTCGAGGATGATTCGCCCCGCGGAGCCGGGAGACGATCGACCCGATGCTCGGCGCATCGCCGTCGCGATCGCCGTTCGACTGCCCGCCGTTCAGCACATGCATGATCGCCTTCGCGTGGTCGCCGACCGGATGCCGGTAGTTGCGGACGACCGACATCTTTTCGGCGTGCGCGGCGAGCAGCGGAAAAGTTCCGCCGAAGGTGACGCCGGGGAGGCGCGTGGCGACTTCGCCGGTGACGCTGCGGGCGGGCGCGGGGCCGGACATGTTGGGGTTGAACGTCTCGATGTGGCTCGCGCCGCCGGAGAGGAACAGCAGCACGACGGACTTGTCGCGGACGTAATCCCCCGCCGCGGCTTCGGCCCGGCGGGCCAGCCACCAGGGTAGCGTCAGCCCGCCCAGTCCCAACGTGCCGACCTTGAGCGCATCGCGGCGAGTGACGCCGGAGCACGTGCGATGCGACGTCGATCCGCCGAGCGTCAGCATGGAATCACCCTTGCGGAGTGTTGCCGTCGAAGCCTTCCCCTTCATTCCAGCATCGGCACTGTATCAAAGGACGTTTATGTTTTTCAATCCGAATCGCCTCGTTCGTCCATGTCGTCGATCGGGCAGAGCGCAGCAAGCGATTGGGCCGCCACGTCGAGGGTGAGCACGCGGTCGAACAGCCGCAGCGTGACGAGGGCGTCGAGCAGGGCGGCGGCGGCCGCGGGGTCGTTCGCCGCGGCGGCATCGACGACGCGGGCGATTCGCCCGGCGAGATGCTCCGCCCCGATGCGTTCGAACTCATCGCGGGCGGCGCGGAGCAGTGCGAGATCGGCGGGACCGGCGGCGCGCACGCCGCGCACGGCGAGTCCTTCGAGTTCGGCTCGCAGCCGCTCGAGGGTGTCGGCGATTTCGTCGATGTGGGTCGGCATGGTGTTCCGTACGTCCCGCCTGCCGGGCGGGACGTCGCTCGCGGGGAAACGCATCCGGCAGCGAGCGGTTTGCCCGTACTCGATGGTCGCGATCGCTCGGTCAGCCGCCACGTCACGGCGACCCTCTCCGTTGCGGAAACCGGTTTCCCGCTCCCCGCGTCCATTCCGGCAGAATGGACGTACCAGTACGTCCCGCCTGCCGGGCGGGACGTGGATTGCTGTGACGGGATCGATACTCGAAAACGTCGTGCTTGCAAGTGCGGCCGTGCGATCACGGCGACGATGGATCGTACGGCGTCCCTCATCCCGCGCACGAGGTCCAGTCCGGCAGACTGGACCTACTTAGAACGCATAAAAATCTTCCGGCACCGTCTCGGTGGGCCGCCAGTCGATTTCGCCCGCCTCGGCCCCCTTGTATTTCAAAAACACTTCGCTCATGCGGTCCTTGTCGAGGGCGCCGTCGCCCGAGGCGGTGGCGGCGATCCAGTTGCAGGCGGTGGCGGGATCGAGTTCGCCCCCCTGGCTCAGGCCCAGCGTGAGGACGACGAGGTGCTTGCAGACCGAGCCGCGCAGGCCGCCGCAGACGTTGAGGTTCTGCGTGCAACAGGAAAAGCCGCCGGCCGAGTCGATCCGGCAGGCATACACCAGGTCGGGATCGGTCTGGCTCTTGACGACGCCGACGACGGAATCGGGCAGCACCTCGGCGAACAGTTGAAACCGCTCGGCCTTGAGCATCTTCAGGCCGCGGTCGAGCCGGCCGGAATCGACCAGTCCGACCAGCGTTTCCAACATTCCGGGAAACTCCAGCGACCCGGGGACGGCGACTTCGCGGGGCTTCTTGCGACGCGGCTCGCGGATCGCCGGCCCCGGCCCCTTGCCGGCCCATTTGAGCGTCCGCCGCTGGGCGTCCGTCAGCTTCGGAAGAATCGTGGTCTCGTCGTACTTCGACTTGCCGAAGTCGATGCCCTTGAGCAGCGCGTCGGAAAGATCCGCGCCGCGGAGGTCGCAACGATAGAACCGGACGTCGGTCAAATCGGCAGTGCCCAGCTTCGCGTTCCGAAAGTTCGACGACCAGAATTTCGCGCCATGCAAGTTCGCAGCGGACAAGTCGCCGCCTTCGAAGTCGATTCTGGAGCCGCTGAACTCCGACATCACAGTATCGCGGAAGTCAGCCTGACGAAAGTCGCACTCCGTCAGCCGGGCTTTCGCGAGGCGAGCCTTCGCGAACCTGGCTTCCTGAAAGTCGAGCTTCTCCATCTCGATCTCGTCGAGATGAAGGCCAGCGAGATCCGACCCCGCGAAGCTGCCCAGCCGCAGTTTGTCGGCATCGGTGAGAGCATTCCAATTCTCCACGGCCGTCTTGTCCTTCTTGAAGCGAACTATCCACGCATCTCGCTGGGCCTTCCGTTCGGCGTCGGCATCCGCGACTTCCTTCTGAAGTTCGTCGTCGGTGCGCACGGCATCGCCGAACGCTTCGCACCACGCGTCGGCGGCGAGCCGCGCCAGCGCATCGGATTTGAGCGGGCACTTTTTCGCCTCGACCTTCACGGTATCGAGCCGAAGCGTGGCGCCGGTCATCTTCTGGGCCGCAATGAGCATGGCGTTCTGGAATGGCATCGACTGCCCCCGCCAGCGGAACGACGTGTAGGTGCAGTCTTCGTCCTCGATCTCCGGTGCACCTTGGCCATTCTTGCCGGAGACGCTCACGCGATATCGTCCCCCGGCTCCCGTGACGCAAATCGACACCTTCAGATCACGGCTCTTGACTGCAACCTGAACAAGTTCTTGGATCGCGGGCCCCATGCCGCCGCGAAACGGGCTCCCGACGCCCTCCAATCCCGTCGCCCCGTCCATCACGGCACCAGCGAACGCCGCCGCGCCGAAGCGGGCATCCGTGAAGTCGGCGCCGGCGAGATTGGCCCGTTCGAGATTCGCGCCGGACAGGTCGGATCCCCGAAGGACGGCGTTCTTCAAGTTCGCCCCCGACAGGTCCGCGTGGTGGAAGTTGACGTCCGCCAGAATCGCGTCCTCGAAATCGGCCCCTGAGAGGTTGGCGCTTTGGAACGATCTCGGATCGTTGATGTAGTTTCTCGGTTCTCCTTCCAGCCGGGCCGAGCGGAAGCTGGCGTTTGAGAGTACATTGTCGCCGCAACTCAGCCTGGCGATTCTCGCTCCGTCGAACCTGACATTCGGAAAGCTCGCGAATCGCCTCAGTCGGAACCATTCGAAGTGGCTGCCCGAAAAGTCGACGTTCGAGCCGCCGTGCAGGTCGAGGTCGTCAACTGTCGCGTTTCGCATCGTGCAGTCCGTCAACTCCACGTGAATGCCTCCATCGGACCATTTCTCGGGACTCAGTCGATCGAAGTCGCACCCGGTCGCCGTCAGAGGGTGGTTGCCGTCGTTCATCCCGTCCACGGTCGCGTCTCGGAACGAGCAACCAATGAGTTCCGCGAAATGAACGCGACGGATTTTCGTGGAATCGAATCGGCAGTTCGCCACCGTGCCGAACTGCGAGTAGGCGATCTGGGCATTCCGAAAGTCGCAATCGACGAACTCGATTGTCCGGAAGTCCCCGGTAATCTCGCAATTTCGAAAATCGAGATTCTCAAGCCGAGTACCGGCCGGAAGCGTACAGTCGATTTGGCGCATGAGAACCCAGCGGTCGTGTCCCCCCTCGCCGCCACGTAGCGCCGCGACCGCCATCTCGATGGTCGCCGGGAGTATGTTCCGAAGATCCTGCTCGGGCAGGATCGCGATCGAGAATCCCTTCCGGTTGAGTTCCTCCGCTTTCTTCTGCGCGGCGGACTTCGACTTGCTCTGCTGGCCAACGACGAGGTAATCGGTCTGGCGCGTGACGCTCTTCGCGAACGTTCCTCCCTCCAATTCGACGACCTTCTCGAGCGCCAGGGTGCTGATGAAGAATCCTCCCGTGCAGGCGACCGTCTTCCCTTCCAATCGCCGTACGTCCCACGCGGGGCGGTCGGTGGCGGCGGGCGGGGCCGCGGCGGGCTTCGAATTCGGCGGGGTGGACGGTTTCGCTGTCGATTTCTTGGCGCTCGCATTCTTCGTGGTCGACGTTTTCACGCCCGACTTCTTCGCGGTCGATTTCGCGGCCGGCGGCTTGGCGGCTTTGCCTGCCGCTTTCGCGGGTTTCGCGCCTTTCGTGGTTTTCTTCGCGGCGGGGCGCGCGGCGGGCTTGGGGCTGGCCTTCGTTGCCGGGGATTTTTTCGCGGCCTTCTTCTTCGCGGCCTTCTTCGCGGGGCGTTTGGCGGGCATGGCGG
This sequence comes from Planctomycetaceae bacterium, assembly GCA_040877445.1. Lineage (GTDB taxonomy): Bacteria > Planctomycetota > Planctomycetia > Planctomycetales > Planctomycetaceae > JBBDNT01. Next base: position 12,770 of record JBBDNT010000007.1, read on the forward strand.
CTCCTCGGCGGGGGGGTGCGCGGCACTGGCGAAATCACGACCAGAATGCGCTGCCCAAAGCGCGAACGCAAGAATCCGGATCGCGGTTTCTCCGATGTTGCGCGATGCCCGCGACCGAGGCGAGAGACCCACAGCGCGGCACAGCCGCAACCGAAGAATCTTTCGACGCCAAGCCGCAATGGACGCAAAGAAGAGGAGTCCGGCGCGGTACGAGGCGTCGGACGTTGATTTCGCGCGGCGGCCACCATCCGCGGTATCCCCGACAACCGTGGTCTCACGAAATTCACGCACGACGAACGGAATTGAAACGATTGCACCGCGAGGCTTCCGACACGAAAGCGATCGTGCGCCCGCGCCATTGAAGTCGTGTGTCGCCGTGCGCCTGTGCGAAACGAGAACGGGAAAGCGACCCGGACGCCCCGAAGCGTCCGG
>JBBDNT010000007.1:13218-44089 GCA_040877445.1 Planctomycetaceae bacterium
CCCCTGGCTCCTGCTCAAGATTTCCATGGAGACGAAGCGATAGCCCATTCGGCGGAAATCGATCGGCGAGCGGTCCTTGAAGGCCGTCGCGCGACGCGCCTATACTTGAGTTCGGCGGCGTTCCGGCGGCGATCGGCGCGCTTCGCCGTTCTCACTTCTTCATTTCGGTTTCCTTTCAGACCCGCGGTGCTCGCGATGCGAATCGTGGAGGTTCTGCTGTTGGGGGGGCTGTTGGCGTGCGTCCCCTGGCTGCTCGTGTTCCGTCGCCGGCGGTGGGCCGCCTGGCTCGGCGCGGCGGTCGCGCTCGTCGTGGCGGTCGGCGCCGGGCACGTGTGGGCGCCGCCGCGGGATGAGATTCGCGAGCAGTATCAGCCGCGGATCGTCGAAGAGGGAGGCTTCGTCTCCTCCAAGTCGTGCAAGAGCTGCCATCCCGGCGAGTTCCACAGTTGGCATCGCACGTGGCACCGCACGATGACGCAGTTCCCCGCCCCGGAGACGGTCGTCGGCGAGTTCGACGGCCAGGAGAGGTTCTTCCGCAATCGCCGCTTCATCTTCGAGCGCCGCGGCGACGAATTCTGGGTGACGATGCCCGATCCCGACTGGGAAGAGCGGCGGCAGAACGAAGGCGTCGATCTGGACTCGTTTGGAATGGACGAAGTGCCGATGGTCGAGCGCCAAGTGCTGTTGATGACCGGCTCGCACCGGATGCAGACGTACTGGGTGGCCAGTGACGGGGACTCGTACCTCGTGCAGGTGCCGTGGTTCTATCACGTCGACGACCGGCGGTGGATTCCCGCGGACGATACGTTCCTCACGCCGCCCGACGAGGCGCGGAGTTTCACGGTTTGGAACACCAACTGCATCCGCTGCCACACGACGAATCCGATTCCCGGGGAGGATCTGGCGGCGGATCACATCCGCAGCCGCACCGTCGAACTGGGAATCTCCTGCGAAGCGTGCCACGGCCCGGCCGAGGAGCACATTCGCGCCCATTCGAATCCCCTGGGGCGCTACGCGGCGCGGCTGTCTTCCGGCGGCGGACGCGCATCCGATGCGGCGGGTTCGCCGGAGGAAGACGGGACATCGGCGGATCCCTGGCACGACCCGACGATCGTCAATCCCGCGAAGATCGCGCACGATCGGTCCACGGAAGTTTGCGGCCAGTGTCACAGCGTGTTCGCGGCGGCGTATCACTTCACGACGATGCGCGACGGCTTCTCGTATCACGCCGGGGACGACCTTTGGCGGTCGCGGAAAGTGGTCCGCTTCGGGGACGGAGCCGACGCCGCGCCGGAGGACCGGGATAAGTACACCTGGCTCGACCGCGACGCGCCGGTCATCGACTCCTACTTCTGGAAGGACGGCACGGCCCGCGCCGGGGGCGATGAATTCAACGGCCTGCTCGAGTCGCCCTGCTATCAGCGGGGGGCGATGTCCTGCCTGTCCTGCCATTCGATGCACGACGCCGATCCGAAGCAGCAGATCATTCCGGAAATGACCGGCAATCGAGCCTGCATTCAGTGTCACACGGAATACGCCGACGACGACGTGCTGGCGGCGCACACGCACCATTCTCCCGGTTCGGCGGGAAGCAACTGCTACGATTGCCACATGCCGCACACGTCCTACGCCCTCTACTCGGCGACGCGCAGCCATCGCATCGACAGCCCCTCCGTCGAGATGAGCAAGAAGTTCGGCCGCCCCAATGCCTGCAACCTGTGCCATCTCGACCAGACGCTGGAATGGACCGGCGAGAAACTCACCGAATGGTACGGCCATCCGCGACCGAAACTCGACGACGAGGAGCGCGAAGTCGCCGCCTCGTTGTTGTGGCTGCTGCGCGGCGACGCGGGGCAGCGGATCATCGCCGCCTGGCACATGGGCTGGGAACCGGCCCGCGAGGCTTCCGGGGACGGCTGGCAGGTGCCCTTCGTGGCCGAGTTGCTCGACGATCCGTATTCCGCGGTTCGCTATGTCGCGGAGAAGTCGCTTCGCAAGTTGTCGGCGGGGAGCGACCTCGAATATGATTTCCTCGCGCCGCCGGCCGAACGACGCGCATCGCGGGACCGGGCGATCGCCGACTGGAATCGACTGGAGAATCCGGAAGGTCGAACGAAGCGGTCCGAGGACGCGGCCCGCGTGCTGCTCGATCCGGGGGGACGCGTGTTCGAGGACCGCCTGGCCGACCTGTTGAAACGCCGCGACGACACTCGAGTCGAGATCAAGGAATGAGCGTGGAGACCGATCCGCAGCCCGCGTCGCGTTCCGAGTCGTCCGCCGCGCCATCGACGCCGCCCGCCGCGCCGCCGGTCGCGCCCTCCGCGGACGCTTCCCGCGTGACGGCGCTGGTCCGCCGCCATCTGGCGATCGGCTGGTGGGGGCTGCTGGTGTTCCTCACGCTGGGGATCGTCATCGAAGCGCTCCACGGGTTCAAAGTCCGCTGGTATTCCGACGTGGGGATGGAGTTGCGGCAGGCGATGATGCGGCTGACGCACGCGCACGGCGGAATGCTGGCGATCGTGCACCTGTTGTTCGCGGGAACGCTGACGTGGATGCCCCACCTCCCGCCGCGGTCGATGACGGTCGCCTCGCGATGCCTGACGATCGCGTTGCTGTTGATTCCCGGCGGGTTCTGTCTGGGCGGGTTCTTCCTGTTGCGGACCGAATCCGGAGTGGAAGCCGAACCGGGTGTGGGCGTATTCCTGGTCCCGATCGGCGCGGTCTTTCTGGTGGTGGGAATCGTGTCGACGGCCCTCGCGCAGCGGTCGATCGGGCGGGATTGAGGTTTTTCCGGCGTCCATCCGCTGGCGGTTTCGCGCCGAATCGAAACCGGCCCGGTCCGCCACTCGCTGCCGCCACCGTTGCTCGTTCCCTTCAAGCACGCTACAGTGGACGGTCCGCGATGACGATCGCATTCCAATTCAGTGGTTCGCCTTTTATCGGGAGCAACGCGCGTGGGTGTGAAGAAGTCGGGCAAAGGACGTCGTAAGCTGGGACGGAAGAAGCGGCGGAATCGGAGCAAAATCCGCCATCGCAAGGGCTGATATCAGACTTCGGCCCAGATCACGATCTCGACGGCCGCGTTGAGGGGCAGGGACGACATGCCGAGCGCCACGCGGGTGTGTCGTCCGGCTTCGCCGAAGGCGTCGACGATCAGTTGCGAGGCCCCGTTGACGACGAGCGAATGGCCGTCGAAACCGGGGGCGCTCTGCACGTATCCCTCGACGCGGACGATCCGTTTGACGTGGTCGAGATCGCCCACCACCGCTTTGATCTGCGCGAGCGCGTTGAGCGCCGCGATGCGCGCCGCGTTCGCCCCGTCGTCCACGTGCAGCTGATCCCCCACGCGGCCGCGGAACACGATTTCCTTCCCCACCACCGGCAATTGACCGCTGGTGACGACGAGGTTTCCCGTCCGCAGCACCGGGAGGTAGGCTCCCACCGCCTCGGGCGCGGCCGGCAGCCGGTGCCCCATCTCCTGCAGTTTGGTTTCGACTCGACTGGTCATCGGGTTCTCCTGATTGGTCGATCGGCATGGACGTCGAACCGTAGGACGGAATTATATTCCGTCCGCCAGCAGAAACGCACCAATTCGTGGAGCCGACCATCGGCACTGGAAGCCATCCTGCGCGGGACTCTCGCCAGCGGGCGGGCACGATGGTTACGATTCCGTCCTACCCGCCCATGCATCGCCTCGCAAGAACAAACGGAAGGCGGAACGCTTTCGAACATCGTCACCGTTTCGTGCTCGCCTTCACGCACCGAAATCCGATCGCGTCGCTGCGGGCGTGATCGGGAATCGGCCAGCGCGTGGCCGATCGCAGCAGTTCGTGCCGGTCGCGCCACGAGCCGCCTCGAATCACCCGCGGAACGTGCGTCTTCGTCGCGTCCCGTGCGCCGCCGTCGGCCGGCGCGCCGGTGTGGTCCGGATGCCACGCATCGGCGACGTACTCCCACAAGTAGCCGTGCATGTCGTACAGGCCCCACTCGTTCGGGGCGAGGGCGCCGACCGGGGGATCGTTCCCGGCCGCGTTGCCGGTGTGCCAGGCGTGACGATCGAGCAGCGAAGCCGCGTCGCCGCGGTCGTTGGCGGCGCGGGCCTCGTCGCCGAAAGAATAAGCGGTGGTGCTTCCGGCACGGCAGCAGTATTCCCACTCGGCCTCGCTGGGGAGTCGGATTTCCTCGTCGTCGCCGATCAGTTCCGCGTCGCGCAACATCGCCGTGGCGCGAGCGCAGAAGCGTTGCGCGTCGGTGAACGACAGCATCTCGACCGAGTTCCGCGGCCCGCCCCACACGCTGGGATTGCGGCCCGTCACCGCTTCATACAGTTCCTGCGTCACCTCGTATTTCGCCATGGCGAAGTCGTGCGGAAGCATGACTTCGCGCGGTGGGCGCTCGCTCGGCGGACCGTCCTTCGAGTCCATCACGAACGACTTCGGGAATTTTCCCTCTCCCGGCGTGATGGGCACGAACTCGTCGGCGAACCGTCGCAACACCTCCACGCGATTCGGCGCGCGGGCCGCCTCGTCGGGTGGAGACGGGTTCGGCTCATCGGCTCCTCGAACCGCCGCGATCAACCCCGCCGCGACGAATCCGGTCCAGAGAATCAATCCCCTCCCCGCGCGTGCATTTCCCATGACACGTTCCCCACTCGATCCGAATCTGCCGAACGCTTGCGGTTTCGCGCCTCGCGCTCTCGATCCTCAATTCTCAATCCGCGGCAACAACCGCGCGATCGCCTCATCACACGGGATCCCCGCCCGTTCGAGCGCCGCCGCGAACCCCGCGTCCGGAGACAGACACGGGTTCGCGTTGATCTCCAGAATCATCGGCCGCCCCGCGGCATCCACGCGGAAATCGACCCGAGCATAACCTCGCAGCCCGAACGTTCGCCAGCATGCCAGCGACAGCCGGGCGAGTTCATCGCGCAAGTCGGCATCGGCCGGGGCGACGCTGAACTCCCGCGGCGTGTGCCGATACTCGAACGTGTCGTCCCGCCATTTCGCATCATAGCCTACGATCTTCGGCTTGTCGGCGGGCCACGTGGAGAAGTCGATCTCGGCGACGGGCAGCATGCGCGGGCGGCCGGCGTCCTCGAGCAGCGACAGGTTGAACTCGCGCCCCTCGACGTACTTCTCGGCGAAGCAATCGCGACCGATGCGGCGGGAACGTTCGGCGAGCCGCATGCCGACATCCGCCGCGTCGCCCGCCATGACGAGCGCGTCGTCGTCGATGCCGAAGGAGGCGTGCTCCCAGATGGTCTTGATGAGGTACGGCGGTTCGAGTCGCGGCCCCTCTCCCTCGAGACCGGTGAGCGTGGAGGCCCAGTCGGGCGTGGGCATCCCCGCCGCGCGCATTCGCGATTTCGCGAGCAGCTTGTGCGTGGTGTTCCAGATCGCATCCGCCGAGCATCCCGAGTACGGGATTCGCAAATGCTCGAGCAGCGCGGGAACCAGCGTCATCAGCCGGTCGGAACCGTCGAGCGATTCGACGAGGTTGAACACGCAACCCGGGCGCAACCGCCGCAATTCGGCCGCGCAACCCGCCAGATCGAGGGTGCAGACGAGAGGAAACGGTTCGTGGCCCAGCCGGCGCAGCGCCGCGGCGATCGCCTCGGCCTGCACGATGACGTCGCGATCGTCGGGCGACGCGTCGGCGGACACGAACTGATGGAGAATGACGATCCGCACATTCGGCTCGCAATTCAGATGGACGGTGGCGGGGCATCGAAAGACGTGGGACGCCCGTATCGATCGAATGATAGCAGTTCCCGTGATTCGCGGCGCGAACGGAGAAAGGATAGAATCACCCGATACGACCTCATCCCGTCACCGGCGCCGGCTTCGTAGGGCGAACTTCAGTTCGCCGTCAAGGACTGGGCAACCCCCGCTGAGTTTCGCTGATGTTCGCCGAAGAGGTTTTCGACGTCGCGGTTGCTCCTGGCGGGCGGGCGCGACGAACTGAAGTTCGTCCTACCCGCCCGAATCGACGACCCATGAGGTCGACTTCGACGAGAGGGCACGAAGACGCATGACCGTGAAACTCGCAATGGCCCAGATTCACGTCGAAGGCGGCCGGCCGGATGCGAACCTGGAACGCGCCGCGAAGGTGATCGCGGAAGCCGCCGAACGCGGCGCGCAAATCGTCGTGTTGCCGGAATGTCTCGATCTCGGCTGGACCGATCCGTGTTCGTGGGAGGCGGCGCAGCCGATTCCCGGCCCGCATTCCGATCGGCTCGCCGAAGCGGCGCGGCGGCACGGCGTGCATGTGGTCGCGGGATTGGTCGAGCGCGCGCCGGTCGCCCGGGATGCGCAAGGCAGACCGCGGCTGTATAATTCCGCCGTGCTGATCGATCCGCGTGGCGCGATTCTCCACGTGCATCGCAAGATCAACGAACTGGACATCGCCCACGAGTTCTACGCGGTCGGCGATCGGCTTGGCGTCGTCGAGACCGAACTGGGCGTGCTCGGCATCGACGTCTGCGCGGACAATTTTCCCGACTCGCTCGCCCTCGGCCACGTGCTGGCGCGGATGGGAGCGCAGATCATCCTCTCTCCCTGCGCGTGGGCAGTGCCGGTAGATTACGACCATTCCCGCGAGCCGTACGGCGACTTGTGGCGTGGAGCCTATCGCGAACTGGCGCGGCTGTACGATCTGCCGGTCATCGGCGTCAGCAGCGTGGGAAAAATCCGCGGCGGACCGTGGCACGGGCGGAAACTCATCGGCTGTTCGCTGGCGATGGGAGGCGACGGGGAGATCATCGCGGAAGGGCCGTACGGCGAGGATGCCGAAGCCGTGCTCATGGTCGACATCGAATTGCGAACGCACGCCGCCCGCGGGACCGACGTCGCCGAGGATCTTCGTCGGCGAGGTTACGCCGGTCCATGACATGGGCCGGGCGGACGACCATTGCGACTCGTAGCGCATCGGCGGACAGGACGGATCCGGCGATCCACGCGACGGGGTCGTAGGACGGAATCGTATTCCGCCCGCCAGGAATGGGCTGCAGGTCATCTCGCGACCCCTTGCGGCCGATTGCGACTGTGCGGCTTTGCGTCGGCTCTTGATCTGGTTACGGCTTCGCCGCGCTGGGTGTTTCATGGATCACACGCGCGGGAAAGACGAACGGGCCGGGAAAAAGTCCCGGCCCGTTGACTGTCACGGCGATCGAAATCGGAGTCGGCTCAGCCCTTCTTGCCCCCCTTGGCGGCGGGCTTGCGCGCGGGTGTCTTCTTGGCGCCGGCGGCCTTGCCGGTCGCGGCCTTCGTCGACTTGGTCGACTTGGCGGCGCTGGCCTTCGTCGCCTTGGGGGCGGCCTTCTTCGCGGCGCCCTTCGAACCCTTGCCCTGCGTTGCGGACTTCGCGGCCATATCCGTGGCTCCTGAAAAAAGCGTCGGCGGGTACCAGTGGTTCGGGACGCTGTCGCTCGGGCACCCCATCGAGCACAGCCGCTCCGGACGGACGTCCGGAACCCGGTGCGCCGCCGGCGTCCTCGCCGCACGTCGCATGCGCGCTTTTTTATCCACCAGTGAAAACGCCGTCAAGCGGAAAAGCGTTGCGCGGGGAAGCGGGTAGCGGCCGATGATCGCGGTCGCTAAGTTGAAAGGAGGAATCCGCTGCGTGTTGTTCTTCGCCCAAGGGGCCGGCACGATGACTCGGTTTCAGTTCCTCGTTCGCTCGAATCCTCGCCGCTTTCGTTGGGAAGACCGCGCGCCCTTCACGGCTTGGCGTCGAAGCTTCGCCGGATGGCCGCTTCGTCGCGCCGGACTGCTCGTGACCGTGATGCTCGCCCTCGCGACATGGGGCGTGGACGCGACCGCGCAAGAAACCGAGCGGCGGCATCGCGAGTCGGTCGCGCTCGACGTCGACAGCCAACTCGTGCGGAAGTTGGGGACCGTCCGCGATTACGCCAACGAAGGTCAATGGGAACAGGCGATCGACATTCTGCACGAGGTCGTCACCACGCACACCGGCACGCTGATTCCGGCCGAACCCGGGCGGTACGTCGACGCCGCCGATCATGCGCGGCGAATGCTCGCGGTGTTTCCCCCGAAGGGACGCGCCGCGTATCGCGCCCGCTTCGACGCACAGGCGGGGCTGTGGCTGGAAGCCGGGCGGCGCACGCGATCGTCCGAACCGCTCGAACGAATCGTGCGGCAGGCTTACATCAGCAGCCACGGCGACGACGCGCTGTGGCTGTTGGGGGAACTCGCCTGGGACCGGGGCGACATCGCCGCGGCGCGGCGACACTGGTCGCAGCTCATCCCCTTGTCGCGGCCCGTCCCCGTGGGCGGTGCGGCGCCGCTGACGTTCTACCCCGACAGCGCGCGCGATCCGGCGTTGGTGCTGGCGCGGCTCGTGCTGTGCAGCGTGATGGAGGGAGACCACGCCCGCGCGGCGCTCGAACTCGCCGAGTTCGTCAAGGCGCATCCGCAACACGAAGGAACGCTCGCCGGCCGCACGGGCAACCTCGCGGAAATCCTCGCGGAAGTCGCGAGCGAGGCTCGCGATTGGAGCTTTCAGGTCGCCGGCGACGCCGCATCGACATTCGCCGGCGACGCGCGCCGCAACGGGAAGGCGGCAGAGCCGGTCGACGTGGGGGCGATCGACTGGACGCGGCCACTTTCCTCCGAACCGCTGCCGACGCTGAAGCCCGCCCCCGCGTTGCCGGCGGACGGGCCGCTGATCCATCATCCCGTCGTGTGGCGGGACGTGGTGCTCGTGCCGGAGGCGAACCGCATCCTCGCCTGGAACGTGCGGACGGGAAGGCCGTGGCCGGAGGAGTCCCGGCAAGAGGCGGTGCTGTATCCCGCGACGCCCGAGCCGGCGCCCTCGCCGGACAGTCCCGTCACGGGGCTTCCGGCGTTCACGGCGACCGTGCACGACGGTCGGCTGTTCGCGCGGATGGGGACGCCGGTCGTCTCCGAAGCGCGGAACGAACTCCGCAATCTCGCCCGTTCGCTCGTCTGTCTGGACCTCGAGCGCGGCGAAGGCAAGCTGTTGTGGAAGGTCACGCCGGAAGGCGCGACCGGAGAGGAAACGGGATGGGCATTCGAGGGATCGCCCGTCGTGGCCGCCGGTCGGTGTTACGTCACGCTCCGCCGCAGCCGGCCGGAGACGCGGATCCGAATCGTCGGCCTCGATGCCGAGACCGGTCGCCCCGTGTGGAGCCGGCCGATCGCGTCGGCGGTCTCCCCGGTGGGGGACAGCCGGAACCTGGCCGGGCATTTGTTGCTCGCGCTCGAGAGCGGAACCCTGTACCACGCGACGGAACTGGGCGCGATCGTCGCCATCGACGCCGAAAGCGGAACGATGCGGTGGGCCGTCACCTATGAAAGCCGTCCTCCCGGCAAGCCGGAGGACGTCGGCGATGCGGCGCGCCGGGGCGTCGCTCCCTGCGTTGTGGACGGCGAACTGGTGTTCGCCGCCCCCGCCGACTCGCGGTCGGTGTTCGCCATTCACGCGGCGACCGGCATCGTCCTTTGGGAGCGGGAGTTGAACGACGAGGTGCGCCACCTGCTCGGCGCCGGCGGGGGGAACCTGATCGTTTCGGGCCGCTCGCTGTGGGGACTCGACGCCCGCACCGGCGCCATCGCCTGGGGACGTCCCGAGGCGGATGCCGTGCACACCGGCTACGGACGCGGCTTGCTCGTCGGCGACGCCGTCTGGTGGCCGACCCGCGAGACGATCGAAGTCGTATCGCAGCGCACCGGGCGCCGGCAGCGCGACCCGATTCAACTTCGCGCCAAAGGGGCCGGGGGGGGCAACCTGCTCATCGCCGCCGGCCGCTTGCTGATCGCCCAATCGACCCGACTGGTCGCATTCGGCGCCGACGCGGGGAGCACGCCAAGCGCCGCCGACGAACCGATCGCGAGTCTTCCGGACGTACCGCACGGCGCGTCGCGCGGCCGGTTGCTCGCGCCCGCGGCGGGACCGAAAGGCGCGAAATGATCGAGCTGCCTCGCGACGGTGGCTCTTCGGTGTTCACGGAGGCTCCTCGGACCGACGGCGTCGGATCGTTCAGCCCGCCGCTGCAACAGATGCGGGCAGCGAGAAGTGGAACGCCGCGCCGCCGTCGATCCCGGAACCGAACGTCAGTTCGCCCCCTTGCGCTTCGAGCAGCGATCGGCTGACCGCCAGCCCCACTCCCAGGCCGTGCGGCTTCGTGGTGAAGTACATCTCGAACAGCCGCGCGGCGGCCTCGGAGGATATCCCGGGACCGTGATCGTGCAGCACGCAGCGGACGGATCCGTTGTCGAAGCGCGTGCCGATTCGGAGTCGGCGCTTCTCGGGAGGGGTCTCTTCCATCGCCTCGAGCGCGTTGCGGGCGAGATTGTGCAGCACCTGCTCGACGTACAGCGGGTCCGCGTCGGCCGGCGGAAGCGATTCGGCGGGATCGTATTCCACCTCGATTCCGCGCTGCCGCAAGTCGCGGGCGAACAGCGACAGCAGATCGCGAATGATCGCGTCGAAATCCACAGGCCGGGTTTGGACCGAGCGGCGGCCGATGTGCCCGCGGATCCTTCGCACGATTCCGCCGGCGAAGCGGATTTGGTCGGCGGCGATTCGCAGCTTGTCGAGCGTTTCGAGGTCGGCCGGACGCCCGCCCTCGAGTCGCAGCAGCGCGCCGTCGGCGAATCCGGCGGCGGCCTCGAGTGGTTGGTTCAGTTCATGGGCCAGTTCGGCGGCCATCCGGCCCATCGCATCGCGCCGCGCGAGCACGGAGACTTCCTCGCGATGCCGGCGAAGCTCCTCTTCGGCCCGAATGCGGTCGGTGATGTCGGTCGAGATGCCGCACAGGGCGTAGGGGCGGCCATCGGCGTCGTGGAACGGGAACTTGAGTGAGACGTAGGTGTGCGGGACCCCGCCCGGATGGGGGGCGATCTCCTCGAACGACCGCGCCTCACCGGTTCGAAGCACCAGCGCGTCGTTCGCGATGAACGAATCGGCGATCTCCGGCGGGAAGATCTGATGGTCGGTTCGTCCCACCATTTCCGTCTCGGCGACGCCGAACAACTCGACGTGCCGGCGATTGACGAGCAGATAGCGTCCCGCCAGATCCTTGATGAAGACCACGGCCGGGGTGTGGTCGAGGATCGCCTGAAGCTGGGCGCGGCTGGTCCGCAATTCGGCGGTCCGCTCGGCCACGCGGATCTCGAGTTCGGCATGGGCGGCGCGCAGCGATTGCTCGGACCGGTGCCGTTGCGTGATGTCGAGCGCCAGGCCGACGCACCCGACGATGGCGCCGGCGGCGTCGCGGAGCGGCTCGACGCGGACTTCGAAGACGTTGCCCTTCCAATCGTTTTCGACCGTCACCGATTCGCCGGCGAGCGCACGGTAATGCACTTCGAGCGGCACGAAGGTGCGGTCCTCGCTTCCCAGGTAGTCCTGCAGACGGGTTCCGTTCAATTGGTTCGGCGCGAGGCCCAGCCCCCGCAGTCCCGCGCCGGCGCCGGACGTGATGACGAGATCGGCATCGGTCGTCCACAGCACCGCGGGCACCTGCTCGATCAGCAACCGCAACCACTCGCGATCCCGCACGTCGCCGGGGATGGATTGAGGTTGGTTCACGGAGTCGCTGGTCATCTACTTGAACCGCGGAATCTCAGACGGGACTCCGACGCGCATGAAGAAGCGGGCGAACGCTTGTGAGAACCGTTCGAGAAATGGCGACTGAAGTCGCCATCGGTTCCCGGCGCCGTCGGCAAGCGTTCGAAGATAGTCGTAGGGAAGGCTGTAGATCTGCCGGAAGTCGACCACCAATGCTTCTCGGTTGTTTGCGGGGGCGTCAGGTGACGCGAGCATGTGCAGTCCCTCGATTCGCCCTTTGCGAACTTCCTCCCATCTCCCTTTGCTGCGAAAGGCGGGATCGATGTAGCTTTCGAATTCTTCCAGTGTCCAAATGGGACAAAGCGCGACCATCGCGGCCTTTCCATTGACGAGATCGCAAGTTTGAGTGATGACGATCAGGTCGAACGACGTGACGGGCACGACGTCCGGTTCGCCAGCGCGACCGAAATCAGGCGCGAAGGCGGGAACCATGCAATCTCGAAGGAAATCACCCTGCGCCAAATCCGGGCACCGAACGCTGATCCAGAAAGGCGTCATCGTGCTTATTCGCCTTCATCGTCGTCGAAGTTCATCGGAAGCGGTTTCCCTCGTCCGACATACTTGAAGCGAACTGGCACCTGATGCGTCGGGACGAACGGCGTGATTTCGTAGCCGAACGGATCGCCCGCCTCGTCATGAAAATAGGAGTCCGCTCGATCGAGCCAGTGTGCGAAAGCCTCTTCCGCCGCGCGCTGCAGCGAGCGACCGTCCGCCCCTTCTGCCGGCGCGACCGAATGCATCATCACTGGGGCCGGTGGTGGCAACTCAAGTACGGGCATTATCGGAACAAACTCCTCGTAGAGTCCGTGATGCATGCCTCGAAGATTTCGTTCTTCCGATCGTGCAGCACCTCGAACACGTTCCAAATCGAATCGTCGCCCTGCGGCAGTTCACTCGCCCGGAACAGATCCGTATCCAGGATGATCGACGCGACGCCCGGCCGCGCGGGATCCACCTGAGCTTCCGTCAGGATCGCGGTGCTGGAAATGTCCTCCTGCGGAATGCTCAATTGCATGAATAATCCCGACAATGTCTGCGGCAAGTCCGGCGAGACTTCCGGGACGGTGCGGAGGTAATCCTTCAGTTCCGTGAACGGCAACGGGATGTCGATCCGGTTGATGTAGCGGACGGCGAGTCGCGTGATCTCCTCCGGGCGGACCCCGTCGCGATATACGTTCCAGAGCCGCTGCGCGTCGTCGCGAAACGGCGCCCAACCATCGTAGGGCGCGAGGCGACTCAAGGTGAACCCGCCGAGTTGAGCTTGCAAGATACGCTTCTCGTCGACGCTCTTGAACGCATACCCGACCTGCTGCGCCCGTGTCGAAGTCTCCATTTGCGTCCCGACCGCGATCCGCGCATCGACCGCGTGTCGTCCCTTTTTCCCGGGAAACTCCTCCCGAATGGCATCTTGAAGTCGCTCGAGATCCGCGAGCGCGACGCCTTCAGGCAAGCGCACACGAATATCGATGATCGCTTCGGTGATCGGAGCGTTCGCATATCGGCGCGGGGTTCCCATGCGACGAATTCTACATTCATGCGGCGACCGATCGCAATCGGCGACAGTGGGGACGGCTGGCTCGAGTCGCCATTCTCCTCACGCGATCCAGTCGGTCACCACGTTGCCGGCCACGTCCGTCAGGCGGAAGTCGCGGCCCTGGAACCGGTGGGTGAGCCGCTCGTGATCGAGGCCGAACAGGTGCAGCAGCGTGGCGTGGAAGTCGTGTACGTGCACCGGATCCTTCACCGGGGCCCAGCCGATCTCGTCGGTCTCGCCATGCACCACGCCCCCCTTCAATCCGCCCCCGGCCATGAAGATGCTGAACGCGGTCGGATGGTGGTCGCGGCCGGTGTTCGCCTCGCGGCCGGTGCGGTTTTCGCCCAGCGGAGTGCGGCCGAATTCGCTGCCCCACACGACGAGCGTCTCGTCGAGCAGGCCGCGTTCCTTCAAATCGGTGATGAGGGCGGCGACCGGCTGGTCGGCCATCTCGGCGTTCGCGGGAAGCTCCTGGTCGAGATCGGAATGGTGGTCCCACGACGCATGTACGATGTTCACGAACCGCACGCCGCGCTCGATCATCCGCCGCGCGAGCAGGCAGTTCCGAGAGAAATCGGAGAACGCGACCGCTCCTCCGCCATGGCCCAGCGACCGCCCCTTGCGATCCACGCCGTACATGTCGAGCGTGCGTTGCGTCTCGCCGGAAAGGTCGATCAGTTCCGGCGCGGCGGACTGCATGCGGAAGGCGAGTTCGTAATTGGCGATGCGGCTGGCGATTTCGGGATCGCGGATTTCTTCGTGCCGGCGTGCGTTCAGATCGCGGAGCACGTCCAGCCCCTGGCGTTGCAGTTCATCGGTGACGCCGGGGGGATTGCTCACGTCGAGGACGGCGTCCCCCTGGTTGCGGAACAGCACGCCGGAATAGACCGAGGGCAGGAAGCCGCTTTGCCAGATCGTCGAGCCGGCGCTGTTGCCACGGCCGGCGGTGAGGACCACGTAACCCGGCAGATTCTGCGATTCGCTTCCCAGCCCGTAGGTAAGCCACGATCCCATGCAGGGGAGGCCGAACGCGGCCCGGCCGCACTGCATCATCAACTGGCCGGGATGATGGTTGAACTGGTCTGTGTGGAGCGTGCGGACGAGGAGCAGATCGTCGGCGACCTTGCTGAGATGCGGGAGCAGGTCGGACAGCTCCATGCCGCATTCGCCGCGGGGGGCGAACTTCTGCTTCGATCCGCGAAGGACGGCGGTCTCCTTCTTGATGAAGGCGAAGCGGACGTTTTCCAGCAGCGAGTCGGGCATTTTCTGCCCGTGCAACTCGTTGAGCTTCGGCTTGGGATCGAACAGGTCGAGCTGACTGGGCGCCCCTTCCATGAAGATGAAGATGCACCGCTTCGCCTTGGGGGCGAAATGCGGCGGCCGGACCGCGAGGGGATTCGCCGAATCGCGCGGCCCGTTGGCGTCGTCCGATCCCGAGGCAAGCAGCCCGTCTTGCGCGAGCAGCGATGCCAGCGCGACGCCGCCCAGGCCGCTGGCGGAAGTCGCGAGAAAATCACGGCGGGTGCGGAGTGCGTGTTCCTGGATGGGGTTCATGGCGATGTCCGGTCTGCGTGAGTCAGTGTCAGCTCAAGGGCTTCCAGAAGGCGGTCGAGCACATCCGTCCCCAGTGTTCCTTCGCCCGTCAGGAATTCGTCCAGGACGACGAGCGGCACGCCGCAACGGTCGGCGATGTCCTTGATCGTGAGTTCGCTGCGATGAACGGCGCGCCGCAGTTCGCCGCTGAACGCCTGTTCGCTGGCTGCCTCCGTCCGCAAACGGTCGCGTCGAACGAGATCGGGAAGTTCCGCGGCGACGGCGGCACGGGCCCGTTCGAGACGTTCCCGCTCGTCCTGCGTCAGTTCCCGGTGAATTCGTCTCGCTTCGCGCGGCATGGGGCTGGACTACTCCGGTTCGGATACTTCGTATGCGGTCACGGGCAAAATCGTGACGGCGTCGATTTGCTCATAAACGGCGATGATGTAGCGGCCATCCGGCGTGAAGCCCCACGCGGCGGGAAGACCGGACGACCGGCTCGAACCCTGCCTCGTCGGATTGGTCACGACCTCCTCGAAATCATCCGGTGAAATCCCATGTTCGGCAAGATGCTCGATGATGTCATCGGTCCAGACGAAGTCGAAGTACGGCAATGTCGTATCCCTCGACGAAGGTCGGCCGACGAATCACTCTCTGGAAATGATGACGTTGGCGGCGGTTTCGGGCAATTGCATGTCCGCACTTCGGCAAGGGAAGAATCATTCCCGACTCATGATTCGCTCGACTTGAAATGAAGGTGCGATTCATCGTAGGTCAACCCCCCGAGCATCTCGGGATACTGGTTCCGGGCATAGTTCACGAGAAAGGTCGCGATCGGCACATCGGCCCGGTGAGGATCGTCCTCCTCATCATGCGCAAATTGCGCGATGCTCCAACTCTCGGGCGGGCCTTCGGTCCACCACCAGTAAATGTGGCCATTGCTGTCGCCGCCCCACGGCAGCAGCCCCGGCTGCTCAGGATGGACGATCAGCGAGAGCTCCAAGGCATCGCGCAGCTCGCACATCGTTTGGATATGATCCCGCATCCTCGTGCGCCCCGAAGGGGTGAGGGGAGTGTAGAGATCGAGGAAACCCATGCCGAAGTATCCCGTCCCGGAGGACCGAACGAGTTCCTTGAACTGCTCGGGAAAGACGACGCCGAACTCCGCCTCGGGTACGCTCCAGTCTCCCTGGCCATCGCGTGGCTCTGCGGGGGGAGGGATCAAAGTCAGCAAGTCGTGCAGGGCGGAGTCGGCGCTAATGAAATGATCTCCACAAGGTTGATGGACAATATGATCCCAAGCGCGCGTTGGTTAGGGCGGCCGCAGGACCACCGCGTGGATAAACCCCGCGGCTCATTGGTTGATTGACCGCGTTACTCCCGCGTGATGACCTCATCGAGATTCAACAGGATCCGCGCCGTTGCCGTCCATGCGGCCATTTCTTCCGTTCCGAAATCCTGCGACTTCTGTTCGCGGGCGAGTTTCTTCGCGTCGTCGGGATGCTCTCGATAGTGTGCGCGGTGGATCTCGAGCAGGTCGGTCAGGCGTTGCAGTTCGTAGTCGTCCGGGGGGCGCGACGTGCAGAGACGGAAGGCGAGCGTCAGCCGGTCCGCGTCGCTCGTCGCTCCTTCGGCATTCAGCACGCGGCGGGCGAGCGACTGGGCCGCTTCGAGGAAGACCTCGTTGTTGAGCGTGGTCAGCGCTTGCAGCGGCGTGTTCGAGCGGTCCCGTTCGACCTTCGTCGTGTTCGCGTCCGGGCAGTCGAAGGTCATCAATGCGGGGTGCGGGGCGGTCCGCTTGAAGAACGTGTACATCCCTCGGCGGTAGCGGTCTTCCCCCTTGCTGGTGTTCCACTTGAAGTTGTTGGCGTAACTCAGCGCGGCGACGTCGGGCGGCATCGGCGGGAAGACGCTCGGCCCGCCGATTTTCTTCGACAGCAGCCCCGAAGCCGCCAGGTACACGTCCCGCACGATCTCCGCTTCGACACGGAAGCGGTTCTGCCGGTGCAGCAGCCGATTCGTCGGATCGCGCTCGGACAGTTCGGCGCGATGCGCCGATGATTGCCGGTACGTCGCGGAAACGACGATCGTGCGAATGAACTGCTTGCGGCTCCAGCCGAGGCGGCGGAACTCGTCGGCCAGCCAGTCGAGCAATTCGGGGTGCGTGGGCGCTTCGCCGCGCACGCCGAAGTCGTTCATCGTGGGGACGAGCCCTTTTCCGAACAGATTCGCCCAGACGTGATTGACGGCGACCCGCGGTGTGAGCGGGTTCTTCTCGTCGATCAGCCAGTTCGCGAGATCGAGCCGGTCGAGCATCTTCTGCGGATCGCGCGGCCGCAACTCGTGCAGCACCTGCGGGACGCCGGGCTGGACTTCCTCGGCCGGCTGGAGGAAATCCCCGCGGCGGAGGAGGCGGCTTGTCCGCGGACTGGAACGCTGGGCGATGATCGCGACCGGCTGAAAACCATCCTTCGGCCGCTGCTTCTTGTGCTCTTCCGACGCGGCCCGGGTTTCCTGATAAGGCTCGTCGTCGCGGGCGAGATGGTCGAGGAGGGCGTTCTTCTGCGCGTCTGTGCGGGCGCGGGGTTCGACGACGAGTATCTTCGCGATCGCCTCCGGGACGATCTCGTCCTTCTTCTCCGCATCCTTGTCGTTCCCGTCATTGGCCTGATCGTCGGTCGCGCTTTCGTCGCTCTCCTTCGCGGCGGCGAGTTTCGCTTTGACTTGCTCCTCCCACGCGGGCCGCCGCTTCTCGTACTCGCCTCGAAGTTCGTCAAGGCGGCCTTCGAGTTCCTTGAGTCGCGCCTCCCAGATGGGCAATTCACGGTCGTACCGGGCGGCGGCCTCTTCAGTGATCGGGACGCGCATCGTCGTCTCGTCGGCGTTGTTGAAGAACGCGAAGAACTGGTAATACTCCGTCTGCGTGATCGCGTCGTACTTGTGCGTGTGACACTGGGCGCAGGCGACCGTGAGGCCGAGCCAGACGGTGCTTGTGGTCGAGACGCGGTCGAACAGCGCCTCGTGGCGGAACTCTTCCTGGTCGACGCCGCCTTCCGTATTGGTCAATGTCTGCCGATGAAACGCGGTCGCGAGCTTCTCTTGGGCGCGGGCATCGGGCAGCAGATCCCCCGCGAGCTGCTCGACTGTGAACCGGTCGAAGGGCATGTCGTCGTTGATCGCCTCGATCACCCAGTCGCGATACCGCCAGGCGGTGGGACGGGGGTTGTCCTTTTCGTAGCCGTCGGAATCGGCGTAGCGGGCCTTGTCGAGCCAGTGCCGGCCCCACCGCTCGCCGAAATGCGGCGACGCCAGCAACCGATCGACCAGTGTTTCGTAGGCGTCCGGCGCGGGGTCGTTCACGAACGCGTCGACCTCGGCCGGCGTCGGTGGCAAGCCGAGCAAATCGTAGTGCAGCCGCTTGATGAGCGTGTGGCGGTCCGCCGCGGGAGAGGGGGCGATCCGCTCCGCTTCGAGCCGGGCGAGGACGAAGCGGTCGATGTCGTTCCGCGGCCAATCCGCATTCTTCACCGCGGGAAGCGGCGGGCGGCGAATCGGCTGGTAAGCCCAATGATCGCTACGCACGGCTTGCGAGCCGGCGACGGCGTCGGGCCAGTTCGCCCCTTCGTCGATCCAGCGGCGAACGAGGGCGATTTCTTCTTTCGTCAGCGGGTCGCCTTCGCCGTCGGGAGGCATTCGCGTGAATTCGTCCTCCGCCGCGACGCGTTCGATCAACAAGCTCTCGCCGCTTTTGCCGGCGACGATGACCGGACCGGAATCGCCCCCCTGGAAGGCCGAGTCGCGATGATCGAACCGGACCCCCCCCTCCTGCTTCTGATCGCCGTGGCACCGCACGCACTTCGCCTGGAAGATCGGCCTGACGCGGGCGGCGAAATCGATCGCGTCCGCTTCGCGATTCCCCGCCGCCGGCCCGGGCGCGGTCGCCGACGATTCGGCCTTCGTCGATGCGCCGTCGTTCGCCGCGGCGGCCAGCAGCATCGTCGCCGCAGCCAGCATCGCGACGCATGCGGCGGTGAATCGTCGCGTCCCGATGAGAGCGAGGAGAATGGCGGTGACATTCGCGGGTCGAGGTCGGCGCATCGTGCCGTCGTCTCCGGCAGCAGGCGGGAAAGTCGAGGATCCCGAAGGAGGATCGACAAGAGTCGATTCGGCCCGATGGCCGGATGGCATCGACATCATTTTATCCGAAAGCGCGACCGGAATGCACCCCCGCGCGGCGAAACCGGAACCAGGATCGCTTTCGAAGCCAAGACGCGAATGTCGATTCTCCCGCCCGATCGCTTCGCTTTCCCCTTCCGTCATTCCCTCTCACCGCGGATAATACGGTCGGCACGTCGTTCATCCGGCGAATGCATGCGCAGTAAAGGAGTCTTCGATGGACCGCACGCAACGGACGCTGGAGACGTTTCTCGATGCGGCGCCCTGGTATGCCGCCGTCGTCGTGGCGTTCGGCGTGCTGGTCTGGATCACTCTGCGGATCAAGGCACGGTTTCGCGATGGTGCGGATCCTGCCGGGGATCCGCGGGCGATGCTCGCGCATTTTCGCGAACTGCAACGCGAGGGTGGTCTCAGCGAAGAAGAATTCCGATCCATCAAAGGTCGGCTGATGGATCGGATCGACGGCTCGACTAGCGCGCAGGACGCGCTTCCGCAGGATCGCTCGCCTACCGCCGCCCGTCGTGGACGACCGGATGAGCGAATCGCCAGCCCGCCGGCAGCCGGGCAGGATGCGGAAGGACGAGATGACACGGCACGATCGACCCACAGCGAAGGATAGTTGATGCCCTCCAATCGCGACTTCACGTCCGGCAAACGCGGCTCCGCCAAGAAGAACGCCAACTGTTCCTTTTGTCGCAAGAGTTATCGCGAGGTCGGGCCTCTCGTCGAAGGTCCCGAAGACGTATATATCTGCGGCGAATGCATCGAGCTTTGCCAATCGATCCTCAACCAGGAGCGTCGCCGCCGCGGCGCTTCGCGCAAACTGTTCACGCGCGTCCCCACCCCCCGCGAGATCGTCACGCATCTCGACCAGTACGTCATCGGCCAGGATCTGGTCAAGCGGATGCTCGGCGTCGCCGTGCACAATCACTACAAGCGGCTGATGGTCCATGAAGAGGACGACGGCGACGTCGAGATCGAGAAGTCGAACGTGATGCTCATCGGGCCGACCGGCTGCGGCAAGACGCTGCTCGCCCGCACGCTGGCCCGGTTCTTGCAGGTTCCCTTCGCGATCGGCGACGCGACCACGCTGACCGAGGCGGGCTACGTCGGCGAGGACGTCGAGAACCTGCTGTTGAAACTGCTCCACGCCGCCGACTTCGACATCGAAGCCGCCCAGCGGGGAATCCTGTTCATCGACGAAATCGACAAGATCGGCAAGACCAGCCAAAACGTCTCGATCACCCGGGACGTGTCGGGCGAAGGGGTCCAGCAGGCGTTGCTGAAGATGCTCGAGGGGACCGTCGCCAACGTCCCCCCGCAGGGAGGCCGCAAGCATCCCGAACAGCAGTACATCCAGATCGACACCACCAACATCCTCTTCATCTGCGGCGGAACGTTCGTCGGGCTGGAGGACATCATCGGCAAGCGGCTGGGGCGCAAGATGATCGGCTTCGGCCAGAAGTCCGAAGAGCGGGTCCGCCGGTCCGACCTGATTCCCCAAGTCACGGTCGACGACGTGCTGGAATACGGATTGATTCCCGAACTCATCGGGCGATTGCCCGTGATGGGCACTTTGGCCCCGCTCGCCGAGGACGACCTCGTCCGCGTGCTCACCGAGCCGAAGAACTCGCTGGTGCGGCAGTACCAGAAGTTCTTCGAGATGGAGCAGGCGGAACTGGAGTTCGCCGACGGCGCGCTCCGCGAGATCGCCCGCATCGCCCGCGAGAAGGAGACCGGGGCGCGCGGATTGCGAAGCGTCGTCGAGCAGGCGATGTTCCAGATCATGTTCGACCTGCCGGACCAGGAGCCGGGACGCAAGTACGTGATCACGCCGGAAGCGGTCCGCGGCGAGCAGCCGGTGGTCCCCCGCGACGGCTCCGCCGCCGCGTGACGCCATGACGACTCTCCCCTTCATCCGTCGCTTTCATCGGCCGCGGGTGCGGCGGCGGACGAAGCCGGGGAGTTCGCCCGGCGTCATTCGGACCGATCCGCAAGCCCCGCCGCCGACGATTCGCGTGGTCGGCTACGGCGCCGGCGAGATGGACGAGTTCGACGTGCCGAGCGCCGGCGCGCTCAAGGACCATCTGGGCAAGCACGCGGTCACGTGGATCAACGTCGACGGCCTCGGTGACGCGGAGACGATCGCGGAGGTTGGCCGGCTGTTCGACCTGCACCCGCTCGCGCTCGAAGACGTGGTCAACGTGCATCAGCGGCCGAAGGTCGAGGAGTACGGCGAGTATCTGTTCATCGTGCTGCGGATCGTCGATGATCCGAAATCCGCCCGCACCGAACAGATCAGCATCTTTCTGGGGAAGGACTTCGTCCTCACCTTCCAGGAGCGCGCGGGCGATTGTTGGAACCCGGTGCGCGATCGGCTGCGGACCAGTCGCGGGCGGATTCGCAATCTCGGCACCGATTATCTCGTCTACGCTCTGATCGACGCCGCCGTCGACGCCTACTTTCCCGTGGCCGACGAGTACGGCGACCGGCTCGACGCGGTCGAAGACGAACTGACGCAGGGCCACGCGCCGCATTCGTTCGGGTCGATCCAGCACATCCGCACGGACTTGCTGGTGCTGCGGCGGGCGATGGCGCCGCTGCGCGAGGCGGTGAATCAACTCGTCCGCGATCCGCACCCGCTCGTCACGCACGACACGCGAATCTACCTCCGCGACTGCTACGACCACACGATCCAGATCCTCGACTTGTTGCAGACCTACCGCGAGGTCTGCTCCGACCTGCGCGAGTTCTACTTCGCGATGGTCTCGCAACGCACGAACGAGATCATGCGCGTGCTGACGGTGATCGCGACGATCTTCATGCCGTTGACGTTCGTCGCCGGAGTGTACGGCATGAACTTCGACCCAGAAGCGTCGCCGTGGAACATGCCGGAACTGTCGTGGCGGTTGGGTTACCCGGCGGCCTTGGGATTGATGGCCGCGATCGCGATCGGCCAACTACTATATTTCCGCCGTCATGGCTGGTTGGGGAAGGGGAGGCGCCGAAGGCGGAATCGGCGGGGGAACGGGCGGTAGGAAGAAGATCGGCGCGAAACCGCAAGCGAGTGACTACCCACTACCCACTACCCACTATCCACATCCACTATCCTTCCCATCACCCATTCCGCCATCGGTGGGGGAACCGCGTTACCGTAGAGGCCGTACTGGTCGTAGATGGAGGCGGCGGCGCAGTGGTCGTCGGGGAAGCCTTGCAGGCGGGCGTATTCGACGTTCGTCAGTCGTCGGTAACGGCCGTCGATGCGGTAGCGTTCGTAATGGCGGCTGGGAGTGGCGGTGAGGGTGGGGGCGACGCCGTCGATGCCGAAGATCGTGTAGCCCATCCGCGCGCCGCCGTTCTGATTGCTCACGATTCTCACCCCCTCGACGAACTTCTCGACGAGGCGGTTGTCGCGGAGTCGGGCCTGCGTGGCGGCGGTGAAGTCGAACATCGGATCGACCTCGCGCTCGAGGACGTCGCGCAGCTTCGGCGGCGAAGTTCCGTTGATGACGGCAGAGCGGGGGGGATTCGTTCCGAAGAAGCGGCCGTCTTCGGCGATGCCCCAGGTGGGAAACCTTGCGCCGTGATTGCGGATGGCGCGCCACTCGTGAGGGCGCGCGGGATAACCCACGGGGCGCTGCCCGCGGGCTTGGAGCGCGGATTCATCATGCGCCGCGTCGCGGCGCGTGCCGGCGAGGAACACGCGCTGCCGGTTCTGCGGAAGGCCGAAATCGACCGCGTTCAACAATCGCCATTCGATGCGGTAATCGAGATCGGCGAGCGCGGCAAGAATCGTCGCGAAGTGGTCGCCGCGCTCCATCGACAGCAAGCGCTTCACATTCTCGAGGACGAACCACCGCGGCCGCTGCGCGCGAAGGACGTGCACGATCGCCTCGAACAGCGTTCCGCGGGAGTCGCGAATGCCCCGCTTCTTCCCCGCGCTGCTGAAGGGCTGGCACGGGAGCCCGCCGGTGAGCAAATCGTGCGGCGGAACCTCGTCGAGCAATTCGCGGAGATCTCCTGCGCGCAGGTCCGCGTCGCCGAACCGCGCGCGATACACGGCGCACGCCTTGGGACAGAGGTCGTTCGCCCAGCGCGTGGCGAAGCCGAGCCGATCCGCCGCGAGTCGGAACCCGCCGATCCCGGCGAACAGTTCGACGGTCGTGATGCGGTTCGCCATTCAGTCGTTCCATGTTCCGGGTTCCGAGTTCCATTTCGCCGCATCGGCGTCGCCCCCGATGGGAACCTGAAACCCGAAATTCGGAACCGTCCTCATTGGCCGGCTTGCTGGCGGAATTCGTGGACCGGCTCGCCGTGCACGTCGCGGTGAATGAAGGCGATGGTGGGGACGCCGTTCGCGCGCGTCACTTCGACCGACAGGAAGCCTCCTTCGACGCGCAGGAACGGTTGCGTTTCGGGATCGTGTTCGTCCGGAGCGCCGCTGGCGTGCTCGTCGCTCGCGGGGCCGGAGCAGAACTCGCGCAGCCCCGACTTCGGATCGATCGACATGTACTGCCAGTGCCGGTCGCCGTTGCAGACGTAGAAATTCTTCAGGTTCTTCTGCTTGGTCCAGTCGCGGAACAGGTTCCCTTCCCATGCGAAGCCTTCATTGGCGTGATTGTCGTTCTTCTCGCCGCGATCGGGGCCGACGATCGGCGTGGGGCTGACGAGCACGCGAAACTCGGCGTCGCTGTCGAGGATGCTGCGCATCAGCCATTCCCGCTGCTTGCCCCCCCAGATGGATTTCTCGGGGCCGTCCTCCATGTCGTTCGGCGAGCGATACAGCCGGCCTTCCACCATCCACACCTGCAACCCCTTCCCCCACCTCACGGTGCGGTAGGTCAAGTTTCCCATCGGCACCTGCTCGCGGAAGACGGCGAAGCCGTCGGCGAACGTCAACGGGTTCATCCATGTGTCGACCTTCGTGGGCCAGCAATCGTTGGTCCACGTGTCGTGGTCGTCGACCTCCCAGTAGCCGGGAACGTGGCGATGGAACTCCACGAGCCGCGGCAGCGAGTGAATCCGGTGCCAGTGAAAGCGGGCGAGATCGACGGTGCGGGCCCGCGGGGAAGAGCTGTCGAGATACACGCTGTCGCCGGTGGGAACGAGGAAGTTCAGTCCTTGCTTTTGCATGGCGGGATAAATGTGATATCCCCGCGGATCGTCGAGGTGCCAGTAGAACTGCCCGGTGATGACGCCGAACTTCACGTCCTGCCACTGGTCCGCTTTCGCCGGGGTGCCGAACGAACCGGTGAGCGAGGCGGTGACGTCGCCGCCGTCGATGGAACGGGCCTCGACCTTCAGATGATATTTGGTTCCCGGATCCAACCCGGTCAGCCGGAACTGGTGGATCGAGTCGTGATCTCCCAAGCGCTCCGTGAGCTTGACCCATTCGGTCGATTTCGCATCGGAGAGGTCTTCCCGCGTGCCATAGACGACGCGCACCTGCCCGGGCGCGGCGGGAACGGCTCCTTCGCGGTCGGCGACGTCGATCGTCGGGGGGGTGAACTCGTCGCGGTAGGCTTCGCGCGGCGTGTCTGGAACGCGCCGTCCCTCCCAGTTCCGCTCGGGGTTCTTCGTCAGCCGGGTCCAGACGATCGCCGAGTGGTGCGTGACCTCGCCGACCTTGAAGCCGGTCGCCATGTGAACGGGTTGGGCAAGCGCTGCCTCGGTCGCAAAGACCGCGAGGAATGCGGCGAGCGCGAACCGGGACGACGAGCGGACAACCGGAGACATGCCGAGTTCCTTCCAGACAATACCGACGATGAACGAAGCTCTTGCAGGGCAACTCTTCGTGCCACCGAGATTCGAAGTTTTCGCGGCGCCCGCGAATTTCTTGACCACGGATCGCACGGATTCGCGATGAGCCGGAATGCCGGTCCGGATCATCCCGCTCGCGGCTCCTCCAAAACCTCTCCGCGTTCTCGGCGGTTCAATCGATCGTCGCGATGGGGTTCGAACCGCAGAGGACGCAAAGATCGCAGAGATTCGAGTGGCGGCTGGCCCGAAATGGGAAGTCGCGATTCGACAACATTGGCCTTCCGTCTTCGCTTTCTCGTGTCTTCGTGACTAGGTGGTTCTTCTTGTCTTCGTCTCCGTCAGGCTTGTCCTGTGCGCCTCGGCGTGAGACCTTCGGTTGCGGCTTCGCCGCGCTGGACAACATGCGTCGACAACGAGCCGAACCGTTTGCATCGCGTGCGCTCACGGCTGGCGTCGGTCGCGGAATTCGTGGACCGGTTCGCCGTGGACGTCGCGGTGGATGAAGGCGATGGTCGGGATGCCGTTCTCGCGGGTGATTTCGACCGACAGGAAGCCCCCCTTCACGCGGAGGAAGGGTTGGATTTCGGGGTCGTGCTCGGGAGCGCCGCCGGCGTGGGCGTCGCTCGCCGGTCCGCAGGAGAACTCGCGCAGGCCCGACTTCGGATCGACCGACATGTACTGCCAATGGCGGTCGCCATTGCAGACGTAGAGGTTCTCGAGGTTCTTTTCCTTCGTCCAGTTGCGGAACAGATCCCCCTCGTAAGTGAATCCCCGGTTGGCGTGATTGTCGTTCTTGTTGCCGCGATCGGGACCGACGATCGGCGTGGGGCTGACGAGCACCTTGAAGTCGGCGTCGCTTTCCAGAATCGTCCGCATCAGCCAGTCTCGCTGCTCGTGCCCCCAGATCGTCTTCTCGGGGCCGTCCTCCATGCGGTTCGAGGAGCGATACAGCCGGCCTTCGACCATCCACACCTGCAACCCCTTCCCCCAGCGGACGGTGCGATAGGTCAGGTTTCCCATCGGCGCCTGCTTGCGGAACACGGTGAAGCCGTCGGCGAAGGTCAGCGGGTTCATCCACGGATCGACCTTGGTGGGCCAGCAGTCGTTGGTCCACGCGTCGTGGTCGTCCACTTCCCAGTAGCCGGGAACGAACCGGTGGAACTCGGCCAGTCGGGGGAGCGAGTACATGCGGTGCCAGTGATGCCGCGCGAGTTCGACGGTGCGAGCCCGCGGGGCATGCGCATCGAGATAGACGGTGTCTCCCGTGGGGACGAGGAAGTCGATTTCCATCTTCCGCATCGCGGGATAGATCTCGAAGCCGTCCTTGTGGTCGGTCCTCCAATAGTTCTGCCCGGTGATGACGCCGAACTTCACGTCCTGCCATTGGTCGTTTTCCGCGGGCGTGGCGAACGATCCCGTGAGCGAGGCGGTGATCTCGTCGCCGCCGTCCGAGGGATGCGGGCGGGCCTCGACTTTCAAGTAGTACTTCGTCGCGGGTTTCAAGCCGGACAGCCGGAACTGGTGAATGAAGTCATTGTCGTCGGAGTTCTTGAGGGTCACCCAGTCGGTCGCCTGGGCGTTCGACAAGTCCTCCGCGGTTCCCCACGAGACGCGCACGCGGCCGCGGATGCCGGGAACGGCCCCCACGCGGTCGTCGACGGCGATCGGCGAAGGGATGTACTCGTCGACGTACGGCTCGTTCTCGCGCGGGGGCTTCACGCCGTCCCAATTGCGTTCCGCGTTCTTCGTCAGCCGCGTCCAGACGATGGCCGTGTTCTGCGTGACTTCTCCCACTTTGAAACCGGTCGCCATGTGGGCGGCTCGGGCCTCGCCGGCACCGTGCGCCAAGACGGCGCACGCGGTCATGCCGGCCAGTGCGATCCAAATCGAGCGTCGGGCGGTTGCGGACATGTCGGCGCGCTCCGGACTGACGGACGAGGTTCTTCGGCGGGCGGGTCGATGGACCGGCACGTCCCGTCACGTTCGAAACGGTAACCGTTCCCGCGAGAGGATGCCAGTGAACCGCGCCGGGGAACCCGAACTCAGTTCGACAGCGGGTTCCGCAGCCGGACTTCCGCGATGCGGACGGCGTCGTCGAGCAGCACCCGCGCCCGTTCGACGAGATGCGCCGCCCCGCAGCGGTCGAACCGGCGGATCGCGTGACGCAGGCAACGGAAGGCGATCCGCGGGCGGTTCGCGCGACGGCACAACTCCGCCAGGTTCAGCAAATCACGGCCTGCGCCGGCCTCGTCGTCGAGACGGCGGTGCAGGCGATACGCGCGCCACAGCTTGGCCAATGCCGGCTGGCGTCTGCCCTGCGACAGCAGCACGACCCCCAATCCACCCAGATCATCCGCGACGCCGCGGAGATTCCCGCGGCGGAACTCGGCGGCGAGAGAGAGTGAAAGCAACTTCTCCGCCAAGTGGTGCTCGCCGCGCAGCAGCGCGTCGTTGGCGAGTCCCGCGAGATCGGCGGGATCGATGTCGCAGCCCGCGGGATCCCGATCCGAGGGTCGCGCGTCGGCACTCGCCGAGAGCGCGACTTGCTGCCAGGCGGCCGCTTCTCCGAAGTGACACGCTTCCCGGTGAACGGCCGCGAGATTCGTGCAAGCCGCGGAGCGCAGCATCGGGCTTCCATTCGATTGCGCCAGCGCGTCCGCGAACCGATCGATCGCCTCGCGCAGGCGACCGGCACGAGCGCAGCGCTCGCCCTCTTCCAGCGCGGATCGCGCGGGATGCGGGACGGCGAATTCCATTGACGGCACGGGTTGCTCCTGATTCGGTCGGAAGCAACGCGCCGCGATTCGTGGAGAGAGTTCGGCGGCGAAGCGGACCCGGGATGGTCTCTTCACTGCCGCGGACGTCGAAAACGCCCGGATCGACTGCCATTCTACCCCCGCCTCGAACAGAGTCAATCGAAGGTTTCCCGCGTCCCGCCCGACGCTTGCGGTTTCGCGGCGCGCGGACCGGCGCGACCGAAATCCGAAAATTCTCCGGCAAGAGTCCGCATCATCGGAAATGCTTTCCCACGTTCGCCACGCGGCACGGTGTGTCGCTCGACGGCTCGATCGGCCGCCGCAAGATTTCGGTCACCGGTGCGGTCGGACGGACGATCGTGCGAAGTCTTTCGGTGAGATAGCGGCGAATCCGCGCCATCCCCCGGAAGCGGACACCGCAACCGCCGCGGTCCATTGCGAATGCTAGACTTGCTTCGGCGTCGCGCTGCGTCGCCCGTTGCGCTGGCCCGTTCCTTCGACACCGCTCGCTCCGATAGATCATGCTCCGATCCGTCATCACCACCGTGTTGCTTGCCTCGCTGGCGCTCGGGTCGGGCTGCACCGGAACGAACGTGACGGCGTTCCGCGTGCCGAACGTGACCGATCCGCCCTATCTCGCACCGGAGCGGCAGGCGCTGCGCCCGGTGACTCCGGCAAATCCGCGGATCGACCTGGGGGCTCCGGCGAGCGGAGTTCCGGGCCTCGCGCCGCCTTCCGGCGAACTTCCGGAACTGATCGTCCCCGATCTGGAGCCGTTCCCGTTCGACGACTCCAACTCGACGCCGCTTCCGGCCTCTCCCGCACCGATTCCGGGCGCCACGGGGCCGCAGCTTCCGCTGGGGCCGATACTGCCGACGGCGGCGGCGATCGACGTGGAAATCACCGCCCCCGAGGCGATTCAGGCCGGTTCGGGAGCGACGTATCGCCTCACGATCCGCAACACGAGTGCCGAACCGCTGGCGGACGTCGTGCTCTCGGCCGAGTTCGACGACGCGCTCGTCTTCCCGGGCCGCGAAGAAAAGGCCGCCGAGCAGACGCTGGGGACGCTGGCGGCCGGCGAACGCAAGGACATCTCGCTGACGCTGGTGGCGGGAATCGCGGGCCGGCATTGCGCCCGGTTCAGCGTGTCGATCGGCAGGCGGGAAGCGGTCTGGAAGTCGGTCTGCACCGAGTTCCTGCCGCGGCGCTTCGAACTGGAACTGCATGGTCCGGCGGAGCGCACGATCGGCAGCCGGGCGGAATTCACGGTCGTCGTGGTGAACGCGACCGACGAGCCGCTGGCGGACGTGCGGGTGACGTTGAACGCTCCGCCCACGTTTCGCGAGCGGGCGGCGTCGGCTTCGGTGGTGCGCCAGGGAGACGCCTTGGCGTGGTCGCTCGGCGACTTGAAGCCCCGCGAGCGAATCGAGATTCAGGCGGAATACGAGTGCCGCGAAGCGGCCCAGGACGCCTGCGTGACGGTCGCGGTGACGGGGGGAAACATCCCCGAAGAGCGGCGCGAGCGGTGCCTTCAGGTGGTCGCGGTGCGGGGGATTCTCGATTTGCGAGTACACGACACCGCCGACCCGCTGGCGGTGGGAGACGAGACCGAATTCGTCGCCACCGTTCACAACCGCGGGCTGCAAGCCGCACGCGACGTGCGGCTCGACGTCGAAATTCCGCCGAACTTCGAACTGGTCTCGACCGAAGTCCGCGAGGACGACCGCTTGCTGGTCATGCGGCACCAGACGGCCGGGCGGCGGATCGAGTTCGACGGTCTTCCGGCCCTGGCGTCGGAACGCACTCTCATCTACCGCATTCGAGCGCGGGCGCTCGCGGCGGGACCGAGCGAGTTTCGGGCGCGCCTCGCGCAGGGCGCGGGAGAGGCGCCGGTCGAATTCTCCGAACCGGTTCTCGTGCGACCGAATTGACGTCGAATCGACGACGAATCGGGTCGGGCCGCCGACTTTTCGGTGGAATTCGGGGCTTTCGCGCGTCCTATTTCCGAAATTTTCGCGACTAAAATGGAGAACAGGGAGGAAGATCGGGGCGGTTCCGGCGGTATCCGGATAGGCGGATCGTCGCCGGGCTCGCGACTCGAAGAGGAGAACCCCGACAAATGGACAGTTTTCCTCCCACGGTCTTCGTCGTCGACGACCACTTCCGCGTTTTGGAATCCCTCGAATTCCTCATGAAGTCGGTCGGTCTCCCTGTTCTCACCTTCCAATCGGCTCGCGACTTTCTCGACGAAATCGACCCCGACCGGCCCGGCTGCCTGATTCTCGACATCCGGATGCCGGGAATGAGCGGCCTGCAGTTGCAGGACGAACTCGAGGTCCGCGGGATCGACATTCCGATCATCTTCATCACCGGGCACGGTGACGTGCCGTTGGCCGTCCAGGCGATGAAGCGCGGGGCGGTCGAGTTCCTGGAGAAGCCGCTCGATCATCAGCGGCTGCTCGATTGCATTCACGATGCGATCGCGCAGGACCGCGCACAGCGGTCATTGGCGGAGGCCAAGTCGGCCGTCAGCGAGCGGTCCGGGCGGCTCACGACCCGCGAACGCGAGGTGCTGCAGCGGGTCGTGGCGGGTCAATCGAGCAAGGAAGTCGCCCTGGAGCTGAAGGTCAGCGTGAAGACCGTCGAGGCCCACCGGGCGCAAATCATGCGGAAGATGGAAGCTCGTAGCGTGATCGATCTGGTTCACGCCTGGTACGAGCTGGCCGAGACCGGAAATCGCTGACCGCTGGCGCGACGCTCGAATCGCGACGGCGTTGGATTTTGGCAACGAATGCGAATTTCCGTCGCGCCGCGTTGCATTTCGTGAGCTACGTTTCCGAAGACGGCCCGGTGGCGCCGGCGGCGCGGATGCCGCCCCCCGACCGGTCCCCGCGACGTTCCGATCGCTCGACGATCGCCGCCGCGAAATCTCGTGATCCCCGATCCTCGGCTCACCGTGCAGGAGTCCGTCCCTCGATGGCACCCACCAGGTCGATTCCCTCCCGCTTTTCACGTCCCAACGACAACGGCGTCGCCGATTTCGAAGAACTCAAGCGGCTGATCCACGGCAAGCTCGTGGACAAGCTGGATCTTTCCCGCCTGGGCGATCTCGACGGCGAAACGCTCCGCCGCGAAATCCGCCTCGTCGTCGAGCACTTGTGCGACACCGAAAACCCGCTGCTCAACCGCTCGGAGCGCGAGCGGCTGATCGAAGAGGTGCTCGACGAGACGTTCGGGTTCGGTCCCCTGGAGGTGTTGCTGAAGGAAGACGGAGTGGCCGACATCATGATCAACGGCCCCAAGCACGTCTTCATCGAGAAGGGTGGCAGGATTCTGCGCTCGAACGTGACCTTCCGCGACGACGACCACCTGATGCAGATCATCGACCGGATCGTGTCGAAAGTCGGCCGCCGCATCGACGAGACCTCGCCGATGGTCGACGCCCGCCTGCCGGACGGCTCGCGCGTGAACGCGATCATTCCGCCGCTGGCGCTGGACGGGC
>JBBDNT010000008.1:0-43951 GCA_040877445.1 Planctomycetaceae bacterium
GGAAGGATTGCCAATCCGTCCGACATGCCGCCAACTTCCAAATTCAATCTGGAAGCCGTACTACCGGCCCATTCGATCGACCCACAGGATCGAACCTGAAGGCGTAGTTCCAGGCGTCGACGCGACGCGCCCCGGAGCTTCGACTCACTCGTCCGCCAAGCCCGCAGGCGGCGCCGGGGGACGCGATCGGTCCGCTTCGCGGCGGGCGTCCGCGGCGGAAAGCTCGGCCAGCAGAGTCCGCGGGTCGGTCGTTTCGATTCCCTCGAGCGCCTCGATGTGCTCGCGCGGCGCTTCGATGATCCGCTTCAGGCGGCCGTGATAGAACCGCTTGTCTCCCCGCGACACCCGCCACAGCGCGAACCCCAGCGCCGCGGCGACGAACAGCACGAAGCCCAGAACGTACTTCGACAACGACGAGTGCCCCGTTTCCAGCGGCGTCGGCGGAATCCACTCGAGCCGCCGCGCCAGCAGCAGCGGCGCGAGGTGCGGTTTTTCGTGCCGGGCCGCGTACCGTTCGATCTTGAAGAACCGCCCCACCAGCCGGACCGGCACGAGAGTCTCGAATTCCCCCTCGGGAATTCCCTCCGACACTTCGGTGCAGACGACGCGAATCGGATCGAGGTGCGAATCTTCGGTGAACACCCACGCCTCGTAAAACCGCGTCAGCCCGTGATCGTTCTCGCCCGCCTTGAACGGCAGCAACTTCTTCATCCGCCCTTCCACGGCGATCAACTCCCCGCGATGCCGCTCCGGATGCTCGCTGAGTTCCTTGTATCCCACGTCGTCGCGGGCGGCGCGGCGGAGGCCGGCCCGGTCCGCCTCGCGCAGCTCCGCGAGAATCGCGTAATAGGCGGGACGCTCCGCGCGGCGGATGCCGAACGTGTCGTCCCGGACGGCGGCCAGACCCTCTTCGATGACGCGGCGATCGAGCGGCTCGCGATCGGCGGGCGATTCGTCGGCGGGCGTCTCGGCAGCGGGCGTTTCGGCAGCGGGAGAATCATCGGGAGTGCCGCCGGGATCGGCTGCCTCCGGGTCGGCCGGTTGTCCCGCTTCGGCCGATTCGGGATCGGCTGCGGCGCGAAACTCGTCCGGCGCCAGCCCGCCGGAAGTCGGCGGGGCCTGTTCGGCGCGCTTCTCGGCGAAGTCGGCGGCGGTTTCGGCCTCTGGAGCGTCCTGCAGCAACAGGAACCGCCGCCACGTTTCCGGATCGGCCGCCGTCTTCATCGCCAGCAACACCACGCCCAGGGCCGCGATCAGTCCGATCATCCGGAGCTGTTCGCGACGGCTGAGAAAGTGGGGCTTGCCGGAGCCGCGGAATCGCATGAGCCTGCGGAGTCCAGAAGTTCGATGTTCCGACCGGGGAGCGCCACCGTTCGATTGTAGATCGCGGGCGGGCTCGGCTCAACGTGGGCCGCCGCGGCATTCGCCCACACGGCGGAGGGTCCGCCCGCCGTTGGCATTGAACGTCGTTCAACAATGCGGGAGCAACGCCGAGCGTGGTGAGAGGGCCATCGGGGATCCTGGGTTTTTGTGGACGCGAATGCGCCTACGGCAAGTAGAGCCGCCCCGTACCGCGGAGTTCATCGAGCCGAAGGAGAAACTCATAGAAACGATCGACTACCAAGCCAGAAAAGTCACGGTCGCTCCCGAACCGTTCGAGGTCGGAGATCGTGAACACCGGCAGGGAGTCGGACGTGTTGAGTCGACGAATCGTGGCTTCCAGCGAGTCTGGTGAATCGTGATTCCGATTGTCGGTGAGGAGTACGAAGTCTTCCGCTTGACACAATTGCCAGACTTCCAGATCACTGGCGTCAAGCGGCAGGCCGACATCACCGAACGTCCGCACGACAAGTTCCAGATCATCCCAGAATTCCGGCCATTCAGCCTGCATCAGCGACGCGAGACGCTGTGCCTGCGACTGCGCGTTCACATCAGCCAGAATGACCCGCACTCTTCCGCTCCCGATGGGCCTCGAAGAGTTGCCGCAGGCGGCGGCGGCTTTCTTCGCGCGTCGCCGGTGGCGGGGAGAGCCGCCGTCGCTGCTCGAGGATCTGTCGCTCTCTCCACTCCCGGGCGCGCCGGTCCCGCTCGTCGAACTCTTCCCGGTGCGCGCGGTAGTAGGCCTCGGCGACGGCCGCCTCGGCGCACGAAAGCGTCGGAATCGACCGAGCGATCTCGGCGTGCGAGCATCCCTGCTGGAAATACGGGACGAGATCCAGCACCGTGATGCGGGTCGTCGAAAGTTGCGGTCCGCGACCGCGGTCGATGATCTCGATCGGCACTGGCATGGCGTTCCCCTCTCGCCTGTTGATTCTACATGATGTGCGAACCTGAGGGCAGGGCTGATGGGCTTGTGCTTTCCTTTAGGCAGCGGCGTGACAAAAGTCTACCGATGGCCTCCGCAGGGCGCGCTAGCCCCTTCCGTCATTCCCGCGCAGGCGGGAATCCAGCAATCGCCAAGGCGGTGACCTATCTGATCCGAGTCCGCGCATCCCTGGATTCCCGCATTCGCGGGAATGACGCGCGCGGGCTGCCGGTAGAATAACCCCCCGCTACTGCTTTAGCTCCTCCAAGTGGGCGGGGTCGGGGCCTGCACCGCGACCCCTCCCGCCGCCACTCACCGCTCACGCGCTCACCGGGTCGGGATACCGAAACACCTTTCCCTCGAAGTTCCGCAGCAGCAGGTCGTCGCCGTCGCGGCCGACGATCGGATCGTTCTGCAGCGGAATCTTCCCCCCGCCGCCGGGGGCGTCGATGACATAGGTCGGCACGGCGTACCCGGTGGTGTGGCCGCGGAGACCGTCGATGATCTCCAGCCCCTTCGCCACCGACGTGCGGAAGTGGGCGGAACCGGAGATCGGATCGCACTGGTAGAGGTAGTACGGCCGGACGCGCATCAGCAGGAGCTTGTGGATCAACTCCTTCATGGTGTCGACGTCGTCGTTGACTCCCTTCAGCAGCACGGTCTGGGAACCGAGGGGAATGCCGGCGTCGGCGAGCCGCGCGCAGGCCTGCGTCGATTCCGGCGTGCATTCCGCCGAGTGCAGGAAATGCACGCTCATCCACAGAGGATGATACTTCCGCAGCACGCGGCACAGTTGCGGCGTGATCCGCTGCGGAAGGACGGCGGGCATCTTCGTGCCGATGCGGACGAACTCGATGTGCGGAATCGCCCGCAGCTTGCCGAGGATCCAGTCGAGCCGGTCCTCGCTCAGGGCCAGCGGGTCGCCGCCGGAGATGAGCACGTCGCGAATCTGCGGGGTGTTCCGCAGGTATTCGAACGCCTGTTCGAGCCGGGCTTCGTTCGGCATGATCTCGCCGTGACCGACGACCCGCGAGCGCGTGCAGTAGCGGCAGTAGGTCGAGCAGAAGTCGAGAGCGAGGAGCAGCACGCGGTCGGGATAGCGGTGGACGAGACCGGGGACGGGACTGTGACCGTCTTCGCCCAGCGGGTCGTCCGCTTCGCCCGGCGTGCGGATGAACTCCCCGGTGGAGGGGATGACGGTCCGCCGCAAGGGCTGGTCCGCGTCGTCGCGGTCGAGCAGGCTCATGTAGTAAGGGGTGATGCCCACGGGGAGCATCGAGGCTCCTTGAATCAGCGCGGCGCGCTCGTCTTCGGAGAGGACAAGGATGCGCTCGAGCTGTTCGAGGTTCTTCACCCGATGCCGGGACTGCCACCGCCAGTCGTTCCATTCCTTGTCGGTGACGGCGGGGAAGAAGGCGCGGCGGAAGGCGCGGGTGCGGCGATTGGCCCGCGAAGCGCGGGGGGCCGGGGCGATCTCCACGCGGGAGATGCGGTTTCGAACGTCGGCGACGGGGCGCCGGGGCCGGTGCGATCGGCCGGGGGGGATGGTGGAGGCGGGAGCGAAGGGGAGCGCGACTTGGACGAAGTTCCGCGAAATACTGGGAGGCTCCTCGTCGTCGTCGCGCATCATCGATGCGTCGCTGTCAAGCCCGTTCATGCAAGAAGCTCCTTGGGAGCTGGAGGGAAGGAACCGCGGGAGCCGGGAAATCTCCCATCGCCCGCCGCCCGAACCAGGCGGAGAAGCGACACACCCGAACCGAAAGAATCCGTCCGCTGGAAGGCCCGAAGCTGCCCGCTTCCGCCCCCCGTGTGAGTTCATCCCAATAGGATCGTCCGAAGGCCCGGCCCCCGAACAGCGATTCGATTCACGTCCTCTCGAATCTCGATTTCTTGCATTGCGCAGAATTGAAGTCTGCCGGCGCGATTCCGTCAATACCCAGTTGGCTGCGCGGCGCGCGGATTTTCGAAGTTTCCGGAAAATCGCCACCGTCGGTCGCGAGATCTTGTTGCTCCGCGCCCGGAAACGGTTCACAATGCCGTTGGAACCCGATCGCGCGGCGGTCGGCCGCGACGATGACTCACCCTGGAACAAGGAACCTTCCGATGTCGAACATGGGAATCGCGGCGTGCGTTCGGCGGCTGTGGCCGGTGGGGCTGGTGCTGTTGTCGAGCTGCTTTCCGGTCGAGTTGCACGTCGACGGATCGGGGCGGATGTTGATCGCCCGGCAGGAAGGCTTCTTCATCTTCGACTCCGCCGCGGGGAAGACGGTGAAGGTCCGCGGGGCCGAAGGAGGCAAGCCGGCCTTCGCCCGCTTCTCGCCCGACGGCAAGAACGTGCTCGCGGTCTACGAGGCGGAAGACGGCTTCAATCAGTTCGCCTTCGAGATCCTGCCGGCCGCCGGAGGGGCGGGACGCAAGGTGTTTCAGACCGGCAACGCCCTGTACGTGAGGCAGTCCCCCGACGGCGAGTCGCTCGCCGTGCTGCGGATGGCCGACGACAAGGTCGCCCCGCTGGAAGACGCCGCACCGGAGTTGCACGTCGTGAACGTGAAGGACGGCAGCAGTCGTCGGATCGCGCAGAACGTCGGCCAGTCGCTCCGCTGGTTCCCGGACTCGAAGCGGGTGCTGGTGCTGAAGGTCGAAGGCAAGGTCGAGGAGTCGGACCGCTACAACGGAACGCTCGCGGCGGTGGACGTCGCCGGTGGACAGGCGACGCCGCTCGCCGCGGTGTTGACCGAACGGGGCGGGCATTTCGATCTGTCTCCCGACGGGAAAAAGGCGTTGTTCGTGGCCCTCGCCGCCGACAAGCCCGG
This sequence comes from Planctomycetaceae bacterium, assembly GCA_040877445.1. Taxonomy (GTDB): domain Bacteria; phylum Planctomycetota; class Planctomycetia; order Planctomycetales; family Planctomycetaceae; genus JBBDNT01. Next base: position 5,119 of record JBBDNT010000008.1, read on the forward strand.
CACGAAACTCGAGAACCCCGAAGAAGGCAAGATGACGCTGTTCGAGTTGGACATCGCGGGCACGACGCCCCGCAAGACCGAGCACACGGTCGCGAGCGCCACCTATTCGCCCAATGGGACGAAGGTGCTGCTGGGACCGTCGAGCGAGCTGTTCAGCTTCGAGCCCACCCGCATACAGGTCTACGCCGCCGACCTGTCCCGCAAGCTGGGCGAGATTCAGGGCGAGATCCCCGCGGGCAGCGGATTCGAGGGCGCCGTGCTCCCCGGCTGGATCGACGACGACAACGTCTTCTACTTCGTGAAGCGGAAGATTTACGGCACGCAACAGGAGGCGCTGACGCTGATGATCGGCGCGGCCGACGGCGGCGGCAAGCAGCGCTGCGTGCAACCGCTGATCGACATCGCGGCGGTGGAGTGAGCCGGCAGTCGCCTTCACCGCAGTCGGCGGGGTGGCTGGGGTCGAACCGCCGCGAGGTGCCGTCCACGTCAGCGGGCGTCGTTCGGCGGATCGCCCCCAGCGATCGGCGGCCGCGGCACCAAATCGCTGGGGGCTTCGCTCCGCTTCGACCCCAGCCACCCCGCCGCAGTCGTTTCGTCGTAGCGGGTCGAAAATCGTCGAAATCGCGCCGAACGTGACGGCTGCGGAACCTGGCGAGTCTGCACAGAAAATAAGGCCGTCCGGAGGCTCCGACGACCGTCATAGATCGGTCATTCGACCGCCCGTTCGGGCCTCTCGCGCGGTCGGCGCGGCACGTCGCGCGGCGCGTCGAAATGCCGCCGTTGACACGATTTTCAGCCCCCGATACAGTCCAGCCCCGCCGCGAGTTTTCGCCGTCGCGGGAGCGATCGAACGGACTGATCGCGGGTAAGATTTCGCCGTCAGGGAGGACCAGGTGAGTTTGCGGAACGTGGTCATGATCGCTCTGGCGGCAATCTCCGGGACTTCAATCGGCGGCTGCTGGCGCTCCGCCGCGCTGCCGCCCGAGCGGATGACCCGCACGACTCCGTCGATTCCGCCGAACTTCGCGATCACTCCGCGGATCGAGCCGCCGGCCGCGACGATTCCGCGGCCGTTGCCCGAGTTGTCGATCAACCGCTGGAAGCCGGACGTCGCGCCGCGCGACTGGAAGTACGTGGTGATTCATCACACCGCCGCCAAGCGGGGCAGCGTCGAGAGCATCCACCAGACGCACCTCAAGCGGAAAGACGCCAACGGCAAGCCGTGGCTGGGAATCGGTTATCACTTCGTCATCGGCAACGGAGACGGCATGGCCGACGGCGCGATCGAGCCGACCTTCCGCTGGCGCGAGCAGATGCACGGCGCCCATGCCGGCGTCTCCGAGTACAACCAGAAGGGAATCGGCGTGGTGCTGGTGGGCAACTTCGAGGAGCAGCCCCCCACGCCGGCGCAGCTCGCCGCGGTGAAGCGGCTGGTCGGCACGCTGCGGGCCGAATACGCCATCCCCGCGACGCAGGTGGTGGGGCACAACGACGTCAAGGCGACCGAGTGCCCCGGTCAATACTTTCCCATGCACGAAGTCAGCCGGAGTTACGCCCCCACCCTGCTCGGGCGGGGCGGCTCCCAGGACGATCCCCTCGTCCTGCTCCACGCCGAAAGGACTCCGCACCCATGACCAGCCGATTCTTGCCGACTCCCGGCGTCGATCTGCGGATCGATCCGGCCGAGTCGTCCGAGGTGTTCGCGTTCGACCGCGCCGAAACCGGATTCGAGGATCCCGACGCCGCCGAAGTCCAGGCCGCGACGGCGGATTTCGGACCGCTGGAAACCTCGAGCGGCCGGCCGATCGAACTGTTCATCCCCGAGCACTACGAGCCGGCGTATCCTTACCCGCTGATCGTGTGGCTGCACGGCGGAGGGCGGTCCGAACGCGAGCTGACCGAACTGATGCCCTGCGTCAGCGAGCGGAATCACATCGGTCTCGCGTTCCGAGGCACGCGGCCGGGGCGGAACGCGCCTCTCGGCGGATTCCGCTGGCCCGACTCCGCCGGCGATGTCTCGCGGTTCGCTTCCGAACTTCACGACACCGTCTGCAGGCTGCGCCGGGCGTTCCATGTTCATAGCGAGCGGATTCATCTCGCCGGCTTCGACGAAGGCGCCACGCTGGCGCTGCGGCTGTTGCTCGCGCGGCCGGAGTGGTTCGCGGGCGCTGTCGCGTTCGGTCCGAAATATCCCGGCGGCCCCGGTGCGCTGACGCGGTTCCGCGACCTGTCCGGCAAGCGGGCGCTGATCGGCACCGGGACGCGCAGCGCATGCGCCCCGATTTCGGAGGCGGTCCGCACCGGCCGTCTGCTCCACTCGGCGGGACTGGAAGTGACCACTCGCACCTACGACGCCGCTCATGAACTAACCGGCGAAATGCTCGCGCATTTGAACCACTGGGTGATGGACGCCTTGTGCGCCGCAGTGTGAGAAAGTGCCTTCGAATCCGTAGCGGAAGTCGCAAGACTTCCGGCGCTCGCTGTGAGTCGCCCGGAATTCTTGCGAATTCCGCTACGGAAACGACCGCACCGATCCTGGTTCGGATCCCACGCCTCTCGGCTTCGCCTCCGCGACCGTTCACGGCCTTCGCCCCGGCTCCTCATCCCGCCTCGCTTTGGATTGCGCGAGGAGTTTCTTCACCGCCCCCCCCTGGCCTGCCGCGATCGCGGTGCGGAACTCGTCCAGACGGTCGCGGAAGGTGTCGATCGCGTCGAGCGCGGGGCGGGCGTTGGCGAGCAGGATCGCCGTCCACAGGTCCGGGTCGCCCGAGGCGATCCGCGTCGTGTCGCGAAAGCCGGTCGCGGCGAAGGGAAAATCGCTCGCGCCGAGCGACGCGACGAGGGCGGCGGCGGCGACGTGCGGCAGATGGCTCGTGCGGGCGAGCGACCGATCGTGCTCGTCGGCCGTCATCCGCAGCGTGCGGGCGCCGAGCGAGTGCCAGAACCGCTCGGCGCGCGCGAGCGCTTGTGCGGGATCGCCCTCGTCGGCGGAAACGACGCGCATCGGACGCGGTTCCCCCGCTTTGCGGTGAGCGAGCGACGCCTCGTCGCTCGGGACGACCACGCACAGCGCATCGACGAACAGATCGGCGGAGGCGTGCTCGAAGCCCTGCTTCTCCGAACCGGCGAGCGGATGCGCGCCGATGAACGCCACCCCCTCGGGCATCGCGCCGTCGAGTTCACGGCGGATCGAACCCTTCACGCTGCCGGCGTCGGTGATCAACGTTCCCGGCGAAGCGGCCGCCGCGGCGAGCCGCACGTCCTGCGCGATGCGATCGACCGGCGTGCAGACGACGACGAGCGACGCGTGCGGCGGATCGGTGGTGAACTCGTCGAGCAAGCCCGCCTCGCGGGCGGCTTCCAATCGCGACCGATCGCGGCCGCTGCCGATGATCGTGCCGGCGTACCCCCGGGCCTTCAGCGCCGCGGCGATCGAACCGCCGATCAAGCCGACCCCCACGATGCCGACGGAGTCTTCGCGGAGATCGGCGGAGTCGGGAGACGCGGTCATGGCGGAAGCATTTTAGTTGGAGCAGCGGACTCGTGCCAAGGCGCTCGAGGAGGAAGCCGGCCGCGGGCCGGTCGGCGCATCGAAATCATTCCGGCATTCAGTTCGACTTTCCGTCCTCCTGATTCTCTCGACTTCTTCTCCGCGCCCTCGGCGTACTCGGCGGTTCGATGCTTCCGCGGCGCAAGAGGTCGAACCGCGGAGAACGCCGAGGGCGCGGAGAGTTCGATCGGCGGCGAAGTCCGATTCTGGTTGCGGCTTCGCCGCACCGGCTTCTGTGGACAGAAAAATGGAGGGCAGAAAAATGAAGAGGCTGGAACGATGTCGCATCGTTCGATATTCCGGTGTATTTTTCTGTCCCACATTTTTTCGTCCAACTTTTCCTTCCTGACGAAATCGCGGAGGAATTCCGACTGGGGTGGCACGCCCCGAGATTTTTCCAAGGGCGTGAAACGTAGCGGACACGCCCTTCGCGGACTCAGGGCGTGCCACCTCAATCATCAAGGTTGTTTCCGCGCAAGCCCTTGGATTGGAGAAGCAAGACGAACGGATCCCCTCCTCGCCCGCGGCGGCGTCGAGTTTCGAACCGTCTCCGTCGTGCGTGACCGGTTCGCGACCACAAGGTGTGGGGTGGTATCCAGACGCGATTTCTTCGCTTTGCGCGCCCGGGGGGATAGGCAAGGAAGAGCGTGTTCGCAGGAGAAAACGCTGGGGATGCGGCTGTTTCGCGGTGCTGGAAAATCGTCAACTTGGGGAACCTGCGGGGTGTTCGCGCGGGCCGTTTTCGAACGGCCGGCGAATGTTCGAAAAAGTCGCCGGGGGTGATGATGCAACGCCCTCCCCCCGGAGCCGGGAAGGTTGCGCGACGAGTTGTTCGAAATCATGACGCGGCGAAACCGCAACCAGGCGCGGACTTCGCCGCCGATGGAACCCTTCGCGCCCTCGGCGTTCTCCGCGGTTCGATCCGTGCGCCGCGGAAGCATCGAACCGCCGAGTGCGCCGAGGACGCGGAGAAGACCGACGAGATTCCTTATTCGACGAATTCCGCGAATCGCTTGCCTCCATCAGCGGCCATCCGCGGCATACGTGGTCACGAAGCCCGGCGCTCCCGGGATTCCTCCGCGATTCGATCACGAAAGAAAAGTTGGACAGAAAAATGTAGGGCAGAAAAATGAACTGGAACATCGAACGTGCGACATCGTTCCCGCCTTCCCATTTTTTTGCCCTTCATTTTTCTGTCCGCAGTGGCTGGCGCGGCGAAGCGGGCTGACCGGATCATTTCGCGCGAAATGTCACCTTCATTTTTCTGTCCGCAGTGGCTGGCGCGGCGAAGCCGCAACCAGGATCGGACTTCGCCGCCGATGGAAATCTCCGCGCCCTCGGCGTCCTCCGCGGTTCGAAACCATGCGCCGCGGAAGCATCGAACCGGTCGAGTGCGCGGAGAAAAGCGAAGATCATTCGACGAATTCCGCCGTGGTCGAACGACTCCATTCGTTGCGGCTGCGCCGCGATGGGTTCTCGGCGTGTTTCGCGGTCGTCACCGATGATCCGTCCACTCTCCGGAAAACACCTCGACCGCAGGGCCGGTGAGGAAGACGTCGCCCGTCTCCGTCCATTCGAGTTCCAGGTCGCCCCCCGGCAAGCGCGCCAGCACCCGTCGCTCGGTGCGTCCCGACAGCACGCCCGCCACCGCCGCCGCGCACGCGCCGCTGCCGCACGCCTGCGTCTCCCCCGCCCCGCGCTCCCAGACCCTCATCCGAATTTCGCCGGGAGACAGCACCTGCACGAATTCGACGTTCACCCGGTTGGGGAACGCCGGATGCCGTTCGATCCGCGGACCAAGCCCCAGCACCCAATCATCGCTCGGCTCATCGACGAACACCACGCAATGCGGATTGCCCATCGAAACGCAGGTGACGACAAGTGACGAGTGACGAGTGACGAGTGGCGCGTGGGCCGGCGGCATTGATGAACTCTCCGAACCAATGCCTTCCCTCGTCACTCGCAACTCGTCACTCGTCACTTCCACCTCACTCGTCACTTTCTCCCCACTCGTCACTTCAAGCGGCAACATCGCATCCACGGGCGGATCGCCCGGGAGCGTCGTCGGGATGCGGAGCGCTTCCAGAATCGGCCGGCCCATGTTCACTCGCACCGACGCGACCGATCCCTCGACCACGCGCAACGCGACCTCGAGCGTGCCGCGGGCGGTTTCGATGCGCAGCCGGTCGCGGCGGGCGATGCGGTGATCGTACACGTACTTCGCAACGCAGCGCACGCCGTTGCCGCACATTTCCGCTTCGCTGCCGTCGGCGTTGAACATCCTCATGCGGGCGTCGACCGCGGGATCGCGCGGCGGCTCGATCAGAATCAGTCCGTCGCCGCCGACGCCCGTGTGCCGATCGCTGATGCGGCGCGCGAGATCGGCGAGGGTCGCGGCGTCATCGGGAAGCGATTCGCGAAAGCGGTCGACGTAAACGTAATCGTTTCCGGCGCCGTGCATCTTGGTGAAGCGCATGGCAGGGGGCTTTCGTCGTCCATGAGAAAGAGATCCCCGGTTCGCTCGCGAATCAACTGAACGGCGGATTCGCCAAGGACCGCGCGCGATTTTGGAACGCCGCCATCCAGTTCATCTCGTCCGTGTCGTTCCGCCGTGCGAGACTGCGAACGATTTCGGCCGGATCGATCGCGGGATCAATGCTCGTGGCCGCCGGGGCCGTGCACGTGGCCGTGATCCAATTCCTCCCGGGTGGCGTCGCGGACCTCGACGACCTTGACGTCGAAGTTCAGCGGCACCCCGGCCAGGGGATGATTCGCGTCGATGGTGACCGCCTCCGTTTCGACCTTCACCACCGTGACGATCCGCGGTCCGTCGGGCGTTTCCGCCTGTAGCTGATCGCCGACCTCCGGCTCCATGTCGCGCGGAAACTGCGCGCGGGGAACCGCCTGCACGAGTTGCGGATCGTGATCGCCGTAGGCGTCGCCGGCGGCGAGGCTGACTTGCAGCGCGTCCCCCGCGGACTTCCCCTCCAGCGCCTGCTCCAACCCGGGGATGATGTTCTCCGCCCCGTGAAGGTAGGCCAACGGCTCTCCCTCGTCCGATCGGTCGAGGACGTTCCCCGCATCGTCGGTGAGGGTGTAATCGATCAACACGACCTTGTCGGCGGCAGCCTGCATGGAAACTCTCGCAGCTGAAAAGTGACGGCGAACACCACGAAACCCGATGAGCCGCAGCCTAGCAGCTACGCCGCGCGAGGTGAAGTGCTTGGCGGCAAGCCCGCGCGATCGGCGCGTGCGACGATGCGGCGAGCAGAGTAGATCGAGATGCCGGTGGACCGAGTCGAGGCCGCGCCGCGGATGTAGAAATTGCAATTCCCCGCCGGAATCCTCGTGTAGGAATTGCAATCGGGGCGCGGCGCGACCGGTCGGGTGAAACCTCCCCGCGGGTTCGTGCGATCGCAATCCCTTGCGCGGCAAGACGTTGGAGAGCGGTTGCGACCTCTCGGCGCATCGAATCCCGGCGACCGGCACGGTTCGTGCGTCTCTTCCGCTTTCGAGAGAGACACGGGAAGCCGCCGAGCGTCATCCGACGCCGCGGCTTCCCCACCTGGAGACAGGTGCCCTTCCGGCCTGCGTGAGAGACAGGCCCGATCCCACCCCACACCCCACCTCCCCCCATCACACCCGAAACGAGCCGGACGGATCCCCGCATCCTTCCGGCTCGTTTTGCATTGGGGCATTGGGCTAGACACGTTTCGCGCGATCCGTACAATCCCGCCTCCCTGCATCCCCGCGCGCCTGGCTACGAGAGGACCCGTCTCATGCCGAACCATTTCGAACGATGGCTGATGTGCTTGTGCGGCTGGGTGGCCGTCGCCGCGGCCGGCTGCCAGTCGCCCTATTCCTACGATTACTACGGTTCCCCGAGTTACGGAATGCCGGCGGGAGGCGGCTATCCGGGCGGAACCTACATGCCCGCCCCCGCGATGGGCGCCCCTCCCGCGCTCGGCGCTCCCATGACCGCGCCGGGACCGACGATGACCTATCCACAAGGCGGCCCGACCTATCCCGTGCCGGCCGGAGGAGGCGACGCCCCCCCCTTCGACCCGCAACGCGACTCGGGATCGCCCTCCGGCGGAAACCTCGTCCCGTATCCGCTCGAACCGGGCGGCCCGCGCGACGCCCGCGGCAACCGCGACGGGCGCGGCACGCGCGATCCGGGAGACTTGCAGCCTCCGCCCGGAGCGCGGCGGCCTCCCCAGCCTCCGGACGATCTGCATTCTCCCTTCGACGGTGCGGCGGCGCGTGAAGACGCGACGAGCGAACCGCTCGCCCGGCTCGATGCCGCCCCCGAGCCGGCTTTGGGGGGAGCGACGGTCTCCGAAGAGGCGCTCTTCGAGCCGCCGCTCATGAATCCCGGCTCCGGCGGTCGGCGGCGCATCGAGGCCCGTCCCGTCTCGGATGCCGCCGTCGCGGGCGACGCGATCGCCGGGACCGACGCGCCCGCGACACGTGACGGACGAACCGGCCGCAACGACCTATTCGGCCGCGAACCGATCGACCGCCGAGCCGCGGGGGACGAGTTGAATCCCTTCGGCCACGACGAGATCGGTTACACCTGGCTGAAGGGGCAAATCGATTACGACAACCTCACCGACACCTGGCACATCATCTACTCGGTGAAAGGGGAAGACGAATTCGGCGGCGCAATGCTGCTCTCCACGATTCCGGATGGCGTCGAACTCGAAGATTCGTCGATCGTGTTCGTGCAAGGAAGCATCGATCGGACGCGGCCCGACGAGAACGGCAAGGCGACCTACCGGGCCGATTCGATCAACAGGCTCCGACCCAGCCCCCAGGCGGCACGCGAGTCTCTCCGGAACTGACGCTTGCGGTTTCGCGCCTTTCACGAACCACGTCCCTTGAAACGGCGGGAACCGATCCGCACTCGGTTCCAGCGCCCGCTGCGCCATGCCACGCGACCTCCTGTTCGTGAAGCGCGACCTGGACGGCTTCTTCGGGCTGTTCGTCGACAACCTCGTGCAGTTGCTGTTGATCGTGTCGCTGTGCGCGCTCGCGGGCATTTCCGCCGATCACCCGCTGCTCGTCGAGGCGATCCTCCCCGGCGCCGCCGTCAGCATCCTGCTGGGCAACTTGTACTACGCCTGGCAGGCGCGGCGGCTCGCCCGCCGCGAGGGACGCGACGACGTCACCGCCCTCCCCTACGGCATCAACACGCCGTCGCTGATCGTCTACTTCTTCTTCGTGATGAAGCCGGCGTTCGATGGCGCGGTGAAAAACGGCCTTGATGCCGAAGCGGCCGCCCGCGTCGCCTGGCAGATGGGGTTGCTCGCCTGCCTGGGAAGCGGGTTGATCGAGTTCGGCGGTGCATTCGTCGCCGAGTGGGTTCGCCGCCGCACGCCGCGGGCCGCGCTCCTCTCGACGCTCGCCGGGATCGCGATCGGCTTCATCTCGATGACGTTCGCGTTGCAGGTCTTCCAGCGGCCGCTCGTGGGAATGCTCCCCCTGGCGGTGATCCTGGTGACGTACTTCGCCCGCGCGCGGTTTCCGTTCGGTTTGCCGGGCGGAATGCTCGCCGTGCTCGCGGGAACGTTGGTCGCCTGGACGGTGCCGGGAACGCTCCTTTCGGAACGCATCGCCGGCCCCGCGATGGACGCGGACGCGGTCTCGGCGGCGTGGCAGCAAAGCGGCTGGTATTTGCCGCAGTTCGCCGGCGGCGCCCTGTGGGAAGTGCTGCGCCAGCCCGCCGAATGGCTCGGGTATCTGTCGGTGATCGTGCCGATGGGCTTGTTCAATCTCATCGGCAGCTTGCAGAACATCGAATCGGCCGAGGCCGCCGGAGACCGCTTCGACACCCGCTCGTCGCTCGCGGTCAACGGTGTGGGGACGATCGCGGCCGCCTTGTTCGGCAGTTGCTTCCCGACGACGATCTACATCGGGCATCCCGGCTGGAAAGGTCTGGGAGCGCGCTCCGCCTATTCGACGATGAACGGCCTCGTCATCACCGCGATCTGCCTGACGGGAACGGTCGGCGTCATCAGCCGGGCGGTGCCCATCGAAGCCGGCGTCGCCATCGTGCTGTGGATCGGAATCATCATCACCGCGCAGGCCTTCCAGGCGACGCCGCGGGAACACGCCCCGGCGGTGGCGATCGGCCTGTTCCCGGCGATCGCCGCGTGGGGGGCGACCGTGATGCTGGGAGCGTTCTTCGTATCCGGCGGCGCGACCGCCCAACAAGTGCTCGCCACCGATCTCGCCAAGGAAGTCAACGGCTTCCTGATCCACGGGATGATCGTCCTCGAACGGGGCTACATCTTCACCTGCATGATTCTCGCGGCGATCACCGCCTGCCTGATCGACCGCAAGTTCTTCGCCGCCGCCATTTGGTCCGCCGTCGCCGCGGCCCTCGCCCTCGCCGGCCTGACGCACGCCTACCAGTTGCAGGGCAACCTGCTGGATTTCCTGCTCGCGGGCAGCGATCCGGCGGCGGGTGCGCTGGCGTTCCGCGGCACCGGCATCGCGATCGGCTACGCCCTCTTCGCGGCCCTCTTCACCGCCTTCGGCTGCTTCCACCGCCAGACCGAACCCGCACCGCGACACACTCGCGAACCATAAGAGCAGCGAAAGAGACGAATGCACTCGGAGGGATTCGAACCCCCAACCCTCGGTTCCGAAGACCGATGCTCTATCCATTGAGCTACGAGTGCGAAGCAGCCTGTTTGCGTCGAGGTGGCCGTTCTTCGGCGATTCTACCCGCTGCCGCTCTCGCGGTAAATCCACACCCGGCGATCTGCCCGTTCGCCGGAAGTCGAACCAGCCGAAATCGCTTGAGGAAGCCGCCCCCGGCTTGCTCGCCATGCGACAAGTTGCGGTGGAATGCTCGTGGAAGCCGGCTGCGCGATTCGATGGCGATTGACCTTCCGGCGTCGGTGCGTCAGAATTCGTTCATGCGTCGATCTCACTTGAAATATCGCGAGTCGGGAGATTCCATGTTGCGCACCGACCGGGTCTCGACCCGCCGCACGTTTCTCCAGTCGTCGGCGTTGGCCGGCGCGGGGGCGCTGTTGCTCGGAAAAACGTCCCGCTTCGCGTGGGGACAGGCGGCCGGCGGATCCCCCGGGAAAGTCGCCGGGTTGACCGCCGAGCGGTTCCGCGAGTTGCACGCGGAGCTGGCCCCGGAAGAGGGGGAGCCGTTGCAGGCGATTCCGTGGAAGATCGCCACTCAGGACGCCCGCAAGCTAGCGGTCGAGCAGAAGAGGCCGATCCTCATGCTCTCCCGCAGCGGGCATCCGCTGGGCTGTGTTTGAAACAACGGCATCATCGACCGTGAGTCGATTTTCAACGATGCCGAGGTGATTTCCCTGCTCAGCGAGAAGTTCGTGCCGCTCGCGGTCGATCAGCACGTCGAGCGCCGCCGCCGGGACGTCGAAGGGGAGTTCTTCCGCAAGGTTCTCGAGCAGGCGGGCCGCAGACCGGACGGCGAAGCACAGGGGCTGTACGCCTTCGATGCCGAAGGCCGGTTGCTGGCGTTCGCGAACACGCTCAGCAATCAGGGGGCGAAGCGGATCCTGCGCAACGCGCTGGCGAAGTTCGATCCCGAGGCGGAAATCTCGCCGATCGAAGACGCCCCGAAGAAGGACGCGCGGTGGGTGCTCGAACCGCCGGAGGGGGCGACGATTCTGGATGTGACGGCCAAGGTGCCCGGCGGCTTTCAGCTGAACACCGGCCGCCGCGTCAACGCCGCGGCGCGCGAATCGCTGGGCCGCGATCGGATGTGGATTCTCGCGGACGAAGTCGAGGCCTTGGGTCGGGGGGAAATGCCCGAAGCCCTGCGACGGCGAATCGCACGCTTCCATCTCGTGGACAACACCCGCGGCCAGTCGATCAACTGGAACGCGGAGGACGTGCGCTCGGTCGAGATGCGGCTGGTCGAGGGCGAACTGGTCGGCCGCGCGCATCTCGAATCGCCGAACGGCGACCGGGGCTACGTCGCCGCGCTGCGGGGCGTGATCAAGACCGGCGGCGACGGATTGGAGACGTTCGACGTCGTCGCGGAAGGAGAGTTCTGGGGCCGGGCCTTCTCAGCCGACCGCACGCGGAGCCGCGAGAAGTATCCGCTCGCGGTGACGTTCCGCGTGTCGAAGCTGGAATGCGAAGCGGCCCGCGTGGCCCCGGGAGCGTGCCGCGGAAGCGGTCTGCGACGGTATCTGGATGCGTGACCGAAGCGAGCGTCCGGGTCGCTGAATCCGCTCGATCACGTCATCTTCATGAACCGGCCGACGATGAGCGCCGGGATGACGAGGGTCGCGGTCGCCAATGCGTAGAGCGGGGCGTCTTCGTTCTTCACGGCGAACCAGACGAGCGCCGCGTCGAGCATCACCAGCGACAAGAGCATCGTCCGCACCGCCGCCTGCACGTGCGCGGGAGACGGATTGCCGATCGCCGCGAACAGCCGCAGGTCGATGCTCAGCGCGATCACGCCGAGCAGCACCGCCTGGCGAGCCGCGGCCGCTCCTCCGTGCACGAGCACCACGCCGATCAGGATCGCGATTCCCGCGTTGACGAGCATCGCCGCCTTGGCGAGTTTTTCCGGGCGGCTGACCTCCGCCTCGTGCCGGGCGAACGCCGTCACCCCCGCGACATACACGGCCAGTCCCGCGCCCAACAGCGGCGCGAGCACCGGGAACGGCGAGAAGACGCTCGCGCCGAGCATCACGTTGAGGAATCGGCACGCCCCCATCACCGGCGGTCCCCAGGACGTCCGCTTCGCGCCGCCGTCGTAGGCGAAGATGCACGCCGTCAACACGCCCGCCGTGAGCAGGCTGTTCGGCCCGGCGAACGCGGCCGCGATCAACCCGCCCGCGACGAGCGCGCCTCCGACGGCGATCGCCGAACGCAGCGCGACGCGGCCGGAAGGAATCGGCCGTTCGGGACGCAGCCGCGCGTCTTCCTCGCGGTCGAAGACGTCGTTGAACAGCATTCCGGCGAGATACAGGCACGACGACGCGACGAGGAGCAGAGTCAACGCGCCAAGCGGGGCGAAACGGTGCGGGTGCGGGATCAGGAAGCCGAGGAAGATGTCGGCCATCGCGGTGAAGACGGCCGGCAGTCGAACGAGGTGCAGCCAGGCGCGGAGACGAGTCATGCGGTCTCTCCCGTAGTGCGAACTTCAGTTCGCACGTCCCATGGTGCATCGGGTGGCATGAATGTCGGCGGGCGCGCTCGGCGAATTTACCGTGCGAACTGAAGTTCGCACTACGGTCGCACTACGGATTCACGCGCGAGCGACGTCGTTCGCCCAGCGGGCGAGGTCCGCGCATTGCTCGTCGAAGCGGCGCGAGGCGGCGCCCATCGGGCTTTTGAAGAACGCCGCGAGGTGCGTCATCAGGCCGGACTTGCCCCGGCGGTGTTCGCGCTCGGTGAGCCGCACGAGGTCGAGCACCAGCGGCGCGGCGAGCAGCGAGTCGCATCCTTGCCAGGTGAACTGGAGCGTCATCGGCGTGCCGAGGAACCCGCGGAAGTGAATGTGGTCCCACGCCGTCTTCCAGTCGCCGAGCGATTCGATGTACTCGATCGAGACGAGCGACTGCGGCTTGTATCCGAGAATGTCGCCCAGCAGCGTGTCCTTCGACCGGACCTTGGTCGCCTTGTTGACGGGATCGTCGAGGACCTTGCCGTCGAGGTTGCCGAAGATGTTGTGGCCGACCCAGCTCATCACGTCGAGATTTCGCTCGGCGAACATCGGGGCGAGGACGCTTTTGAGTAGGGTTTCGCCGGTCTTGCCGTCCTGCCCGGCGTGCAGCGCGCCTTTCCGCACGGCGAATTCGCACAGGGCCGGCAGATTGGAGCCGAGCGAAGGGGTGAAATTGACGAAGCTGTACCCGGCTTCGAACGCGGCGATCGCGTACAGCGAACTCGCGGGAAGCGGCGATTGCGATCGATCGCCGAGGCGTGCTCGCAATTCGTCCCACGAGGCGGAGGCGTCGAGCGCGGCGAGCGGCGGCTCGGTCGAGCCGATGTTCACGACGACCACGTGGGCCAGCGAATGCTCGTCGCGAAACGCGCGCATGTCGGCGGCGGTCCGCTCGATCGCCTCGGCGGGCGATTCCTGCGCGCGTTCGCGGACCGGCGCCGCGGCCAGACTTTCGATCGTCGCGCCGACTCCGTGCAACGTGCCGGGACGAATCGCGGCGTCCCATTCGGAAAGCGCGTCGGCGACCTGATCGAGCACGCGCGGCTCGAAGACGCGCGATTGCTCGTGAAGGCGATTCGCTTCGGCGGCGTAAGTCGTCTGGCGGATCTCGTGGCCACCGACGACGAAGCGGTCCCAGGGCAACAGTTCCAGTTCGCGATAGCGTGGGAGGGCGCTCACGAGTCCCGTCTCGTCGGTCAGTCCGCGCTGGAGCGCGGCGAGGCCGACGGCCGTCGTCGTGCCGACGCCTCCCCAGGCGCCGACGAGCCAGATTCCGCAGGATGGGTGGGGCATGGCGGGTGCGTTCGGAGTGCGGAAGTCGCGGAGGGAGTGTGGAGGATGGAAGATAGAGGATAGACGAACGTGGGGCGGGATTCTGTCGGAGGCGCGAAACCGCAAGCGTCGCGGAGGGCGCGATCGATGATCTAGTGTTCTTCGATTTGCTCCTTCACCCAGTCGGAGAGCGCTTGTTGGAATGTGGTGAAGTCGGCGTCGGTGCGGTGCTTGACCGCCGGCAGGTTCGCGGCTCCGTCGCATCGCGCTTCGGCGAAGAAGTAGAACTTGATCTTCGGCTCGGTTCCCGAGGGCCGCGCGGCGACGGAGAACTTCCGCCCCCCGTCTTCCATCGAATCGAGAAACAACAGGTCGCCCGTCGGCCCGGCGAGCTTTTCCACGAGCCGGTTGTTGGGCAGCGAGCGGACTTCATCGACGCCGTAATCGCGGACGCGGGCGAGTCTCACTCCCGCCAGATCGGTCGGCGGCCGCTCGCGGAAGGCCCGCATCAGCGCGTCGATCCGATCTCTCCCGCGCGCGCCCCGGCACGTTTCCGAGCGTTGTCCCTCGGTGAAATACCCATGCGCGGCGTATAGCTCGTCGAGCCGGTCGAGCACCGTCCTTCCCTCGTGCCGCAATTCGGCGGCCAGTTCGCACAGGTAGAGCGCGGCGATCGCGGCGTCCTTGTCGCGGGCGTAGGTTCCGGCGAGATAGCCGAGCGATTCCTCCGCCCCGAACACGAACCGCTCCGGCCCTTCCTCGTCGATCGTGCGGCCGATGTACTTGAACCCGACGAGCAAATCGTCGATCGCCCGCACGCCGTGCGCTTTGGCGATGGCGGCGATCTGCGGCGTGGTGACGAGCGTCTCGACGACGTAATGCGCAGGCGAGAGCGTACCGGCCGTTCGTCGCTTTCTCAGGATGTAATCGACGAGCAGCGCGCCGACGCGATTGCCTGTGAGATGCACGTATTCGCCGTCGCGATCGCGGGCCATCACGCCCAGGCGGTCGGCGTCGGGGTCGGAGGCGAGCAGCAAATCCGCGCGGGCTTCCCGGGCCGCGTCGAGCAACGGGGCGAACACTTCCGATCGCTCGGGATTCGGGAACCGGTCGGGGACGTTCGGGAAGTCGCCGTCGGGAGCGCGGTGCGGCTCGAAGATTTCCACTCCATCGAACCCCGCCTCGCGGAGCACCGGAGAAATCGCCGTCTGGCCGACGCCGTGCAGCGGCGAGAAGATCGCCCGCATGTCGCGCGCGGTGGACAGGCCGAGGGCGAGCACCGCGTCGAAATAGGCCCGATCGACTTCCGCGCCAATCAGTTCGATCAACCCGGCCGCGAGGGCTTCGTCGAAGTCGATCGTGGGGATTTCTCCCGCGGCGTTCACGCAGTCGATGATGCCCTTGTCGTGCGGCGGCAGCACCTGTCCGCCGTTCGACCAGTACGCCTTGAAGCCGTTGTCCGAGGGCGGGTTGTGCGAGGCGGTGATCATCACTCCCGCGTCGCAGCCGAGATGCCGCACCGCGAACGACAACTCCGGCGTCGAGCGGTACTCCTCGAAGAGGTGGACCTTCACGCCATGCGCCGCGAGCGTCGTCGCGACCAGCCGGGCGAACTCGGCGGAGCGGTTCCGCGTATCGCAGGCGACGACGGCCGAAAGAGTGACGAGTGACGAGTGACGAGTGACGAGTTCAGGCTCGCCGCCGCCACTCTTTTCTCGTAACTCGTCACTCGTCACTCGGAACTTCTTCAGGTATTCCGCCAACCCGTGGGCGGATTCGGCCATCGTGCGGTCGTTGATGGTCGCGGAGCCGAACTCGGCCATCGTTCCGCGTCGCCCGCCCGTGCCGAACGGGATGACTTCCCAGAACAGCCGATCCAGTTCGTCGAAGCGGCCGGCGGCGACCAGTTCTTCGATCCGCGGGCGATAGCGCGCGAACGGCGGCTCCGTGAGCCAGCGCCGCAACTGTTCGACCGCCGTCGCGGAGAGCTTCCCCTCGACCGCGGCCCGTTGAATCGCTTCCATCCCCGATGCCATCTCCGCCCGCTCCCGTGGCTGCGAATGCCGACGAATCCGAAAGCCGGACTGTAACACAATCGGACGCGATCGGCGAGCAGGGGCGGGCGCGACGGATCGCGAATTCTGGCTGCTTGCCGGACGGATCATGAACCCGTCCCACGGCTCGCGAGTTCGAATCGTTTCGACGTTCACGGCGCGCAGGGCGCGCCTTCGCGGCGTTCGACTCCCTGCCGCTCTTCGGGCCGGAGCGAAGCGATTTCCCGCGCCACCAGTTCGATCGTTTTCGGAACGTCTCCGATGGGGTCGCTGGCGATCATCCGCATGGTGGGATGCCACAGATCCCGCGTGCCGCCGGGCCACATTCGCCAGACGTTCGACACGTGCTTGCTCACCACCACGCGCAAGGCCGGCGCTCCGACCGCCCCGGCGATCTCGAGCGTGAAGGTGGGAGCGGAGACGACCAGGTCGAGTTCGCACATCAATGCGGCGAGATCCTCGACGCCGTCCTTCAGGTCGAGATCGGGCCAGGTGTGGAGTTTCGCTCCGATCGCGTTCTCCGGTGCGAGAAGCTCCTCTTCCGCGTCGTATTGCAGGTTCACGAAATGCACGCCGTCCAGCGCGAGCACCGGGGCCCAGTCGCCGAGGACGGTGTACTCCCGGCTGCGTTGCGCGGACAACAGCCCGCTGCGCCAACCGACTCCGACCTTCGGTCCGGGACCGAGCGCCGCCAACCGCTTCCGCCATTCGTGACGCCGGCTCGAAGAGGGCGTGAGGTATGGGGCCTCGCGCCGGAAGGAATCGTACGAACGTCGCACCAGGCCGGGGAGATCCGACGCGAGGCAGCACACGTCGGATTGCGCGATCCCGTCCAAGATTTCCTGGCTGACGATCTGGTAATCGATCGTCCGCTCGTCGATCGAGACCGGCACGTCGTGAGAGAAGCGGCGGCGGTAACCCCACACCGTCGCTTCGCGGAAGGAGCGCTCGAAGATCGTGACCAGTCGAGGCTCGCAGACGATGTTCACATGCGAAGCCAATCGGATGGCATCGTGATAACACGACGCGAACCGCACTTCGTCGCCGATTCCGAACGTCGCCAGGATCGTCACCCGCCGCCCGGCCAGCGATTCCCCGTCGCTCCAGCGAACCGCGGCGGGCAAGAGTTCGCGATAGCGCTTCCGCTCGGTACGATGACCGTAGGCGTCCCAGCCTTCCTCGAAGCGGCCGAGCGCCAGCAGTGAATAGGTCCGATTGAACTTGAGGGAGTCCCAATCCGGCGCCAAGGCGATGGCCCGGTCGCAACTCGCCAAGGCTTCCGAGAACCTGCCCTGTTCGGCGAGACAAGCGGCGGTGGCGTCGTGAAGCCGGGGGGAGTCGCCCCCGGCTTCCAACGCGGCCCGGCAGGTTTCGAATGCGGCGTCGACATCTCCCAGGGAGCGCTGCGCGTCCGCCACGCAACAACGGGCGTCGAGTTCGTTCGGGAACTCGTCGAGGATTCGCCGATAACACGCGATCGCCTCGCTCAGGGGGCCGAAGCTCAGGAAGCACCGGGCTTGCGCCAGCCTCTCCGCCTTCGTCCGGGGATGATGATCCTCGACCGCGCGGAAGCAACGTTCCGCCTCGTGCCACAGACCTTCGCGCCGGAGCTTGTCCGCGATGGCGAAACCCGAGGCGGGATCCGATTCGATCGCGCGGCGAATGCACGACTCCGCGGCGAATTCCTCGCCGAGCTTCGCCAGGCGAATGCCGATCCCCGCGAGCAGTTGAACGTCGCCCGTCTCCTCCCCGAACCGGGAGTTCCGATTTCGCAAGTCTCGAATCACCTCGCGATAATCGTTCAGCGACCGCTCGGTACGGTCCCGGCACTCGAGGATGCTCGCCAGTTCGAAGCACGGCCCCAGTTCGGCGGGGGCGGCGTTCAATTCCCCACGACATGCTTCCGCCGCCTCGGCGTGGCGCCCGAGTGTCACCAACTTCTCGCGGAGCGCCATCCAGACATGCGACGACTCCGAACCGAGAAGAAGACGCAAGCCCCGCGAGCACCGTCCCAGGCCGTCGGCATCCTGCCGCTCGATCGCGTCTCGCGCCTTGAGCACGATCGCTCTGGCCGTCACCGTGCGCATGCGCGTTCCGGCCGCCTTGGGCAACACGGCGATCCCCGCGCGCGTCGCGGGATTGCACAGCACGGGAACGGGAATTCGCAGGACGACCGATCTGAGGAGGCGCTTCACGTTCATGTCGCCGTTCTCTTCGCTGTCGAATTCCGAGTCGAGCGCGTCGTGGAACCGGTCCGGCTCGTGACGCCGAAATCGTGACGCGCGATCACTCGATCGGCCTGATCGTCACGGATTCGTCCGGATGCACCAAGACCAGGTGGTTGCGCGGCACCGGCGACCAGCCCGGCTCTTCGGTCAGCGGCTCGGAGGCGACCAGCGTCGCCGCTCGCACGTCGTCCGTGGGAACCATGCGGCAGGTGTTCCCTTCCCACACGAACTCCTTGCCGGTCTGCACGTACAGCGATGGGCCGTCGCTGTCGCCGCCGACGTACCGCGAGACGACGGATCGCACGCCGTCCGTCACCGCGAGATTCAGAAGGCAGGGCTTGTCGGTTTCCGAATCGCGCGACAAGGCGACGACCTCGTGGATCGCGGCGAGGAGCGCCTCGGCCATCGTCTCGATCGGGGGATCTTCCGCTGAATTCGGCGCGGGGGATTGGAGGTCACCGGGGGGCTGACGCCCCCCGCTCGCCGGGGATGCGCCGTCGCCCGTGAGGCGTTCGTAGTGGTCGCGGAACAGGGCGAAAACGTGCTCGCTGTCGGTGCTGCCGCCGATTTGCGCATACGCGGCGTCGGACAACCGCTCTTGCAGCCTGCGTTTGATCTCGAAGAACCCGCCGACCGCGCCGTTGTGCATGAAGGCGAGCCGGCCGGCGGTGAAGGGATGGCAGTTCGCCTCGGAGACGCCCAGTCCGGCGGTCGCGGCCCGCACGTGCGCCATGATGAGACCGCTGGTCGTCACGCGGGCGAGATGCCGCAGGTTGAGGTTGTTCCACGCCGGCTGCGTCGAGCGGAACGCGGCCGGCTCGGACGAGATCGCCGGCACGTACCACGCCACGCCGAAACCGTCGCCGTTCAACGGCTCGGTCCGCATCCGGGCCTTGAAGCTCTGACGGATGATCGAGTGCTCCGGGCGCGTCGTCAGCAGATCGAGCGTGATCGGCGGACCGGAATAAAGGACGAAGCGGCACATGGGGGTTGGTCAGTTGTCCGTTGTCCGTTGTCAGTTGTCAGTTGTCCGTTGTCAGTTGTCCGTTGTCCGTTGTCCGTTGTCAGTTGTCGATTCGGTTGAGATAGGACAGCGATGGAAGTGGAAGGCGCGACGTCCTCCGCCGTCTTTGCAACTGACAACGGACAACTGACGACGGACCACTGACAGCGGACCATCAAGCATGCGGTTCCGTCATGCGGAAGGGGTCGAGCGCTTCATTGAGCTGGTCTTCCGGCAGCACTTCCTGTTCGACGCACAACTCGCGGATCGTCTTGCCGGACTTGAAGGCTTCTTTGGCGAGCTGGGCCGCCTTCTCGTAGCCGATGTACGGGTTCAGGCTGGTGACCATCGACAGGCTTTGCTCGACCGCCGCCTCGCACGCCAGGGCGTTGGCCCGCATGTCCTGGGCGCACTTGTCGACGAAGGCGTCGGTCCCGTTCGCGAGCAGGGCGACGCTTTCGAGAGCCGTCTCGCCCATCACCGGCATCATGATGTTGAGTTGAAACTGCCCGCCCGACGCGCCGCTGAACGCGATCGTCTGGTCGTTCCCCATCACGCGGGCGGCGGCCTGCATCAGGCTTTCGCACATCACCGGGTTGACCTTCCCCGGCATGATCGAACTGCCCGGCTGCAGATCCGGCAGGATGATCTCGTAAAACCCGCACCGCGGACCGCTCCCCAGCCAGCGGATGTTGTTCGCCACGTTGAACAGCGTGACCGCGACCGCCCGCAATTGCCCGTGGCATTCGACCAGTCCGTCCCGCTGGGCGCTCGCCTCGAAGTGATTGACCGCCTCGACGAACGGCACGCCGGTTTTCTCGGCGAGCACGTGCGCGACCCTTCCGCCGAATTCCGGATGCGTGTTGATTCCCGATCCGACCGCGGTCCCTCCCACGGGCAACTCGAGCACCGCCTGAACGGCGCGCTCGGCCCGCTGAATCGACAGGCCGATCTGCCGGGCGAAGCCGCCGATCTCCTGTCCCAGCCGCAAGGGGGTCGCATCGGCGAGATGCGTGCGGCCGATCTTGATGATCCGGTCCCACTCGTGGGCCTTCCGCACGAGGATTTCGCGGAACTTTTCCAGCGCGGGAATCAGCGACCGCTTGATCTCCAGCGCGACCGCCACGTGGATCGCGGTGGGAAACGTGTCGTTGGTGCTCTGCCCCATGTTGACGTGGTCGTTGGGATGCACCGGCTTCTTTTTTTCGAAGCGGTCGCCGCCGAGAAGTTCGACCGCCCGGTTGGCGATCACCTCGTTGACGTTCATGTTGCTCGATGTCCCCGAGCCGGTCTGAAAGACGTCGATCGGAAACTGGTCGGCGAGTTTCCCTTCGGCGATTTCGCGGGAGGCGGCGAGCAGCGCCTCGACCTCCTGGTCGTCGAGCGGGTACTTGCCGGAACCGGTGAGCAGCCCGAGATCGCGATTGGCGATCGCCGCGGCGTACTTCACCAGGCCCATCGCGCGAATCAGCGCGGGGGGCAGACGCCGTCCGGAGATCGGGAAATTCTCGACGGCACGTTGCGTCTGCGCGCCGTAATAGGCCTGCGCGGGAACCTGCACGTTCCCCATCGAATCGGACTCGGTGCGATACTGGGCCATCGGAACCTCGGAGCGGGAGCGTCTGCAGGTGGGTCGTCGTGAGGAACGGCGATCATGAGGGATCCGTTCCGCGACATGATAACAGCGAACGGCGACGGGCGAATAGGGAATCCTTCATGCCGGGCTGCGGTATGAAACCCCTTCGGGGTATGGATCGAAGGATGGCCGAAACGGTTCGCTGGCGGACGGAATACAATTCCGTCCTACGATCCCACGACTTTCATCTGGATGGGGTACTACTCGAGCGGGGCGGAAATCTCCAGCAGATCGACGGCCGGGCGATGATTGCAGAAAATCGTGGCGAGGCGGCCGTAAGTCACTTCGCCGACGGGCATGCCGAGCGCCTCCGCCAGTCCCGGGCCGGCGGTGATGCGGAGAATCGCCCCCAGGTCGATGTGCCGGAGCACGTTGTGCTCGATGAGCACCCGCCCCAATGGCGTCTCTCCCTTCAGGATTTCGTCGCGGACCGCCGCGGTCACGTAGCGGAGATCGAACCGCACGATGCCGAACTGCACGACCCGCTTGGTCCCCTGCTTCACGAGGACGATCTTGCGGCTGTAGAGATCGCCGTCGAGCCGGCGGTCGAGGATCCGCACGTCGACCTTCGCGCCGTGATGGGCCTCCATCGTGACGGTCATGTGCTGATCGTGTACGAGCAGCGTTTTGTATGGCTCGGGGGTGAGCGCGGAAGGGATGTGCTCGGCGGAGGCGATCAGCGCGTCGCCTTCGGGAAACAGATCCGCGAGGGCATTCAGTTCGTCGTGAGGATTCATCTCGCCTTTCCGATTCTGGTGCGCGGCCTCCGCCCGACCCGCCTCGATTGTATGCGAAATCGCCGGGATGTCACCGATGGGGAGTCGGACTGTGGGGACCGATTTCAGGGGTGCGTGAAACCGCAAGCGTGATGTGGGGGCGATTTCGATCATTGATCGTTCCCTCTCGGCTCGGCCGCGGGATGTCAAACTGTGCGGGCCGGGACGATTGCGGCGAAGGAACGCCCCGGCGACGGCCGATGCGACTGCGGGGGCCCACGGAAGTCGGCCACATCACGGATCGCTCACGGACGGGCCATGCCATGCCGCGGAACGGGATAGCGTCGTTCGGGTCGAGTTTGCGGATTGGGCGGATCGCGCCGATCATGCGGACATTGTCGGCGGGGATGCTCCTGTTCGCCGCCGGCTGCTCCACGTTCGGGCACGACTTCCGGGCGGCTCAGAACTATTGCCCGCCGGAACACGGGCTGGAGGGCGCCTGGGAAGGAACGTGGCTGAGCCATTCTAACGGACACGACGGCCGACTGCGGGCGGTCATCACCCGCTGCGACGACAGGCATTATCACGCCCGGTTCCACGCCACGTTCCTGAAGTGCGTTCCCTTCGAGTCCGAAGCCATCCTGCACGTGACGCAAGATGGAGAAGTGATCCACTTCCAGGGAACCGAAGACCTCGGCTGGCTCGCGGGGGGTGTCTATCACTACGACGGAAGCGCGAGCCGCCGCGAGTTCTTCGCCGACTACCGCGCCGACAAGGACCACGGCATCTTCACGATGCGCCGCGTCTCCAACGGCGACGGCGGCTGCTGCGACATCGGGCATCATTGACGGGACACAGGGCAACTTGTTCTTCACCGATGCGACGATGTGATCGGACGCGACGATCCGACCGATTCGCGGGTCGCGAACGGTCCCGGTCAACCGACCTGAATCGGGATATGCCGTGCTTGCTTGGGATCCGTCTCCGGGAAGTCGCTACGGAAATGGACCCCGCGGCTTTCCCGGCGCGCGTCGGCCGCGAGGATCATCAGCCGCGCGAGAAGCAGCATGTTCTGCAACTCCCAGCCTTCCGGGCGGGCGAACTCGCGGTTCGAGACGTAACGGTCCCAGAAATCGACTTGCCGGGCCGCCTCGGCGAGTCCGGCGGCGTCGCGGCGAATGCCGACCTGCCGCCACATCAGGCTCATCAGCGAATTGCCGATGTCGGTGAGGTTGAGGTCTTCGTCGGCGCGGTGCTCGGGCCATTCGGCGGCGACCGGCAAGGCGGTGAAATCGTCGGGATGTGCGCGGGCTTCCTCCGCCGCGCCGGTCCCAGCGCGCAGCCCGAACACGAGTCCTTCGAGCAGGCTGTTCGACCCCAGCCGGTTCGCCCCGTGCAGGCCGCTCGAAGTCACTTCTCCCGCGGCCCATAGTCCGGGAAGCGTGGTGCGGCCCGCCTCGTCGATCGTCAGGCCGCCGATCATGTAGTGGGCTCCCGGCCGCACGGGGATCCGATCGTTGGCGATGTCCAACCCGAACTCGGCGCACACCTGCCGGATGTGCGGAAAGCGATCGGCCACGAGCGCCGGATCGAGATGCGTGAGGTCGAGATACACGCACGGGTGCTGCGTTTTCGCCATGCGGTCGGTGATCGCCCGGCTGACGACGTCGCGCGGGGCGAGTTCGCCGGCGGGATCGTACTCCTGCATGAAGCGTTCGCCGCGAACGTCGCGCAGATATGCCCCTTCCCCCCGCACCGCTTCCGAAATGAGGTGCCGCGAACTGCCCGCGATGTACAGCACCGTGGGGTGGAACTGCATGAACTCCATGTCGCGGACTTCGGCCCCGGCGCGAAAGGCGAGGGCGTGTCCGTCGCCGGTGGCGATGTCGGGGTTGGTCGTTTCGCGATACAGCCGCCCTGCCCCGCCGGTGCAGAGAATCGTCTGCTTGGCCCACACGAGCGTCTTCCCGTGACGCGGATTCCAGACGATCGCGCCGCGGCAACGGCCTTCATGAGTGAGCAGATCGATGGTGAAGGTCTCTTCCCAGACTTGGGCGGCGGCGCGGCCGCGAATCCGCTCGATCATCGCCCGCATGATCTCTTTGCCGGTCGCGTCCCCCAGCGCGTGCACGACGCGGCGATGGCTGTGTCCCCCCTCTTGGGTGAGGGCGATCTCGCCGTCCACGCGATCGAAGTGCGCCCCGTAGCCGACCAGTTCGAGAATTCGTTCCGGCGCTTCCTGGACGACCATCTCGACGATCCGCTCGTCGCACAGTCCCTTGCCGGCGGAGACGGTGTCGGCGGCGTGGCGGGCGAAGTCGTCGAGCGGATCGAGCACGCCGGCGATGCCTCCCTGGGCGTAGGCACTGTTCGATTGATCGAGCAGATCCTTGGTGACCACGACGGTTTCGAGTTCTTCATAGACGGCGAGCGCGGCGCGAATCCCCGCGATGCCGCCGCCGACGATCAACACGTCGGCGAAGACATGCGGCACCCGCTTCGGTTCGAACCGCACGAGATAGCGACGGCGCAGGGCGGCGTGCAGGGGGGTGTTGGTCATCGTTCGACTACTCATTCGACGGACGCTTCGGATTTCGGCAGCGTGTGAGAGCTTCGTAGTTCAGCAAGTCGATACCGGGGTGACATGGCTCGGCGACGTAGCGGAATTCGCAAGAATTCCGATGGATCGACGCTCGATGCGCCATTTCGGAATTCTTGCGAATTCCGCTACGAAGCAGTCCCCTCCCCCTGTGAGATGAAGTGCTGCATGGTTTACTTCGATTCCGCTTCGATCGCCGCGAAGATGCCCTCCCACGTGAACTCGCGAGCTTCCGCCGCGATCGGCAGTCCGGCGTCGTGTGCGGCGGCGGTCGTCACCGGGCTGATGCTCGCCAGTCGCAACGACTTGCCGAGCCGCGCACGAGCCATCTCGGGCAGCAATCGTGCAAGTGCCCGGGCGATCGACGGGCTGCTGAGACCGATCCAATCGACTTCACCCTCTTCCAGCGCCCTACGTGCCGCCGCCGGAAATTCCGCGACGTCGTCGCTGCGATAAACCGTGACCTGTTCGAGGATGGCACCGGCTGCGTCGAGCGCGCGGGGGAGCACGTCGCGGCCGCGATTCGCCCGCGCCCACAGCACGCGTTTGCCGGCGACGTGCGACGCAAGCGACTCCGCGAGCGATTCGGATCGGAACGATTTCGGCACGAGATCGGCCCGCAGCCGAAAGCGTTCGAGCGCCTCGGCCGTCGCCGGTCCGATCGCCGCGATCCGCGCGGCGGCCAATCGCCGCGCGTCTTCGCCGCGCTCCCATAATCGTCCCAGCAAACCGGCCACTCCGTTGGCGCTCGTGAACACGATCCAGTCGAACGAGTTGATCCGGTCCAGCGCCGCGTCGACCGCGGCGGGATCGTCCGGCGGGTTGATCTCGATCGTCGGCAACGGCACCGGCTGCGCGCCGAGTTCGAGGCAGCGGGCGATCGTCTCCGCGGCCTGCGTTTCGGCCCGCGTGATGCCGATCCGCATTCCGAACAGCGGCCGTTGCTCGAACCACGCGATCCGTTCCCGCTGCCGGACGACTTCGCCCACGACGATCAACGACGGCGGCCGCAATTCGGCCGCGCGCACGGCGGCGACCAGTTCTCCCAGCGGAGCGGAGACGGTGCGTTGAAGCGGCGTCGTCGCGCGGCTGATGACGCAGGCGGGTACGTCGGGCGGCTTGCCCTCATCGAGCAGCGAGCCGACGACGTGCTCCAGCCGGTGCAGTCCCATGTAGAACACGAGCGTCCCCTTGAACCTCGCGAGCTGCGCGTAATCGACGGCGGGGGCGGCCTTCCCTTGGTCTTCGTGTCCGGTGACGAAGGCGACCGCCGAGGACAGTTCGCGATGCGTCAGCGCGATGCCGGCGTACTCCCCCGCCGCGATCGCCGCGGTCACGCCGGGAACGACCTCGAAGGGAATTCCCGCTTCGGCGAGCGCGGCGGCCTCTTCGCTGCCGCGGCCGAAAATGAACGGGTCGCCCCCCTTGAGCCGCACGACCGTCTTCCCGGCGCGGGCGGCGGCGATCAGCCGGCGGTTGATCTCGCGCTGGTGCAGCGTGCGTCCCGCGGGATCGGCCGCACGGGCGGTGCGTTCGGCGTGGGCCGCCGTGTGCGCGAGCAGCAGCGGATTGGCGAGTCCGTCGTACAGAACGAGGTCGGCCCGGCGCAGGCATTCGAGACCGCGCAGCGTGAGCAACCCGGGGTCGCCCGGCCCCGCCCCCACGAGATACACGGTCCCCGGTTGGGCCATCGCGGCGCCTGTCGTGGATGAAGAATTCGAGTTCATCGTAGAACGAAGCGGTCGAACGCGAAAGGTTCGTCGTGATCGTTGGGTTCGCACGGGAAGACGCGCGTCGGCCCTTCCCGTCATTCCCGCGCAGTGCCTGTCCTCGCGCTGGCGCAGGCGGGAATCCAGCAACCGCCAGGGCGGCACGCGCATCGAGCCGCGCCCGTAAGGAACAGGTTCTTCCAGACGCGGACGACTCGGCTCGATCCGACCGGGAATTTTTCCGGCGGATGCCCTTTCACCTTTTCGCGTTTTCTGCTTACAATCGAATTCGTCAACGGATTTCGTGGAATTTCGTGAATTTCGAACGGTGGTCCTTCAGTCGGGAAGGATTCGGGGCCCATGCTGCATTTCTCGTGCGATCTCTGCGGCCGGCAACTCGGGGATCGGCGGTTCGTCGTGAAGATGGAAGTTTATCCCGCGTTCGATGCGGACGAGATCGACGAAGAGGATCTCGACATCGATCACCTGCAGGAACTCGCCGATGCGATCGCCGAGATCGAAGCCGGCGGCGACGTGCCTGTGGAAGAGTGCGGCACGAAGCGGATGCGGTTCGACCTGTGCCCCCACTGCCATCGCAAGTTCGTCAAGGATCCGCTGGGACGCGAGTCGCTGCGACGGTTGAACTTCAGCGAGAATTGATCGGCCCCGATCGCCACTGGCGCAAGCGCCGGGGGCGCGGCCATGCCGGACCGCTTCCCTCGCGCTTGCGGTTTCGCGCCCCGTCAAGGAATGCCGGACGTGCCTGTTCGCTTCCGCCGTCGGCGATCCCGGCGCACATGGGCGCAAACCTTCCTCCTGCTGCTGGTGTTCGCCGCGTTCATCCTGCACCGGCTGTTCTTCGCCGAGCGCGACGCCGAATTCCCGTTCGATCCCGAGCGGCTGTGGCGGGTCGAACGCGTGGTCGACGGCGACACGCTGCTCCTGGAACAGGGGCACCGCGTGCGGTTGATCGGCGTCGACGCCCCCGAAACGAAGCATCCGTCGCTGCCGCCGGAACCGTTCGGCGCGGAAGCGAGCGAGTTCACGCGGCGACTGGTCGAAGGACGCATGGTGCGGCTCGGCTTCGACCGCGAGCGCCGCGACCGTTATCGCCGAATTCTGGCGTACGTCTACGTGGAGGACGTGTTCGTCAACGAGGAACTGATCCGCGCGGGATGGAGTCCGGCCGTCACGCGGTTTCCGTACAGCGCCGCGATGAAGCGCCGCTTCGAGGCGGCCGAAGCGGAGGCCCGCGCCGCCGGCCGGGGAATGTGGGCGGCCGAAGAGAGCGCGACGAATCGCGCCGCCATCGGCGACGCTTCCCCGCGGTTCGGCCGCTGGGGTATGATCGACGTGGAGCAAGATCGAGTCCGCACATCTCGCGGTCCCGTCCGCACCTCGATTCCGAGACCATGACTATTCGCTACCTGGCAATCGCCGCCTGGTGGCTGTGCCTCGCGGGACGAATCGCCAATCCGTCTTGCGATGCCGCCCCGCCGGCGGATCAGGCGGAAGCGCCTGCCGCGGAGTTCGACGCGCGCGTCGCGCCGATTCTCGCGCGGCGATGCCTTGAATGCCACAACGCGACCCACCGCGAAGGAAACCTCGATCTCACGCGCCGCGATTCGGCGCTGAGCGGAGGCGACAGCGGGCCGGCGCTCGTGCCCGGGAACCTCGATGAGAGCTTCCTGTGGCAGCGCGTCGTCGCCGGAGAGATGCCGCCGGACGATCACGAGCCGCTGTCGCGCGCAGAGCGGGAGGTTCTGCAGGCGTGGATCGCCGGCGGCGCGAAGTGGGGCGCCGAACCGATCGACCGGTTCCGCTTCACGACCGATGCGCGGGCCGGCCGCGACTGGTGGGCGTTCCAGCCGATCGAGCGGCCCGAACCGCCCGCGGTGAAGAACGAAGACTGGCCGCGGAACGACATCGACCGATTCATCCTCGCGCGGCTGGAAGCGGCGGGGATCGAACCCTCTCCCGAGGCCGATCGCCGCACGCTGATTCGCCGCCTGCATTTCGACCTGATCGGCCTGCCGCCGTCGCCGGAGGAGATCGACGCGTTCATCGCCGACGAGTCGCCGGACGCTTACGACAAGCTGGTGGACCGGTTGCTCTCATCGCCGCATTACGGCGAACGTTGGGCGCGGCATTGGCTCGACGTCGTCCGCTTCGGCGAAAGCTCGGGCTTTCAGCGGAACTGGTTGCGGCCGAACGCGTGGAAATATCGCGACTGGGTGATCCTCGCGCTCGATGAGGACATGCCTTACGACGAGTTCGTACGTCGGCAACTTGCGGGCGACGTGCTTCATCCGGACGATCCCTCGGCGATCGCCGCGACCGGTTATCTCGTCGCAGGTCCCTATGACGTGCAGGGCGAAGACATGGGCAGCGAGCGGATGCGACGGCAATCGCGCGAGGAGGAGATCGCCGAGAACGTCGCCACGCTCGGCCAGACGTTCTTGGGCCTCACGATCCACTGCGCCCGCTGCCACGACCATAAGTTCGATCCGATTTCGCAGCGGGACTTCTACCAGGTGGCGGCGACTCTCGCCGGATTCCGGCATAATCTCGGCGATCCGCGCGAAGTCGCCGGACTCGCGGAAGATGCGCCGCGGAGGAATGAGCTTCAGCAGCGCATGGCGCCGCTCCGCGATCGGATCGCCGTGATCGAAGGCGATCTGCGAGAGCGCCTGATGGCGCAGTCGGCCGCCGAGTCGACGCGGCAGATCGATCGAGTGAGCGCGCGGCTGGCGCGCAGCCGGGACGAACTTCGACGACTGGAGGCCGCGGCGCCGAAGCAGTACGTCGATGCCGAGACGGGCGAGCCGGTTCCCGCGGCGCCGTCGCCGCCCTGGTGGCGGCATCCGTCGTTGCCGCAATTCGCGGGCGCGGCGGCGCTCGCCGTCGTGATCCTGGGCATGGTTTTCGTGCGATCGTTTCGGGCGCGGGTCGCGCGGCGATCGAAGCCGTGGGTGGTCGGAGCGGCGGGGGCGGTGCTGTCGGTCGCGCTCGTCGTGCACGGGCTGACGACGTCCGACGGCGAAGACGATCCCAACGCGCCGCGCGTCGTGCTGGAGGTCGTGAAGGACCAGCAGCACACGGCCAAAGAGCGGGAGGCGGCCTACATTCAGGCGGAACTGGCCGAGCTTCGGTCGCGGACGCCCGCCGTGCAATACGGGGAGATTCTCGCCGAACTGCCCGCCGAACGGCGCGACGAGTACCGCGAGGCGGCGCGCGCGCTGTCGACGCTCGAACTGGAAGACGCATTGCTGGCCGGCGGCGCGACCTACGCCGTCGCGCCGGAGGATGAGCCGCTTGCGATTCACGTGTTGGAGCGCGGCGATGTCGGCCAGCCCGGGGAACTCGTCGCGCCGGCGGGCATCGAGGTCGTGTTCGCGAATGGAAGCGACTTCGGCCTCTCTCCGGACGCCCCGGAAGCGCGACGGCGACGCAAGCTCGCCGACTGGATCGCCGATCCCGCCAACCCGCTGCCCCCCCGCGTGATGGTCAACCGCGTGTGGCAGCATCACTTCGGCCGCGGAATCGTGGCCACCCCGAGCGACTTCGGGTTCAGCGGAACGCGGCCCTCCCATCCCGAACTCCTCGACTGGCTGGCGGCCGAGTTCCTCGACGGCGAACAGCGCTTGAAGGCGCTGCACCGGACGATCGTGACGTCGGCGACGTACCGCCAGTCGTCGATGAACCGCCCCGCCGCCGCCGCCCAGGACGCCGACACGGCGCTGTTGTGGCGGAAGCCGCCGCTACGACACGAGGCGGAAGCGCTGCGCGACGCGGTGCTGTCCGTCGCGGGGCTGCTCAGCCCGCAGGTCGGAGGCCCCGGTTATCGCGACTTCGAATATCAACCGCGGCCGGAGACCCGATCGGACGCCAATTACCGGCCGATCGAAGTGTTCGGGCCGAGATACTTCCGCCGCACGATCTACCGCACGTGGGTCCGCGGCGTGGACAACACGCTGTTGTCCACGCTGGAATGTCCCGACCCATCGGTCGCGACTCCCCAACGCTCGGCGACCACCACGCCGCTACAAGCGCTGTCGCTGTTCAACGACGCCTCGATGGTCGCCGCGGCGCGCGCGTTCGCGCAGCGGTTGGAGCGCGAAGCGGGTTCGGAACGCGACGCGCAAGTCGTTCGCGGGTGGCGGCTCGCCTTCGGCCGCGATCCGGCGCCGGAAGAACTGGATGAGGCGCTCGCCTTTCTCGACGAGCATCCGTTGCACCAGCTTTGCCTGGTGTTGTTCAACGCCAACGAGTTCGTCCACGCGAATTAGCCATGCATCGCCGCGACTTCCTGAACGACTTCTCCACCGGCCTGGCCGGCATCGCGCTCACCAGCCTGTTGCTGCGCGACGGCGCGGTTTTCGCCGCCGACGCCGCGGCCGAACCGCGCGAACGCGGCCCGCGGCCGCACCATCCGCCGCGGGCGAAGCGGGTCGTGCAGATTTTCCTTTCCGGCGGATTGAGCCACGTCGACTCGTTCGACCACAAGCCGCTGCTCGACAAGCACTCCGGGCAGCGGATGCCGGCGGTTGACTTGGACGTGTTCACTCCGGAGAAGGTCGGCCGGCTCACGCCGTCGTACTTCTCGTTCCGCCGCCGCGGCGAAAGCGGGCAGTCGATCTCCGACCTGTTCCCGCACATCGCCCGACAGGCGGACATGCTCACGTTCATTCGCTCGATGACGACATCGAGCGGCGACCACGCCCCGGCCACGTATCAGGCCAATTCCGGGTTCCGCTCCGCCGGGTTCCCCGCGATGGGCTCCTGGCTCTCTTACGGACTGGGCAGCGCGAACGACGACCTCCCCACGTTCGTCGTGTTTCCCGACACGCGCGGCTACCCCAGCAGCGGCGCGAGCAACTGGAGCAGCGCCTTCCTCCCCGCGGAGCATCAGGGGGTCATGTTCCATGCGGAAGGCGAGGTGGTGCGGAACCTGCACTCGCCCGAGCCGCTTGCCGACGGAACGCGCGCCGCCCGGCTGCGGCTGCTGGAATCGATCAACAGCCGCGACCTCGAACGCCGCGGAGGAGGGGACGCGTTCGCCGATCGCATCGCCAGCTACCAGATGGCTGCCCGCATGCAACGGTCGATTCCCGAGGCGGTCGATCTCGCCCGCGAAACGCAGTCGACGCACCGGCTGTACGGGCTGGACCGCGACGTCACCCGGCCGTTCGGCCGAAGCTGCCTGATGGCCCGGCGGCTGATCGAACGGGGCGTGCGGTTCGTGCAACTCTGGTCGGGCGGGAACATCGGCCAGTGCGCGTCGTGGGACGCCCACGAGTACCTGCTCACCAACCACGCCCCGCAGGCCGAGCGAATCGACCTGCCGGTCGCGGGGCTGCTCGTCGACCTCGATCGCCGCGGACTGCTCGACGACACGCTCGTCGTGTTCAACACCGAATTCGGCCGGCTGCCTTTCGCCCAGGTCGAACGCGGCGACCACGGTTTGGGCCGCGATCACAACCAGCACGGCTTCAGCGTCTGGTTGGCCGGGGCCGGTCTCAAACGCGGGTTCTCTTACGGCGAGACGGATGAATGGGGATTCGCCGCGACCGTCGACCCGGTGACGCCGCCCGATTTCCACGGCACGATCCTGCACCTGCTGGGGATCGACCACGAACGTCTGACGTACTACCACAGCGGGATCCAACGCCGCCTGACCGACGTCTCCGGCAGCGTGATCGAGGAACTGTTCGCGTGAGTGAAATCGCCGCTTCGAAGGGCGAACGTCAGTTCGCCGTGCGAAGCCCGCGCCCCGGAGTCGGCCAACGCCGGTGATTCTCGCTGATCTTCACCGCCGTGCTGTTGCACCTCGCGGCTGTTCCTCTCGACCGCCGGGCACGACGAACTGAAGTTCGTCCTACCCGCCACGATCGTCGACATGCGAGTTCGAAGTCGCCGCGATTGCCGCGCGGCTACCGAATCGCCGACGGCGCCTTCTGCCCTTCCGGAACCAGCGTCGTGTATTTGCGGTCCTTCATGCGATCGTCGAACTCCTTCTTCGCGGCCGCCAGCACGTCCGGCTTTTCGAACAGGTCGAGGGCCGAGGCGGCCATCACCTTCGCCGCGTAGATCGACCCCTTCTCGCCGATCGTCGAGCCGATCGCCGCCACGTTCTGCCAGCTATGGCCCGGGCTGCCGACCGCCATCGACGCCGTGCGAATCCCGCAGGTCGGCACGTACCAACTGATGTCCCCCACGTCGGTGGAGCCGGCGCTGAGGCCGCGGGCGGTCGACAGCGGGACCACCGATTCGTGCAGCGCGTCCGGAAACTCGCGGCCGAACTGTTCCTTCAACGGTTGCTGCAACCGCCGCGCGAAGGCGTGCTCCTGTTCGTCGAACTTCGGCGGGCCGACCTTCTCGAGATGCTCGTGCAGCACTTCGGCGAGCACGCCGTTGGAGATCAGTTCGTGGCAGTCGGTGTCGATCCGCACCGAGACCTCGGTCCGCGACATGAGGGCCGCCCCTTTGGCGATGTCGTTCAGCCAGGCGAAGCTGCGCTCGACGTCTTCGTGCGTGTCGGCCCGCACGAAGTACCACACCGTCGCCTCGGCGGGAACGACGTTCGGCGCGCCGCCGCCGTCGGTGATGACGTAGTGCACCCGCGAGTCCTCCTTGAGGTGCTCGCGCATGTAGTTCGCGCCGGCGTTCATCAGTTCGACGCCGTCGAGCGCGCTCTTGCCCGATTCGGGACTCACCGAGGCATGCGCCGAAAGCCCCTTGAAGGTGAACTTGGCGGAAACCATCGCCTTCGAGCTGCCCGCCCACGCGCCGTTCTCGCTCGAGGGATGATAGTGCAGGCAGGCGTCGAGATCGCGGAATTGCCCGTCGAGCAGCATGTAGACCTTGCCGATCAGCGTTTCCTCGGCAGGGGTGCCGTACAGGCGGATCGTCCCCTTCAAGCCGTGCTTTTCCATCGCGACTTTGGTGGCGATCGCCGCGCCCAGCGCGCCGGTTCCCAGGCCGCTGTGTCCGCAGGCGTGGCCGTTCCCCCCTTCCGTCACCGGCTCGCGCACGGGCGAGACCTTCTGCGACATGCCGGGGAGGGCGTCGTATTCGGCCAGAATTCCGATGATCGGCCGACCGCTGCCCCACGAGGCGACGAAGGCGGTCGGCATGTTCGCCACGCCCTTCTCAACTTCGAAGCCCGCACCTTCCAGCCGCCGAATCAACTCGGCCGAAGACTTGTGCTCTTCCAGCCCGACTTCCGCGTGCGTCCAGATCGCCTTGTTGACCGCCCGCAAGTCGTCGGCCCGGCGATCGACCTCGGCGATCGCCGTCTGTTGCGAAGGCCGTAAACCGGCTGCGGGTTCATCGCCGCGGACGGGTAGGCTCGACAGGCACAGGCAGACGAGACAGGCGAGAATTCGCGACGGACTTCTCATGGATGCGGCTCCAGCGAAAGCAGGCCAGAAAGAGGACGGCGACATGAACTCGACGCCACCGGATCCTATCGCGGCTTGCAGGCAGGGGCAACTTCCAGTCGCGGCCTGGAGACGACGGGGTGACGATTCGTCTTGGCTGTGCCACTGCTTCGGCCGAGCGAACGCGACTGCGACCCCGGACGATTTCCGCTACGGCGACAACGGCGTGCCGAACGCGGTCCGTCAGCTCCTCTTCCCTCGCCGCGGTCGCTCTGCTAGTTTTCCGCCGTTTCGAATTCGGCCGGAACGAATTCCGGAGGAAAGCGCGTGGCGGGTTATCGCGAGCACATCGGCGTCAGCGGATTGCTGGGGGCGGCTTACGGCGCGGCGGCCACGTGGGCCGCGGGCTTCACCCCCGTGCAAGGCGCGCTCGCCGGCGGGTTGACGTGGGTCTCGGGAATGTTCCCCGACCTCGACGCTCAAAGCGGCCGGCCCGTCCGCGAGTTGTTCGGCTTGCTCGCCGCGATCCTGCCGATGCTCCTCATGCGCCGCTTACTCGCCTGGTCGCAAAGCGTCGAATCCTCCGTGGCGATCGCCTTCGCGATCTACGGCGTGATCCGGTTCGGCGGCCCGGTCGTGCTGGGGTGGTTCTCGGTGCACCGCGGAATGTTCCACAGCATTCCCGCGCTCGTCATCGCCGCCGAGTGCGCGTTCCTCGCCTATCAAAGCGACGACGCGGGCGTGCGGTTCCTGATGGCCGGCGGCGTGGCACTGGGGTTCCTGTCGCACCTCGTGCTCGACGAAGTCTACTCGGTGCAGTGGAGCGGCCTGCGGCTGAAACTCAACAAGGCCGCGGGCAGCGCGCTGAAGCTGTTCGGCAAGAACGTGATGCCGAACATCTTCTGCTACGGCCTGCTCGTCGTCCTCACCTACGCCACGCTGGCGGACATCGGCCTGATCGAACGCGAACACCCCCCGGGCGCCGCGCCGTTCCTGCGCCAGGCGGCGGAAGAAACGCCCGCGCGGAATTAGCGGGAGCGGATGGGAATCGAACCCACCTGGCCGCTTTGCAGCGGCCACGCCGGGTTTGAAGCCCGGGACGGTCACCAGATCCGCGTACGCTCCCGAAGTGGTTGCGATCCTAAGGTCTTCGGGCGACTCGGTCAAACGTGCCCGGGCGGCCTGCGTCGGATTTCGTCCGGGGGCGGATCGGCTTCTCCGCTTGGTCGGCGGCTTTTCCCCGGGAATCGGCGATTCCGGGCCGCGGCGCCCGCGAAACCGCAAGCGCGAAGGGACGCGCCCGCAAAGTCCGCCTGATCGATACTTGCGGCAAGTTCGATTCGACCGGCGCGACATTCCCCTTGCGCACGTTCCGGACGAACGATTCGACCAGTCCCACCGGACCCGCGGCCGATGATTCTTCCGGTCGCAACGGTTGGTCGGCGGCCGGTCGAAATCGTCTCTCGCGAACAGGGATCCGCATCGTGAACCGCATGCATTCGTCAACGCTCGGATGGGGCCTCGGGGTCGTCGTCGTGCTGGCGTGGGGAATCGGGGACGGCCGCGCCGACGACGAATATCCCTTCGACCGCGAACTGCCGGCCATCGGCTGGCAGCGGGAGTTCGATTTCGGGCCGGGGGCGTCCTCGCTGTTCCAGAATCGCGCCCAAGCCGCCTCGAAACCGACTCATCGCCACGTCGACTGGGTCGACAGGGAGAACCGGGACGACGCGCATCCGATCGGCCCGAACCCGTTCGTTGCCCCGGACGCGGTTTCGATCGTGCCGGCCGATCCCTACCGCGAAGGCCCGTCGTTCGATCCCGCATACGACCCGGCATACGATCCCAGTCAGCCGGGGTACGTCGGGCCGGGTCCGGCTCACCCGCCATTCCTGGGGGGGGCGCGCGTTCCCTGCCGGCCGTACGACAGTTCGCAGATTCTTCCCGCGGGCCTGTTGTACAAGTCCTACCTGGCTGGCGAGAAGGAGCCGCGGTTCGCGAGCGCCTGGATGCACGACAAGAACCTCGGCTGGCGGTGGGAGTCGACGTTGGGCGGGCGGATCGGGCTGTTCCGCGACGGAACGGTCGGGGCGATCAAGCCCGATGGCTGGCAGCTCGACATCGAAGGGGCCGCCATGCCCCGCCTCGACATGGGCAACAGCGAGGATCTCGACGCGGTGGACTATCGCTTCGGCGTCCCCTGGACCTGGCGGCAAGGACCGCTGGCGTTCAAGGCGGGTTACTACCACATCAGCTCGCACGTGGGGGACGAATTCATGATTCGGAACCCGACCTTCGTGCGGCGGAACTACGTTCGCGATTCGGCGATCGTCGGCGTCTCCTACGACGTGACTCCCGACGTCCGCACATACGGAGAGGTCGCCTACGCCTTCAAGGCCAGCGACGGCGCCGAGCCGTTCGAGTTCCAGTTCGGGGCCGAGTTCAGCCCGGCCCGGGCGATCAAGCGGGGCGATCCGTTCGCCGCGGTGAACGTGCACCTCCGCGAGGAGTTCGATTTCGGCGGAGCGGTCAACCTGATGGCCGGCTGGCAATGGCGCAGCCCCACCACCGACCGGCTCGCCCGCGTCGGCCTGCAGTACTACCACGGCAAGAGCCTGCAGTACGAGTTCTTCGACCAGAACGAACGGCTGCTCGGGTTGGGCATGTGGATCGATTATTGATCATCGGGCCGTTCGTACCGCCCCGCTTCGGTGGGAAGTTCGTAGTGACCCGCTTCAGCGGGTCACTACGAACCTTCGAGGCGGCCGCGTCGCTCGTCAGTACTTGATGACGGCCCGGCCGACGATGTCTCCGCCGCGCAGGAGGTCGAGGTTTTCGTTGATGTCGTCGAAGCCAGGCAGGGTCGGCTGTGCCGGCCAGGTCCTTCCGTTCGAATCGGTCATTCCATTGGCGATTCGGCCGGCACAGCCGGCCCTGTGTCGCTAATGATCGAGCGCCATCCGCGCCGCGACGATTGCATACATCGCGAGGGCCGCCGCTCCGGCGACCGAAATCGCAGCCACCGCCGCTTTGGGTAGGCGAAACGCGAAGAGCGGCCAGCAGACGACGGCGGACGATGCGTGCGCGATCGCCAGGAAACGACCCATCTCCGCCCCTTCATTCGCTCGCGCCGTCGCGGCGATGAAGAACACGGTCCAAGCCCCGACGAGGGCGAAGTAGGCGAGGGACGTGCGCCACCGGTTGCCGCACACGCTTTCCGCGATCGAGTAGGCCACTCCCATGACGGCGGCGAACGCGCCGGTGGCGAATCCCACGACGTACGGATCATCCGAACGAAGGGGATCGTCCCCGTCGATGAGAATGAATGCCGCTCCGCCCAGAATGAAGGTCGCCGTGAAACCGAGCCATGCCCGCCGCAGGCTCGCCACGATGAGCGTTCGGAACATCGGACTGCGCCCTTCGCCGAGATGGCGGACTTGAAACGATCCGCGATGTGCGCGCCGCCGGGATCGTAGGCGAGCCGTGTTCATCGAGATCACGAACTTTCCCGAAAAATCTTCGTGCATCGCACTGCCGCGGCTGGATGGCTGGGGCGTTCTCCTGATCGGCATGAGCACGGCGCGGCATTCGCGCGCTTGTTCTGGCACGGTCTCCTGACCGTGCCAGTCCGTTCGACCGCCAGGTCTCCGGCCGACCCTGCCGCGTCGATGGCGGAGCGCGACCAGTTACGGAGACCTTTGGTCGGCGAATGTGGCAGGGTCGAGACCCTGCCACAACACCGCCCATCGCCTTGGCGATTCGGCCGGCACAGCCGGGCCTACGTCACTCACCAAAGAAATCGTCGCAAGGCCATGCCGAGCCATAATTGACCCCAGCCGTTGATCACGGTACTCTCAACTCGCTAGCGTTCGCAGGTACAGGATTCAGCCAGAGCATGCTATCGAGGGTTATGATCAATGAGGCAACTCGCCAGCTTCTCTTTCGAAGCACGCAGTTCTGATGACCTGTCCGCTACACGGGCGACCGACGCTCTTGAGCAAATCGAAGGATGGCTCCGATCTAAAGGGAGACTCGCTGATGATGGCCGGTCAGCCATCCTTCACGATGGTCGGGTTGCGATGATCGAACGCGCCACTGTAACGGGATCTTGTGGTAAGATTACGGAACTCGTGCTGACAGAACCGAGGCCCGATGGATGGTTCCGCACGGCTATCGCAATTGCGGAGGCTGATGGCAACGTTGCTGTCTCAGTCAGTTTGGGCGCCGCTGCCGAAGCCCTTACCCCGGTCTATGTGGATGTCCGGTGTCCGCGGATTGTCCGCGACCTCCTAGCGCCACCATCGCAGTGGACTTACCAAGGGACGAGCATCACCTCCGCGCCCGTTGAATGCAGTGGTCAACTCGGTGGGGACGAATTCATTTCGCGCGCGTGGGATGACGCTCGATCCGTCCCGATTGTTGCCGTATCGGACGAGTATGGCTCGGTTCTCCATCCTCGTATCGTGGAGAACTTGGCGAGCGATTTGGCAGGGCTCGCAATTGTTGTCCGCCTCGACCCGCCGGCTTCATGGCGCGTGACACAGCGGAAAGGCAAAGAATGGTCGTGCTTCAGCGGGGCAATTCGACTCCTTTGGCCTGGAATTACGGCGGACGCTTTGCCTTACCGGCATCCACTGTGGACCCCAAGGCGTCTACTCTCCTTGATGACCGACACGGAGTCGGCGGCCGAAAGAATTCGCCGCGAACTGCGCCGACGCATCCTCGGTCAGTCGGCTTTTTCAGTATCTGAGCCAACCGTATTTTCGGCGATCCGCCGTGCCGCAAGAGAGGAGGAACTCTCAGCACTGCGGGCTAAGGCAGCGGGTCATTCAAATTACGAGGCTCTTGCGGAAGAATACTTCAATGCAGCGGCCAGAGCGAATGTCGTGATCGCGGATCGCGATGCAGAGATCGAAGAGCTGCGAGCGAAGATCCGGGCGCTACAGTACGCTCTGCAATCGAAACGAGGCGAGATCGAGGAGGTCGAACCAGACACCGAAACGCCCCCCGCGACCGTGGAGGAAGCCGTGCTGATGGCGATGGACAAACTCAGCGATGACCTTGTGTTCGGCAGCGCGGTGACCGACGGCGTTGGTACCTTGGCACAGGACGCCGGCCCGCCGTACAAGGTTCTGAGCTATCTGCAGCTCCTTGGCGAGTTCACGCGCACTCGGAGACAAGGTAGCCTCGGTACGACTACGATCAAGTGGCTCCAGGATAGAGGCGCGATCGCATCGGCGGAGTCGGAAACTGTTCGGAACTCCCCTAAAGAACAGGAAGCTCGAACGTGGGACGACGGCGATGGTGAATCCAGAGCGTTCGACCTTCACCTCAAGCCTTCGGATGGTACCGCGCCCGACCGATGCGTCCGGATTTACTTCGCGTACAACGAAGCCCGTCGGAAAACCGTCGTCGGTTGGGTTGGACGACACCCTTAGCGAGGTAGGGCCGGCTGTGCCGGCCGGTACGTTCCGTGCGAATTGCCCATCATTCTGGCGAATCGGCACGCACA
>JBBDNT010000009.1:0-8708 GCA_040877445.1 Planctomycetaceae bacterium
CTGCCGGACGGCTCGCGCGTGAACGCGATCATTCCGCCGCTGGCGCTGGACGGGCCTTCGATGACGATTCGCCGCTTCGGGGCGAACCCGCTCACGCTGGAAGATCTGCTCCGCTTCGGGGCCTTCACCCCCGAAATGGTGATGCTGCTGGAAGGGGCGATCAAGGCCCGGCTGAACATGATCATCAGCGGCGGCACCGGCTCCGGCAAAACGACGCTCCTCAACACGCTCTCCAGCTTCATCCCCAACGATCAGCGGCTGATCACCATCGAAGACGCGGCCGAACTTCAGCTTCAGCAAGAGCACGTGCTGCGGCTGGAAACGCGGCCCGCGAACATCGAAGGCAAGGGGATCGTCACGGCGACCGACCTCGTCCGCAACGCCCTCCGCATGCGGCCCGACCGAATCATCATCGGCGAATGCCGCGGCCCGGAGACGATGGACATGCTCCAGGCGATGAACACCGGCCACGAAGGGTCGATGACGACGATTCACGCCAACACGCCCCGCGACGCCGTCTCTCGTATCGAGACGATGAT
Organism: Planctomycetaceae bacterium; assembly: GCA_040877445.1. Lineage (GTDB taxonomy): Bacteria > Planctomycetota > Planctomycetia > Planctomycetales > Planctomycetaceae > JBBDNT01. Next base: position 540 of record JBBDNT010000009.1, read on the forward strand.
CAGCATGGGAGGCTACGAACTCCCGATGAAGGCGATTCGCCACCAGTTCTCCTCGGCGGTCGACATCATCATTCAGGTGAACCGCCTGCAGGGCGGGCCGCGAAAGGTCACGCACATCACCGAAGTTCTCAACATGGAGCAGGACACGGTGATCATGCAGGACATTTTCCTGTTCGTGCAGGACGGGATCGACGAGACCGGCCGGGCACACGGGCACTTCGAATCGACCGGCGTCCGCCCGGCCTGCATGCACCGGCTGGAACAGTCGGGCGTCCGCCTCCCGGCCAACCTGTTCGCCGCCCGCGTGATGGGGCGCTGACGCGAGTGACGAGTTGCGAGTTGCGAGTGACCAGTAACGACTGCCGACTGCCGACTGCCTCCCTCTCCCGCCGGGCGCTGCCGACGGGCTTACATGGACCTTTTGACTGCGTCTGCCCATGAGTCCCGTCATCATCATTTCGATCGCCGCGTTCGTGGGGGTCGCCGCGCTGGTGGGGGCGATCGCCTTCCTGATGCGCGACTTCGGCGCCAACTCGACCGAAGAGCGGTTGGAAGTTCTGACCGGCCACAAGCCGGCCGGCGAATCGAGCGTCCTCAAGGAGGAGGTTCTCCGCGAAGGACTGAAAGGGGTCGCCGGGCTGTTCGGCGGGCTGGCCGGTCGTCTCGGCAAGCTGGGCCTGCTGTTCGAGCAAGCCGATTCGCCGATCAAGCCGGAGGCGTTCTTCGCCCTGACGGGGGGCTGCGCGATTTTGGGCGTGGCAGCCGCATGGGTGGGACGCTCCCCGGGACCGTTGCTTCCCGTCGCGGGTCTCATCGGAGCGGCGCTGCCGTTGATGTGGTTGCTGTGGCGGCGGCACTCCCGGTTCAAGAGATTCGCCCAGCAGCTTCCCGACGCGCTCGAACTGGTGGCCCGGGCTCTCCGCTCCGGGCACAGCCTCGCCTCGGGCTTGCACGTCGTGGTCGACGAAATGCCCGCCCCCATCGCCGAGGAATTCGGCATCGCCTACGAAGAGCAAAACCTCGGCATCCCGATCGAGAACGCCTTGAAGGGGATGGTCGGACGCATGCCCAATATGGACCTCAAGCTGTTCGTCACCGCCGTCGCCATCCAGCGGCAGGCGGGGGGCGACATGGCCGAGATTCTCGACAAGATCAGCTACATCATCCGCGAGCGGTTCAAGATCATGGGGCAGGTGCAGGCCCTCACCGGGGAAGGCCGGATCAGCGGCGTGGTGCTGATGGGGTTGCCGATCGCGCTGTTCTTCGCCGTCTATCACCTCAATCCCGAGTACGTGATGCTGCTGTTCACGGACGAACTGGGCCGCAAGATGATCGCCGTCGCCGCCGTCCTGCAAGTGCTAGGCGCGATCGTGATCAAGAAGATCGTGAACATCAAGATTTGATTGGTCAGTCGTCCGTCGTCCGTCGTCAATTGCAAAAGCGCACGGCGCCCCAATGACACCCTACCCCCGATACCCGACGACTGACGACTGACAACGGACAACCGACAACGGACAGCGGACCAACCTATGGACTTCGAACAACTCCTCCCTTGGGCGATCTTCGGCGGAATCACGTTCCTGTTGTGGTTCGCGTTCACTCAGTTCGCCGCGACCACGTCGCGGGCCTCGGAGCGGCTCGACGAACTGCGCGATCCCCGCCTGCGCCACCGCGAGGACAAGGAAAAGCGGTCCGGCATGGGGGCCATGATCTCCAGGGCCGCCCCCACGCTCTCCAAGGTCGTGCAGCCCAAGACCGAACTCGAGCAAAGCGCGCTCAAGGTGCGGTTGGCGAACGCCGGATTCCAGTCCCCCAACGCACCTCAGATCTACCTCGCCCTCAAGGTCGCGCTGTTGATCCTCGGCGTGATGATCGGCGGCGGAGTCGGGCTGGGCTCGTGGGGCGTCACTCAGAAAGGACTGACCTCGATCATCATCGGCGGCGGGCTCGGCTTCTACCTCCCCGAAATCGTGGTGGCGTTCATCCGCAGCTCGCGACGAGAGAAGATCTTCCTGCAACTTCCCGACGCCCTGGACTTGCTTGTGGTCTGCGTGGAAGCGGGACTGGGACTCGACGCAGGCATGCGCCGCGTCTCCGAAGAACTGGCCGACGCCTCGCCCGAAGTCTGCGCCGAATTCGCCAAGTCGAACTTGCAACTGCAAATGGGCCGCCCCCGCCGCGAAGTGCTGCACGACCTGGGAATCCGCACCGGCGTGGACGACATGAAGGCCCTCGCCGCGATCCTGATTCAGGCGGACAAGTTCGGCTCGTCGATCGCCCAGGCGCTCCAGAAGACCGCCGTGAAGATGATCTTCCCGCTGGTGCTGTTCATCTTCCCGGGCATCTTCGTGGTGCTGGTCGGCCCGGCGGCCATCATGATGATCAACAACCTTTTGACCAACTAACCGGCTCAACCGATATTATCCAAACAACGCAAAACGCCTTGACGACCCGGACGATCGACTCGTCCGGGTCGCTTCGCGCGCCGGGCGCCGCGGGCCGTCATGTATCGCCAGTTTGACGAAGCGCTCACCGCGCGCCTCCGCGCCGATACGCTTCCGCAATCGATCCGATCGAACGCACCGCGCTCATTCGCGCGACCCGCGCGCCGACTCGATCGATTATTCCGGCGCGCTGCCGATCGGCGACGAATTCGTCCTCTCGTGTGGGAATGGAACATCATTCGCACATCGGCGGGTCGTGGCCCCTTGCTCCCACCGGACCACATCCCAAGGATCTGACTCATGCCCGTTCCTCCATCGTGGCTCAGCCACCTCGCCGACCAGGTCGCGCAGCGCCTGCGCGCCGCCGACATCCTCGCGCCCCTCGGTTGCCATTACTATCGCAATCGTGTCCTCGACCAGTGGGAGGTCACCATCTTCGCCGGCAGCACGGAGATCGTGGGAGGTGAACTGGACGGCGAACTGCGTTACTCGAACTTCCAACTCGACCTGCGCGAGTTGTTCGGCCTGTTCGACCTCGTGGACACCTTCCATTGGCAGGCGGACCAGATGGGACCGGACGACGAACTCGGCCCGCACGTTTCCGTCGAAGGTTCCTTCGAAGGACACCCGGTCTGGCTGCGAGTCCTCGCCCGCCCACCGGCACGCTTCCCCAAGGGACGCAACCTGCTCACCGACACCCTCAAGCTCGAAGACGTGTGGTAGGCGGCCGTGCGTAGTGACCGCCTTCAGGCGGTCTGCCGAGGGAGCATCGGGGCGGGATCGGGCACCGCGGTCGCTTGCCGAACTGGGCACACGGGACGTGAAAACATTGACCCGCCGAAGCGGGTCACTACGAAATCACAACGCCGCGTATCCCTCCGCGATCACGAATTCCCTCCGGTCGTCCCGACGCAACCGCGCCGCCGCGTGGTCCGGGTCGTGGTCGAACAGCGCCAGCCAGTCTTCGTCGGCGATGCGGCCCAGCAATTCCGGTTTGAATCGCCGCGTGCGCAGCGGATCGACGTCGTAGGCCATGCCCCAAAACGTGGGCATGTGCCGCGTCGTGGGGCACAGGTCCGCGAGATAGATCGCGGTCTCGCCGCCACTTTCGATGACGAGCGCCTGGTGCCATCGCGTGTGCGCGCCGGTGACGAGCGACCGGATGCCGGGCACGATCTCGACGTCCCCTTCGATCAATCGCAGCACGCCTTGTTCCCCCAGCGAGACGATGTTCTCCTGGGGATAGGCGTTCTTCAACTCGATGCGGCCCGCGGTCGCCTCGTCCCATTCCCCGCGCTGCACGACGTACTCCGCGTTCGGAAACGCGCGCGTCAGCGATCCGTCCGCAGCGAGCGCCGTCGCTCCGCCGGCATGATCGAAGTGCAGGTGCGAGAGAATGACCGTGTCGATCTCCTCGGGAAGCACACCGCGCGCGGCCAGGCTCGCGGCGAGCGGATCCCCCTCTTCCGTGTGCAGGTTGCGGCGCATCTTCTCCGGAAGTTTCGCGCCGTAGCCGGTGTCGATCAGCACGGTGCGGCCGTCCCCGCGGACGAGAACGCAATTCGTCGCCTGGAAGATGTCGTTGTCGTCGTCGCAGGGGAACACGCGGCTCCAGAGGGCCTTGGGGATGATGCCGAACATCGTCCCGCCATCGATGCGATACGTTCCGCCGGAGACGGTGAGGAGTTCGAGATCGCCCAGAAGCATGTCGATGATGTGTGGCCGGAGGAGGGCGGATGAGCGTTTCGACGTCGCGAACCGAATCTTCCGAATGACGGAAGCTCGGAATCGACGGTGCATCGTAACATCGGCAGGCGGCCGTTGCGATCGCGCCTCGTGTTGCGAATGCGAGCCGCGACCGTGAGGGAGCGGTGCCGCGCGACCTCTGACCGCTCCCTGACGGTCGCGGCTCGGTCTTGCGTGGGAGGCGCTACCGCCGCGGTCGCGGTTTCAATAGGAATCCCACGATGGCCGCGACGATCAGAATCGGCACGAGCACGACGAACCGCTTCGACGTCAGCGCCAACAGCGAGAGAAGCACGAAGCCGAGGCCGACGGGGGAGACGCGTGCCCAGGCGGCCTCGCGGTTCTTCGTGGGCAAGGCGAGCCAGATCGCGCCGAGCACGATCCCGATCCGCACCAACGACGGCCCCAGCACGTCCCCTTCCATTCCGCGGACATACAGGATCGCCCCGCCCGCCGCCAGAGAGCCGAGCGCGAGGATTCCCACCAGCGCCCGGTTGATCGCGATGCGGTTGTCGGTCTCCATCGACCCATTATGAAAGCCCCGCCGACGCGCGGGCAACCCAGCCGCCCCAATCTCGAAATCCACTCGGCTCACTTCCATCCTCCTTCGTTCTTCGTTCTTCCTTCTTCCTTCTTCCATTTGCGCCTCCCGTCTACACTGGAGCCGTACCGCATCGACCGCGTGCCCGCCCCGGGAAGCTCCACATGGCGCTCGACAAGAAGCAGAAGAAGCAGATCGATCTGGCGCGGAAGAAGCTCGGCATCGCGAAGCAGCAACTGGCCGGTGCCCGTCGTCAACTCGACGACCCGCAGGAAGTCGCCCGCATGGAAGCCGAAATCCGCGCGCTCGAGGAGCAAATCGAGCGGATCCAGGGGAGCTGACGATGCCCCGCGAGCGGATTCTCTTCGTCACCGGCAAGCTCGCCGAGTCCGCCTTGCGGCGCGTCGTCGAAGCGCTCGCCGCCGACGCCGAATTCGACTACGAGATCGAAACGCTCGGCATCAGCGTCGCCGCCCTGATGCATGCCGGGTGGGTGCTCCGCAAGTTGAAGGTCTCCGGCCGATACGATCGCGGCGTGCTTCCCGGCTGGTGCGACGGCGACCTCGAACAGCTTGCGAAACGGCACGGGTTCCCCTTCGAGCGCGGGCCGAAGGACTTGCACGATTTGCCGGCCCACTTCGGCGCGGCGACGCGCGAGCCCGTGCGGCTCGACCGGCACGACATCGAGATCATCGCCGAGATCAACCACGCCCCCCGCATCGACGACGTCGAAATTCGCGGGCTCGCGGGCGAACTGTTCGATCACGGGGCCGACGTGATCGATCTCGGCTGCATTCCCGGCGAAAGCTGGTCACGCGCCGGCGACGTCGTGCGGATGCTGTGCGACGAGGGGCACCGCGTCTCGATCGACAGCTTCGACCGTGCGGAAGTCGAATCGGCCGTCGATGCCGGGGCCGAACTGGTCCTCTCCTGTCATGGCGGCAACGTCGAATGGGCGGCCGATCTCGAGGCCGAACTCGTCGTCATTCCCGACGACGCCCGCGATCTCGACACGCTCGCCCGCACGGTCGAGATTCTCGAAGACCGCGGCGCGAAGTTCCGCATCGACCCGGTGCTCGAGCCGATCGGCTTCGGCTTCGCGTCGTCGCTGGCGCGGTACTTCGAAGTCCGTCGCCGCTGGCCCGAAGCCGAGATCTTGATGGGCATCGGCAACCTCACCGAACTGAGCGAAGTGGACAGCGCCGGAGTGAATTTCCTGCTGGCGGGAATCTGCCAGGATCTCGGAATCCGCAGCGTGCTGACCACGCAGGTCATCAACTGGTGCCGCACCGCCGTCAAGGAATTCGATCTCGCCCGCAAACTGATGCATCACGCGGTGACGCGGCAGGTGTTGCCGAAACATCTCGACGACCGCCTCGCGATCCTCCGCGACCCGCGCGTGAGCGAGTTCGGCGAGGACGAGCTGCGAAAGCTACATGCCGGCATCACCGACCCCAACTTCCGCGTCTTCGCGGAACGCGGCGAACTGCACGTGATGAACCGTGACGGCTACTGGCGCGGCACCGATCCGTTCGAGTTGTTCGACCGCGTTCTGAACGAGACCCGACGCCGCCCCGACGCCGCCCACGCGTTCTACCTGGGATATGAACTGTGCAAGGCGCTCACGGCGTTGACGCTCGGCAAGCAATACACGCAGGACGAACCGCTCCGCTGGGGCTTTTTGACCGTGCCGGAACCGAGCGCGGTGGAACGGCGGCACGCGGCACGCGGTTAGCCGCGACCCGATAGGGGAGCGCGGCTCGCTATCGCGGTCGCATCGAATTCAATCACGCTTGTTTTCACCACGAAGTCACAACGCCCTTTCCACGCCGCATGAATCCCCCTTTCGTTCACGAACTCGTTCCCTCCCCCGATCCCGGCGAGGCGATCGCCCGCTTCGCCGATCGGCCGGGAGTGCTGTTGCTGGAGAGCGCGCTCCCGCGGCCGGGACTGGGACGGTATTCGTTTCTGACGGCCGATCCGTTCGAGACCTTCGAGCTTCAGCGCCCCGCATTCGGGGAGAACCCGTTCGCCCCGATCGCCGCGTCGCTCGAACGGTTCCGCGTCGAGCCGGTCGCGGACTTGCCGCCGTTTCAGGGAGGCGCGGCGGGATTGCTGGGATACGAACTCGGCGGCGCGTGGGAACGGATCCCGGTCCGCGGCGCGGATGAATTGCAGATTCCCGCGCTCGCGGTCGGCTTGTACGACTGGGCGATCGCCTGGGACCACGAGCGCGGGCGGGCATGGATCATCTCGCAGGGGTTTCCCGAGACGGAACCGAAGGCGCGCTCGCGGCGGGCTGAAGTGCGGATGCGCGAGGCGCTCGTTCGGCTCGACGCGAAACCGGCAAGTGAGCGGCGGGCGTCCCCTGCGATGGAATCGGGGGACGGCAAAACGGGCGGCGCGGAAATCGCCGGTCCTGCGAGCGACTTTTCGCGCGCGGAATATCTGCGGGCGGTGGAGCGCGTCATCGAGTACATTCGCGCCGGAGACATCTTCCAGGCGAACCTCTCGCAGCGATTGCAGTTCGCGCTTCCCGAGTCGCCGCTCGCGCTCTATTCACGATTGCGGCGGCTGAACCGCGCGCCGATGGCCGGCTACTTCGCCTGGGACGACTGGGCGGTCGCGAGCGCCTCGCCGGAGCGGTTCGTGCGCGTGGATGTCGGCGGCGCGGTCGAGACGCGGCCGATCAAGGGAACGCGCCACCGCGGCTCGCTCCCCGAGGCCGACCTCTTCACCCGCGACGAACTCCGCGAGAGCATCAAGGACCAGGCGGAGAACGTGATGATCGTCGACCTGATGCGCAACGACCTGTCGCGCGTCTGTCGGCCCGGATCGATTCGCGTCCCGCGCCTGTGCGCCGTCGAAACTTATGCGACCGTGCAGCACCTCGTGTCGGAAGTGCACGGTACGCTGGCCGAGGGGAAGTCGGTCTGGGATCTGTTCGCGGCGACGCTTCCCGGCGGCTCGATCACCGGTGCGCCCAAGGTGCGGGCGATGGAGATCATCGCCGAACTCGAGCCGACCGTCCGCGGCCCGTACTGCGGAAACCTGTTCTACGTGGGCTACGACGGCCGGGCCGACAGCAGCATCCTGATCCGAACGTTCGCGATCCGCCATGGCCGATTGCAGTGCGGCGTGGGGGGCGGCATCGTCGCGCAGTCCGACCCGGCCGACGAATACGCCGAGACGATGCACAAGGCGGAAGGCATGTTGCGGGCGCTGCGGGAGAGTCGAGAGTGACGAGTGACCGTGGTTCCAAGTTCTCGCCATCGCGCCGGAGATCCGGATGCGCAATGCCCCGAAGGGGTCGCATGCCACCCCTTCGAGGTGCTACGTCGCCAACCTGGTAGTTGTGGGTCGATCGGACGGGCGGGTAGAACCCCTTCAACCTTGATCTTGTGGGTCGACCGTAGGATGGATTGGCCATGACACGGT
>JBBDNT010000010.1:0-8680 GCA_040877445.1 Planctomycetaceae bacterium
TGCAGCACCGCGTGCTCGGCCCCGCCGACGTACAGATCGACCGGCATCCACCGCCGCTCGATTTCCGGGTCGACGAACCGCTCCTCGTTCTTCGGATCGAGAAACCGCAGGAAGTACCAACACGAGCCGGCCCACTGCGGCATCGTGTTCGTCTCGCGCTTCAGCCGCATGCCGTCCGCGTCGGTGCGGAAGAGCCATTCCGCGGGCGCTTCGGCGAGGGGCGGCTCGGGTCCACGTTTGCCGGCGTTTTCACTGTGCGGCTTGAACTCGAACTTTTCCGGCAGGCGGACGGGCAATTCGGCCGGCGCGTCGTGCCGCAGCAATCCGGTCGGATTCCCGTGAACATCGAGTTCGTGCCAGATCGGAAACGGCTCGCCCCAGAAGTGCTGCCGGCTGAAGAGCCAGTCGCGGAGGCGATAGTTCACCGCCTTGCGGGCGAGACCGTGGGCGCTCAGTTCCGTGGTGATCTTCTTCTTGAATTCCTGGGAGGAGAAGCGGTGGTTGTCGCCGGAGTTGACGACGGTCCCTTCCCCTGTGTACGCCCGGCCGAATAGCTCGGGATTATGGCCGAACGCCGTCACGAATTGGTATCCGGACACATCGTCCCGATCGAGATCTCCGATAATCCAATCCGCGACGGTATGAAACTCGCGGGCGATGTGCTTGTCCAGATCGAACTCACCGAGTTCGTTCCACTCATCGGCATCGTCCTCGTCTGGTGCGAACTGCATCGCCATGATGCGCAGTTTGCCGGCGATCGGCTGGAGCATCTCGGGGGTGAGGGCTTCCGTATCAAGCAACTCATCGATCCAATCCGGGGATGGAAGGATGACGCAGGTGATCGGCAATCCGTACTTGACAGCGAACTCCCAGTCCCGTTCATCGTGCGCCGGAACCGCCATGATCGCCCCGGTGCCGTAGCTGGCGAGGACGTAGTCGGCGATCCAAATCGGCACGCGCTTGCCGTTGACCGGGTTCCAGGCGTAGCTGCCGGTGAAGACGCCGGTTTTTTCCTTGGCGAGATCGGTGCGGTCGAGATCGCTTTTGAGACTGGCCTGCCGGCGGTACGCTTCGACCGCGACCTTCGTGTCGGACGTGGTGAGCCGGTCGACGTAGGGATGCTCCGGCGCGAGCACCATGTACGTCGCGCCGTAGAGCGTGTCCGGCCGGGTGGTGTAAACGCGGATCACGTCGTCGCGCGGGGCTTCGACGAAGCCGCGATCGGTGCGGGCCGCTTTCCAGTAGTCGAAGTCCTGACCGGTCGGCTGAATGCCGGGCGGGCCGATGTAGAAATCGACCTCGGCCCCTTCGCTTCTGCCGATCCAGTTCCGCTGCAACAGCTTGATCGATTCGGGCCAGTCGACTTCATCGAGTTCGTCGAGCAACCGCTCGGCGTAGCGGGTGATGGCGAGCATCCACTGGCGGAGCGGAATCCGTTCGACGGGATGCTGGCCGCGTTCGCTCTTGCCGTCGATGATCTCCTCGTTGGCGAGCACGGTCCCGAGCGCCGGGCACCAGTTGACCGGGGCCTCGTGCTGGTACGCGAGGCGATGCCGATCCTGATACTTGCGCACCGCGGCATCGCCTTGAGCGCGGGTCTCGTCGGGGACGGGCAGTTCGGCGATCGGCCGGCCGCGGCCCTTCCGCTGTTTGCCGTTCTGGTCGGTCCATTCGCATTCGGCGTCGTACCAGGTGTCGAACAGTTCCAGGAAAATCCACTGTGTCCAGCGGAAGTAGTCGGGATCGCAGGTGGCGACCTCGCGGCTCCAGTCGTAGCTGAAGCCGAGGCTCTTGAGCTGCCTGCGGAAGGTGTCGATGTTCTTCTGCGTGGTGATCTGCGGGGGCGTGCCGGTCTTGATGGCGTGCTGTTCCGCGGGCAGACCGAAGGCGTCCCAGCCCATGGGGTGCATCACCTGGATGCCGCGCATCCGCTGGTAGCGGCAGACGATGTCGGTGGCGGTGTAACCTTCGGGATGCCCCACGTGCAGCCCGTTTCCCGACGGATAGGGGAACATGTCGAGCGCGTAGAACTTTTCGCCTTCGGGGAGATCGGGCACGGCGAACGTGCCGTGCTCGTCCCAGTAAGCCTGCCAGCGGGGTTCGATGCGTTTCGGTTCGTAGCGGGACATGCGGGGTCGAAGGTTGAGAGTCGAGAGTCGAGAGAAGGAACAGAGTGACACTTTACCCGATCGGCGGAAGTCGAGTTCGGCACGGGCTTCGTAGGGCGAACTTCAGTTCGCCGTGCGAAGCCCGCGCCCGTGCCCGTAGCAGAACCATGTGATTCTCGTCCGATCTTGATCGGCGGTGTTTTCGACATCCCGCCGCCGGTTTGGGGATCGGCGTGCACGACGAACTGAAGTTCGTCCTACCCGCCGAATCGGCCGCTTCGCCATTCGGGTAATGTGTTACGGAACAGGGAGCAGATCCGTCCAATGGGAAACTGGCCACTGACCACTGACTAAAATCAACCGCCTCAGTGTATTGGCGTGCCGGGCCGTTGCCAATCGCGCGGAGCACGGCCCTTCCTGGGATCTCCGGGTGGAGTCGTGTTCCGCCGCGCCCGCCGCGATGGCTCGCCCTATGGCCCGACATGTGACACAATCATCGGGCACGGGGTTCCCCCCCTTTCGATCTTTCGGTGGAACGATGCCCCAGAACCGATTCACTGACGACGCCTCGATCGCCATCTTCGGCGCCTCCGGCGATCTTACCGGCCGCAAGCTGATGCCCGCATTGTTCGCCCTGTGGCGGGACGGCTATCTTTCGGATCGCTCGCCGATCGTCGGCGTGGCCCGCCGCGAGAAGAGCGACGATGAGTTCCGCCGCGAGATGCTCGACGCCCTCCGCGAGCATTCCCGCGACGACGTGAGCGACGAGGAGTGGGGGCGGTTCGCGAAGCGGCTGCATTACATCCAGCTCGACCTCACGCGGGCCGATCGGTTTCCCCGGTTCGGAAAACGGCTCGACGAGTTGGAGCGCGAGGCGGGGGTCGGCGGGAAGCGCGTCGTCTATCTGGCCGTCGCTCCCGAGTTGTTTCTCCCCTCGATTGAAGCGCTCTCGGCAGCGGGACTCGTCCCCGACCGCGACGACGAGTGCCAGCTTCGCGTCGTCATCGAAAAGCCGTTCGGGCACGATCTCGAATCGGCCCGCGAACTCGACGACCGCATGAGCCGCCTGTTGCGCGAGGAGCAGATCTATCGCATCGACCATTATCTCGGGAAGGAGACGGTCCAGAACATTCTGCTGTTCCGTTTCGGCAACGCGATCTTCGAGCCGCTCTTCAATCGCAATCACGTCGATCACGTACAGATCACCGTGGCCGAAACGCAGGGGATGGAAGGAGGCCGCGGCGGCTACTACGACACCGCCGGCGCTCTCCGCGACGTGCTGCAGAACCACGTCCTGCAACTGCTTTGCCTCGCGGCGATGGAGCCGCCGGCGCTGTTCCAGGCGCAGGCCATTCGCGACGAAAAGCTGAAAGCGCTCCAGGCGCTCGCGCCCGGTCGTTCGGGCGACGTGTCGCGCTGGGCAGTCGGCGGGCAGTACGTGGCCGGGACGATCGACGGCGAGCGCGTGCCAGGTTATCGCGAGGAAGACCGCATTCCGCCGGATTCCCGCCGCGAGACTTACGTCGCGCTGCACGTCGCGATCGACAACTGGCGGTGGGCGGGGGTGCCGTTCTTCCTGCGGACCGGCAAGCGGCTCGCCCAGCGCGTCACCGAGATCGCGGTGCAGTTCAAGCACCCGCCGCTCAACCTGTTCTCGACGGTCGAGTGCGAAGGGGACATGTGCGACCTCGTCGAGGCCCGGCCGAACACGCTGATCTTCCGCATTCAACCGCACGAGGCGATCTCGCTGACCGTCTCGACCAAGCGGCCCGGCATGCAGTACCAGATCCAGACGGTGACGATGGACTTCGAGTACCAGGACGAATTCGCCCGCGAACTTCCCGAAGCCTACGAGCGGTTGCTGCTCGACGTTCTCCGCGGCGACTCGACGCTGTTCACCCGCGGGGACGAACTCGAAGCGGCGTGGCGATTCGTGCAACCGGTGCTCGACCGCTTCGAGCAGCCGGGCTTCCAGCCGGAGCCATACACGGCCGGCACATGGGGCTCGGAATCGGCCGACCGGCTCATCGAAGGAACCGGCCGCCGCTGGCGCAAGCCGCGGCAACGCGCCGCGCGATCGACCACTCACTGAATTGTCCCCGCGACGCTTGCGGTTTCGCGGCGCGATCGATTCCCCTGAGAGTGCCCGGGGCCACCGTCAAGGAGACACGCCGCGCATCCGCGCGACGACTTCGCCCACCACTTCCGCCGCCCGGTCGATCTCCGCTGCCGTGTTCGATCTTCCGAGGCCGAACCGCAGACTGGCGCGGCGCAACTCGTCCGGAACGCCCATCGCCGCGAGGACGTGACTCGGCTCGGGATGCGCGCTCGAGCATGCCGACCCGGAACTGACCGCGATTTCCGTCAACCCGGCGAGCAGCGCGTCGCCGTCGACGCCGGGAACGCTGACGTTGAGGTTCCCCGGCAGGCGCCTCGCCGGGTCGCCGTTCATTCGCAAATCGGGCAGTTTGGTTCGCAGCGCTTCCCACAGCAGATCGCGCAGTGCCGAGAGCCGTCGCGATTCTTCCTCCAGGCATTCCCGCGCGATGCGGCAGGCGACGCCGAAGCCGACGATCAACGGCACGGGGAGCGTCCCGCTGCGCAAGCGGTTCTCGTGCCCACCGCCGTCGAGCAACGGCTCGATGCGGATCCGCGGCCGCCGGCGGACCCACAAAGCCCCCACTCCCTTCGGTCCGTAAAGCTTGTGGGCCGAGATGCTCGCCAGGTCGACCGGCAGCGCGCGAACATCGAATGGAATGCGGCCGATCGCCTGCGCCGCGTCGGTGTGAAACAGCGCGCCCGCCGCGCGGCAGAGGGCTCCGATTTCGTCGAGCGGGTTCAACGTGCCGACCTCATTGTTCGCCGCCATCACCGAGACCAGCGCCGGCGGCGCGCGGCGGAGTTCGCGCTCGACCGCCGCGGGATCGAGCCGGCCGAGCGAATCGACTTTCAGAACGGTCACCTCGCATCCGGCGCGAACGATGCGGCGCGCGGGATCGAGCACGGCCCGATGTTCCGCCGCGTTGGTCACCAATCGCCGGGAACGTCCCGCCGCCGCGAGCACCCCTTTGATCGCGAGGTTGTTCGCCTCGGTGGCGCCGCTGGTGAAGACGATCTCGCGGGGATCGGCGTTGATGATCGCGGCGACTTCTTCCCGCGCCCGATCGACGGCCTTGGCCGCTTCCCAGCCGAAGGCGTGCTCGACGCTGGCGGCGTTGCCGAATTTCTCGGTGAACCAGGGGAGCATCGCCTCGACGACGCGCGGATCGCAGGGGGTCGTCGCGTGATGATCGAGATGGATCATTCGAGGGTGATCGGCGAACTGAAGTCGCGCGGCTTGAGAACCAGCACGGAGCAGGGGACGTCGGCGAGCAATCTTTCGGCGGTGTTGCCCACGAACAGCCCCGGCAGACCGCGCCGGCCGACCGTTCCCATCACCAACAGGTCGATGTCGAAGCGTGCGATCGCTTCGCGGATCACCGATTCGGCCAGCCCTTCCTCGACGTGCATGAGCACACCCGAAGGCACCGTGCGGTAATCGGTCTGCCCGAGTTGATCGTGCAGCTCCCGCTCGATCTCCTCGCGCTTCGCGCGACGGAGTTGGGCGATTTCAGCGTCGCTCAGCCCTGTCATTTGCGTCCAGCGATCGAATTCCTGCTCGATGGCGTGCAGCACGTGGACCTTCATGTCGACCGAGTGCGAATACTGGACGACGAGTTCGACGGCGCGGCGGCCGATGTCTCCCAGATCGGTCGCGACCAGCACGTTCCATTCATCCGGAGTCGGATCGGGGCGGGCGATCCACACCGGACAGGGGCATTTCCGCACGAGTTTCATGCCGGTGCTTCCCAGCAGAATCCGGCCGGCGGCGCCGAGCTCGCGCGTGCCGACGATCACCACGTCATGCCCTTCGCGAAGCACCTGGCGGATGATCTCGACCCACGAGCGACCGAAGACGAACTCGGAACTCGCCTCGACCCCCTCCCGCTCGGCCTTCCCGACCAACGCGGCGAGTGCCTTTTCGGCCTGCTCGCGCACGGTGCCGGTGGCGCCGCTGCGTTCGAGGAACTCGAGCGTGTGGGCCGAGAGATCGAGCGATGCGAAGAACGTGAGCCGCGCCCCCATCTCGCGCGCCAACTCGATGCCCCGTTCGACGGCGGCGCGAACCGGCGGCGTGAGTTCGGCGCCGGCGAGCCGATCGGCGGACGAGAGATCGACGCCGACGAGAATGTCGCGAAAGGCGGGCATGGGAGTGGCAAGTTCGGAGTGCGGAGTGAACGAGATCGGATCATCGACACGCTTGCGGTTTCGCGCCGATTCGATTGCCCCCACTATAAGCCGGCGGGCCGACCGCGTCCAACGCCGCGCCGGGCGCAACGAAAAAGGCGGGCTCGCTCGCGATCGCGAACGAGGCCCGCCGATTCATCGCTGGTTCGAAGCCGGGCAGTCCGACTCGAAACCGTGCGGCTCGCGGAGGTCAGGCGTCTGGTCCACCGGGAGCGCCCGGAGCCGGAGCCTCTTCGACCGGCGGCGGGGGAGCGTCTTGAACCTGGGGCTGCGCGTCATACACGCCGCCGCCGAATCCGCCCTGCACGCCCGGGGCGCAGCAACCAGCTTGCACCACTTGGGCACAGCAGTTCCGCACGACCGGCTGGCAGCAGACGGGAGCCGGAGCGCACGCCGAGACCGAACCGCAGGCGCTCACCTGCCGATGATGCGAGACCGGCTGGCAATGCGAGACGGGCTGCACGGTCGGGCAGCAACCCTGCACGCCGCCCTGGTACACGCCGCCGTGATGAACGGGGCCGCCGGTCGGGCAGCAACCCTGCACGCCGCCCTGGTACACGCCGCCGTGGAACCCGCCGTGATGAACCGGGCCGCCGGTCGGGCAGTAAGCCCCGCCGTGACCGTAGGACGCCTGGTACACGACCGGCTGGCAGCACTGCGAGCGATTCCTCTTCCCGGCTTCAGCCGACGGCACGGCCACAACGGCCATCAGTGCGGCAACCGCAGCAAAACCCGCGAACTTACGAACCATGTGTCTGCTCCTCCATCTCGGTGAAAAGAAACCAGTTGCCAAGTTCCGTCACGTGGCATGCGGTCGCCGCATCGGATCGCTGCGAACCGCGAAAATCCGTTCGATCTCTGGGAGTCTCTGGGGGAAAGTCTTGCGTTCTCGGGGAAAACCTCCCCACTTGCCGAGTCAACTTAGACAGGCCGCGCCGGGTTGTCAAACAAAAACCGGAAATTAGGGGGTTCCCCCCATATGCGGGAATCTCGCGGACATTGCCGGCGAAAATCGCCCCGTTCACTTGTGGAAGACTCCGGCTTGTGTCCCCGAACCGCCCAGTCCGCCAGCCACGAATCGCGGGCGCCGCGTCGCGGAACGAATCCGCGAAACCGCAAGCGTGCGGTTGACTTCCCTCCCTGAGTCTCGCACCTCACGATAGATGGGAACCGACAACAGGCAGGAACCGTCAACGATCCACCTTCGACCATCGACCACCATGTTTGCCGACACGCGCCATTGGAGGTTCGCTTCCGCCGCTTTCGAGACCGGCCGAACGCCGCTCTTGATGGGGATCCTCAACGTCACGCCGGACAGCTTCTCCGACGGCGGCGCGTTTCTCGACCGAGATGCGGCGATCGCGCAGGGGATCGCGCTGGTCGACGCGGGGGCCGACATTCTCGATGTCGGCGGAGAATCGACCCGTCCCGGCTCCGAACCGGTGCCCGAAGTGGAACAACTGCGCCGCATCGAGCCGGTGATCCGCGAGCTGGCCGCGCGCGTTCGCGCGCCGATCTCGATCGACACGACGAACGCCCGCGTCGCGGCCGGCGCGCTCGCCGCGGGCGCGGCGATCGTCAACGACATTTCCGGGTTGACGTTCGACGCCGACATGCCGAGCGTCTGCCGCGACGCCGGAGCGGGAGTCGTCTGCATGCACATCCAGGGAACGCCGCGGACGATGCAACTCGATCCGCGCTACGGCGACGTCGTTCGCGAGGTGAGCGATTTCCTCGCGGCCCGTCTCGACCGGCTCGAAGAGCAGGGCATTCCCCGCGAGCGGGTCGTGCTGGATCCCGGCATCGGCTTCGGTAAGACGGCCGAGCACAACCTCGAACTGCTGTCGCACGTGCGGGATCTTCGGGAACTCGGCCGACCGGTGCTCATCGGCCATTCCCGCAAGCGGTTTCTCGCGAAGGTGTTGGGCCGGCCGGTGGACGAACGCACGAGCGGCACCCTGGGGGTTTCGATCGCACTGGCGATGCAACACGCCGACATACTCCGCATGCACGACGTGCAAGCCACCCGCGACGCGCTGATCGCCTGGCAGGCGATCGCGGGACGTGCGTGCGACCCGGGTTCGTAAGCGCCGTAGGACGGAATTGCATTCCGTCCGGCAAAAACCGACTTGCCACTCCGTTCACCAAATCGCACGCTCTCACGACGGCGGGCACGACGGATTACCAATCCGTCCGATGGCGTGGGGCAGGCTTTACAGCCTGCCGTTTAGCCGGTGTGGCCGATGGACGGGCAGACAAGGATGTCTGCCCCACGACGGCGACGG
>JBBDNT010000011.1:0-8647 GCA_040877445.1 Planctomycetaceae bacterium
CCTCCGTCCGATACTGCGAAAACTTGTAAAAATGTGGGTAATGACAAGGGCTGGACCGAAGGGAAGCCCCGGTCCTGCGCTTCCCGGGGTTTCGCTCCGCTCCAACCCCGGCCACCCAACCGGAATTCGTGGCTTTGACGAAGCAATCGGATGAACGGCGGTTCCATCCGGCGGCGGCCAGTCCAAGGAGGTCTCCCATGTCGATCCGACTCGCCGGCGACACCATCCAGCCGAACCGGCCGATTCCCGATCGGCTACCGCGGCCCGGCCCCGCCGCCCGGCCACGGCACCCACCACTACCACTTCCGCCTCTACGCGCTGGACGAAGCCCTCGACCTGCCCCCCGCCCTCGACAAGAACGCGCTGCTCGCGGCGATGCAAGGGCACATTCTCGCCGAGGGGGAACTCGTGGGCACGTACGAGCGGTAAGCGGTTCGAAGAGGACGGCGCGACTGGAACAGGATGGCGGAGTGTGCCCTCTTGTGTCGCTTCGCGACCTGACTCCTGAACGCCATCCGGGTAACCCCGTGGATAATGCCAACGGGGTGCTTATTCGCCGATTGCTTCGAGACGGCCGCATCGCGCCAGTTCAGTACGCAGAATTCGTTCCGCCATCTTCCGTTGTTTGTTGCTCACCGAATTTCCTTGAGGGACCATAGGATAGATGTCTGCGTGCCCTTCGCGCCCAAGAGCATCCAGAGGTATTGTCGGTCCTGGGTCAGACCAAACAACCTGCGGTGAGTACACGAGCGGATTTGAGTCACTATCTCGATAAGGTACCTCTAATGCGACTACATCCTTCACGTCGATCAAGATCGAAGCGGTTCGTCGACCATTTCCACCGCCGATCGCGAGCGCTTGCGCGCGCGTAGTCCGTGTTGTTTCCCAGACGGAGGCCGCCGCCCGCCCGGACTCCCGAAACGCCGATTCGTGAACCTCACCATCGACCACGCATGCAGGGACCGCCATCCGGCGAACGACCAAATTACAGTCAAGCGGTTCGCCAATGGACGGGGGCGACGTCGATTCATCCATTCTGACCAAGCCCTCCACACCTACCGTAGCGAGCTGGCTATCCCTCGCTCAGTCCCAGCCCCCAAAGAATACCTGGTGGGATCGCTTCGCCTCGCCTCCACTCCCCCGACTCGACCCGACGCAGTCGGTCGTTCCTGACGAAGAGTTCGACAGTGCCATCCGGTAGCACTTCCCCGGACACCCATACGTCCGGACTTCGCCACGACAAGCCGACGGTTTCATCAACTCTTGCAAGCAATGGAGAGCGAAGAAACGGCGCTTGTTTCCGAAGTTTCGCATCAACGAGGTTTGCCACTGCTTCCTGATCGTGTTGAACGGCAAGCGAGCCACGCTCGGCGAGCAGTTCCGACACCGTAGCCCCGAGCCCTAGTTGCACCGCCGCGACTCGAATTCCAGATGATGTCGGTTCCTCCACATGCCATTTCGATTCTTGACTCTCCCCTGATGCGTCCCATGGTTCCGGGATTCCAAATGCTAGAACACAACCCGCTCCGGCCAGTATCTTCGATCCGATTCCCACTCGGGAATCGATCTTGATGCCGCAGGGCGTGTCCAGACTTGTCGATGGTTCTTCGTCGAAGATGACGGTTGGCTCGGCAGACCCCAACTTCATGTTTTCTCCCCTGGCTCCAATGGAAAGATCTTGCTGACTGCCGTAGCCATCTGCTTCTGGTCGACCACGCCAAGATTCGATAGGTTCTTGACCTTTTCGAGGAGCCACATCGTGAGCTGGACGGTCGCGTGCGGATCGAGAATCAACTCGCTCTCGACCTCGCGCACGACCGCATTGCGACCCTCCCGTCGCTCCTTCAGTTCCTGCCCCACTACCTTTCCCTTCGACGCGTATTCGACCGCTGTCGGGATCGGCCTCCGTTGGCTGAAGATCGCCATGTGGACGTACGGCACGGGCATCGCGACTACGCCTCCCCAAGCACCATCGACATGGATAGTCCGAAAGCAATTGCTCTTGATGAACTCGAAACGTCGAACGTCGACGCCTTCCGCCGTTTCATCTTCTATGAATTCTTCATTCGGCGGTCGGTTCTCGGCGTCGGGTGCCATGGCAGACCTCGCATCCTCATCATGATTCTTGACGACCAGAAACGACTCCAGAGCCGCCAAGCTGTCCTGACCGAATCCCATTCGGGGAACGGAAAGTCTCGAGCGCCTCGGGAGCGATGGCCACTATTTATACCGTATTACGGCAGATTCGGCTATGCAATTCCCCTCGTCCGAAATTCGACCGGGTACGACAAACTTTCTTGGCGATGCGGACTCGTCGGGGGGAGAAAATGGGGACGCAGCGGACGCAGATCATTCTTGGGCCTTGGGGGCGAGCCGTCTTTTTCAACCGTCGAAAATCCGGCAATGGGTCGCGGAATTGTGGAATCGCCTTCAGCTACGGGCCTTGTCCGAGATGTCCTTGCGGCACCAGGCGCCGTCCCAGCGGATTTGCTTCACCGCTTGATAAGCGCGGAATTTCGCGCCGGCGATGTCGTCTCCCAGCGCGGTCACGCCGAGCACGCGGCCGCCGTCCGTTACGACGCGCTCCCCGTGCCGGGCGGTGCCGGCGTGGAAGACTTTCGTGTCGGGGAGTTCGGCCGCGTTCTCCAAGCCGCGGATGGGATGCCCTTTCGCGTACTTGCCGGGGTAGCCTTCCGACGCCATCACCACGCAGACCGCGGGACGCGGATCCCACTCGAGCGGGGGGAAGTCCTTGAGACGCCCTTCCGCGGCGGCGAGCAGCAGGTCGAACAGATCGGTCTTCAATCGCATCAGCACCGGTTGAGCCTCCGGGTCGCCGAAGCGGACGTTGAACTCGAGCGCCTTCGGCCCCTGGTTGGTGAGCATCAGCCCCGCGTACAGCACGCCGCGGAACGGCCGACCCTGCTTGCGGAGCGTATGCACCACCGGCACGAGGATGTTGCCGATGATCTCGTCCATCAATTCGGAAGTGACGCGCGGCGTGGGGGAGTACGCTCCCATGCCGCCGGTGTTGGGGCCTAGGTCGCCGTCGTGGGCGGGCTTGTGGTCCTGGGCGGCTTCGAGCGGGACGATCGTGCTGCCGTCGACGATCGCGAGAATGCTCGCCTCCTCGCCGACCAGCATTTCCTCGATGACGATCCGCGTTCCCGCGGCGCCGAACTCGCCCTCCTGCATGATCGAGCGGATGGCGTCGGCCGCCTGTCCGCGGTTTTCGCAGACGATCACTCCCTTGCCGGCGGCGAGGCCGTCGGCCTTCACCACCATCTGCTCGACGGTCCGCTCCTCGACGAACCGCAGCGCGTCAGTCGGATCATCGAAGGTCCAGAAGTCGGCCGTCGCCACCTTCGCCAACCGCATGATTCCTTTGGCGAAGCTCTTGCTGCCTTCCAGTTCGGCGGCCTTGGCGGTCGGGCCGAAGACGCGGAGCTGCTCCTGCTCGAAGGCGTCGACCACGCCCGCGACGAGCGGAACCTCCGGCCCGACGACCGTGAGGTCGATGCGTTCGGCCTGGGCGAACTTGACGAGCCGCGGCACGTCGTCCGCGGCGATGTCGATGTTGCGGGCGTCCTGTTCGGTCCCGGCATTGCCGGGCGCGCAATACACCTGAGAAACGCGGGGCGACTGGGCGAGCTTCCACGCCAGCGCGTGCTCGCGCCCGCCGCTCCCGATGACGAGCACCTTCATCGCGAAGAATCCGAGGTCGAATTTCGAATGCAAGCCGGCCATTCGGGGCCGGGAAGTGTCAGTATACCAACCGCGGGGGGCGCGCAGTAGCGGGGGATTCGGCGAATTGCGCGACGGCGCGAAACCGCAAGCGACTCGCTTGCGGTTTCGCGCAATGCTAACCGGTCTCGACTCGGCGAAAATGTCCCGCGGCCGCCCACTCGCGGAACCATCCCGCCACTGCCGCGGCAAGGTCGTCGAACTCTCCCTCCCACGCCTCGGCGGCCCGTTCGAGCGCTTCCCCCACCGTCGCCCCGCGCGTCAACGCTTCGAGCGCCTTGAACTGCGGGAACGACAGCGGAATCCGGCGGACGACGTAATCGCGCCGCGTGATCGCCAGCCACGTCGCGCGCGGCGGCGGAATCTCGGCCGATTGGCCATGCCGGACCGCGCTGGCGTATTCGTGCACGGGGTAGTCGAAGGCCGCGAGCCGCAGGCATTCGGCCGTCACCAGTCGGCAATGCGGCCATTCGTCGGGAGCGATCGCCCGCAGATCGTCTTCCCCAAGCAATCGCTCGCCTTCGACGCCGGGACCGTCGAACACTTCGCTGTAGGTGCGCTCGAGGGTCGCCAGGTCGATGATGAAGGCGGGCCAGTCGGCTGCGCCAAGTGACGAGTGGGAATCGAGTGACGAGTGACGAGTGACGAGTGACGAGTTGGACGTGGGAGACTCGGAGAGCGACTCCTTCTTCTTCTCGTCACTCGTCACTCGTAACTCGTCACTCGCTTGGGGCCTCGTCTCCCGCAGGTAGCGCGGGAAGTCCGCTGCCAGCATCGCCAGCGTGTAGCTTCGCGGCGGATGGCTTTGCAGGTAGCCGAACGCGAAGCCGTCGAAGACTTCTTCTCCCAGCGCGTGGACCAGCGCGGGGAACTCCTCGCGGAGGCATTCGAGCAGTCGGGCGTAGTAGGCGTTCGCGTAGATCTGCAGGCGGCGGAGCGCGTCGAGCGACTGCGAGCGGGTGACGACGCGCTCGGCTTCGTCGGCGGGAACGTCGATGTTCGCGCGGGCGTCGGGCGACGCGATGCCGGCTTCCACGCCGCCGGGATGCGTGATGACCGCCTGCATCCAGCGTTGAATCGTCCGCAGCTCGCGCAGGTCGCCAGTCATCGTGTCCGATACCGAGTGTGGATCCAAGTCGATCGAGGTTCGACGGAAAAATCGACGACGGAAAATGGGTGGTACGGCGGATCGTTCTTACCACGAAGCCACTAAGAAACTCATGGCGAGCCGCTACGAGATCGTGCCCGTGTTCCTTTCTTTGCGAACTTCGCGGCCTTCTGTTCGGAAACGAAGGCGAACAGAAGGACGCAAAGGCCGCGAACAATCGTCGATGGGGCGCGCTTCCATTACTCCGTTCTTCGTGCCTTCGTGACTTCGTGGTGAATGATTGCTGACCGACGAGACTGCGGCTTCGCCCGGCGGCACACGCTTCACTCCACGTCCGCCGTGATGAACGTCGCGGGGTGCGGCACGGTCACGTGTCCCGCCGCGATCGCTTTCCCGGCGTCCGCGTCGCTATCGAATTCATCGCTCTCGAACTCCGGTTCGCCGGGTTCGCCGAAGCCCGGTGGCTTGCCGGCGGCCATGTGCTTGCGGGCCTTCAGCACTTCCGCGTGCAGCACCGGGAACTCGGGGATCTTCGCATCCCATTCGAGCAGCGTCGACGCGCCCCCCGTCAGTTGGTGCGCGAGGCGGTACAACTTCCACACCGGATCGATCACTTCGCCGTCGTGCGTGTCGATGAGATGCGTCCGGCAGTTCGTGTGCCCCGCCAGATGGAACTGCACCACCCGCTCGTGAGGCACGTTTTCGAGATATTCGACCGGGTCGAAATCGTGGTTCACCGACGAGACATAGACGTTGTTCACGTCGAGCAGCAAGCCGCAGCCGGTCTCTTCGGTGAGCCGCGTGAGGAACTCCCACTCGGCCATCGTAGAGGCCGCGAACGTGAGATAGCTGCTCGGGTTCTCCAATACGAGCGGCCGTTCGAGGATCTCCTGCACGATCCGCACGCGCTCCGCCACGTGGGCGAGCGTGTCTTCGGTGAAGGGAATGGGCAGCAGGTCGTGCGAGTTCCGTCCCGCGACGCCGGTCCAGCAGACGTGGTCCGAGACCCACTTCGCATTCACCGCGCGGGCAAGGTCGGCGAGTTTGCGCATGTAATCGAGATCGAGCGGATCGGTGCTGCCGATCGACATCGAGACGCCGTGCATCACCACCGGATACCGCTCGGCGATCCGCTCGAGGACATACCGCGGCCGGCCGCGGGAGTCCATGTAGTTCTCGGAGATGATCTCGAACCAGTCGACCGCGGGATTCTCATCGAGGATGTGCCCGTAGTGCACCGAGCGGAGGCCGACGCCGAGGCCGAGGTTGGGGTGTCCGAGGCGGGAGTCGGTCATGGGGACTGCACTCATCATTCGTATTCAACGCGGACAGAAAAATTGATGACAGAAAAATAGGAGCGAATGAATGAGACGTTCGACCTTGCCACTTCCTCTTCCCCGTCATTTTCCGGTCATCGAGTCTTCCCGTCCGAACGATCACCGATCCGCCGCGATTGAAAAGCCTCGAAGTCTTTCCACTCCGCGCGCCATTCCTGCAATCCATCCGCCCAGTGCACCGAGGATGCGGAGCTTCGGACAGGTCATTTTTCTGTCATCAATTTTTCTGTCTCTCCTTCGACGTGACTTCAGTTACGCTTCGCCGCTGGCGAGTATCACGCCTTCGGCGGGGCGGGGCCGACTTCCTTGCCCTTGGCCGCCATGCGCTTCTCGAAGACTTCCCGGGCTTGCTTCCAGATGCCTTCATCGACCATGGGGACGGCGCATTCGCCTTTTCCCTTGCAGGCGTTGTTCGCCGCCGTGGTTCCGCAGCCGCCGAGATATTTGCAGTCGTTCTCGGTGTGGCACGAATGCTCGTTGGACGTGAAGCACGCCCCTTGGCCGGCGCAATCGTTCTGCTTGGTCTTGCCGAGGTTCTTGCACTGGTTGAGTCCCCGGCAGGCGTGCAGCCCGGGCTTTTCGCCGCCGATCGGCTCCTTGCCGCCGGCCGGTTCCGCCGCGGCGACCTGGTTGTCTGCCGGCTCCTCCGTGCCGCTCGTCGGCGTGACGGGATCTCGAGGCGCGTCGCCGCAACCGGCGACCGTCCCGGCGAGCGCGCCGCCGAAGGCCGCCATCGCCAGGCGGTTGAAGTCGCGGCGGCTGAGTGCGTCGTGCTGCATGGGTCGTCTCGCTCCGTCTCGAATGAAAAGGGATCCCCACCGTCAGCACTCATCTCAACGAACGGCCGCGCGATCGTCAAGGGGGACGATCCGATGCTTCGGCTGCGGTCTCGACCGTGAGAACCGTCCGGTTCGTGCGTCTTGCCATCATGGCGATCCCCCAGCAGGCGCGCGCGGGGCGTTCACGCCGCTACACTGCCGACGTGGTAAGACGGATTGGCAATCCTTCCAACGACAAGTCAGCTCAGAGGAAGGATCGGCCTCGGACGACGTGGCGGCCTGACCGTCGGATTGCCAATCCATCCTACCGGCAACTCACGACCTCGACCTGGGCTTCGGACCGCCGAGATTGACATCAATATATACGCTGGTATACTTTCAGGCGGCGACGGCGTTTCGGCCCGGCGATCAGTTTTCCTTCGCGATACGACGATGCGAGCAGTGCGATGACGAACGAATCCCTCGTGGGACGCGGTTCTCTTCTCGCGCCGCCGAATCGCTTCGAGCGGGTGCGCGTCGTGCCGGACGACGACGCCGCGGTTCCTCCCGATGAATGGGAGGCGGACGAGCGCGGGCTGCGGACCGAGTTCTTCGTCGACGCTTCGAAGAGCATCGTCAGCGAGAACGACAGCCCCGACGTCGGGTTTCGCTACAGCGTGAATCCCTATCGCGGCTGCGAGCACGGCTGCGCGTACTGCTACGCGCGGCCCACGCACGAGTACCTCGGATTGAACGCCGGGATCGACTTCGAGAGCAAGGTCTTCGTGAAGGAGCGCGCGCCGGAGTTGTTCCGCGAATGGCTCGCACGCCGCAAGAGGGAGGCGGAGGTCGTCGTGTTCTCCGGCGTGACCGACTGCTATCAGCCGGCCGAGCGCCGCTTCCGGCTGACGCGCCGCTGCCTGGAGGTCGCGTTGGAGGCCCGGCAGCCGGTGGCGATCATCACCAAGAACGCCCTCGTCGTCCGCGACCTCGACGTGCTGGCGAAGATGGCGGAATCGCGATTGGTGTGCGTCTCGATCAGCGTGACCACGCTCGACGCGTCGCTCGCCCGGAGTCTCGAACCGCGGACTAGTCCGCCGCGGTCCCGGCTCGAAGCGATCCGCAAGCTGAGCGCGGCCGGCGTGCCGACGCGGGCAATGCTCGCGCCGATCATTCCCGGACTCAACGACAGCGAGATCCCGGCGCTGCTGAAAGCGGTCGCCGAGGCCGGGGCCGAAACGGCGCACTACGTGCTGTTGCGGCTGCCTCTGTCGGTGCGGCCGGTGTTTCAGGAATGGCTCGCGCGGGAGCGGCCGGAGGCGCGGTCGCGGGTGGAGTCGCGGATCCGCTCGGCCCGCGGCGGGGAGCTGAACGACCCGCGGTTCGGCACCCGGATGAAGGGAGAAGGCCCGCTCGCGGAGCAGATCGCCCGCACGTTTCACGTGTTCGCGCGGCGGCACGGACTCGGCGAACAGACGACGGCGCTGGACGCGTCGCAATTCCGCCGGCCGACCGGTCCGGCGGGACAGGGATGGTTGTTCTGAGAGACCGCCTTCGGACACTTGGGAGCGGCTTCGATGCGGCCGCGCCGTTCGCCGTCCTGATCGGCCTCCGTCGCCTTCGACCCACAACTTCAAGGCTGAAGGGGCCAAGTGTCAGTCAAAAGAGGTCACTATTTTGTTCGCGCGACGACAAAGTGT
>JBBDNT010000012.1:0-8646 GCA_040877445.1 Planctomycetaceae bacterium
CCCGGCAGATCGACCCCAGCCACCCCACCGGTAGTTCATTTTGCCGCCGCTGCCTAAGGCGGATGCGAGGAGAGCGCCTTGTCGTTGTTCGGCCGAATCGTGCCCGTCGTTGATCTCGTCGATCGGCAGCGCGACGAAATGTTCGCGTTGATGCGGACGTACTACGTCCAAGTGGCGCGGCGGCGGTTCGATGCCGATCTGGCGGAGAAGGATTGCGTCGTGATGGTGTTCGATCGAACGGGGGCGATCCGCGGGTTCTCGACGCAGCAAGTGCTGCGCGATCGGGTCGACGGACGGCCGGTGCGCGTGTTGTTCTCGGGCGACACCATCGTCGATCGCGCCTGCTGGACGCGCAACCCGCTCACGCAAACCTGGGGGAGGTTCGCCCTGTCGCTGATCGACGATGATCCGCGAACCGAACTCTACTGGTTCCTCATCTCCAAGGGCTTCCGAACGTATCGCTTTCTGCCGGTCTTCTTCCACGAGTTCCATCCGCGGCACGACGCGCCGCTGCCGGCCAGCACCGCGGCGATCCTCGATGTCTTCGCCCGCCGCAAGTTCCCCGCGACCTACGACCCCGCCGCGCTAATCGTCCGCTGTCTCGACGGCAGCGGCCGACTGCGCGCCGGCGTGGCGGAAATCACCCCCGCCCGAATCGAGGATCCGCACGTGCGATTCTTCGTCGAACAGAACCCCGGCCACGCGCGGGGCGACGAGTTGTGCTGCATCGCCCCCCTGACCCGCGACAACTTCACCCCGGCGGCGTACCGCGTGATCGGAATGGAACCCGCGGCAGCGCGCCGTTCACGAAGCGTCGCCTCGTCGCGGCGCGACTCGCCATGAACTCCGCCTGGTGGCTGAACACGCTTTGGATGGAGCGTTGCCGCGGCGAGGCGCGGGCCTTTCGGCGGGCGACCGCCGCGGTGGCCGCCACGCAGGCTCGCGTGCTGAATGCCATTCTGCGGAGGAACCGGGAAACCGAATTCGGCCGCCACCACGGCTTCGCCGCCATCCGCGGTCCCGACGAGTACCGGCAGCGCGTGCCGCTGTCGAACCACGACGACTACGTCCCCGACATTTCGCAAATCGCGGATGGCGAAAGGAACGTGCTCACGCGCGATCCGGTGCGGCTGCTGGAGCCGACCAGCGGCAGCACGAGCGGCGAAAAGCTGATCCCCTACACCGCCTCGCTCCGCCGCGAGTTTCAGCGCGGAGTCGCCGCCTGGGTGTTCGACCTGATGCGGCATCGGCCAGCGGTGCGCGCCGGGCGGGCGTATTGGTCGATCTCCCCCGCTCTCGGTCAGTCACGACGAACGCCGGGCGGAATTCCGATCGGCTTCGATTCCGACGCGGCCTACCTCGGGCGGCTGGAACGACTCGCCGTCGAACGATTGCTGGTCGTCCCCGCCGCCGTCTCTCGGATCGGCGACATCGAGAGCTTCCGCTACGCCACGCTTCTGCATCTGCTGGCCGCCGCCGACCTCGCGCTGATTTCCGTCTGGAGTCCGACGTTCCTGACGGCCTTGTTCGCGTCGCTGGACGAGTGGGGCGAGCGGCTCGCCGACGATCTTCGCCGAGGAATGCTCCGCCCGCCGACCGCGAGCGCGCTCCCGTCGATCGACGTGCGGCCTCCGCGCATCTCGGCGCGTCGCGCGGAACGGGTCGCCTCGATTCTCCGCTCCGCCGACTCCGTCGACGTGAAGTTGCACGCGATCTGGCCCGACCTGTCGCTGATCAGTTGCTGGACCGATGCCGCCGCCGCCGGATACGTGGGCGGGCTGAGAAAGTTGTTTCCCTCCGTCGAAATCCAACCCAAGGGTTTGCTGGCGACGGAGGGGTGCGTCTCGCTTCCGATGCTCGGCCGGCCCGCTCCCCTGCTCGCCGTGCGATCGCACTTCTTCGAGTTCGAGGAGTGCGCGGCCGCCGGCGAAGCGATCGATGGCGGATCGGTGCGGCAGGCCCACGAACTTCAAGCGGGATCCCGCTACTCCGTCGTGCTGACCACGGGCGGCGGACTGTACCGCTACCGGCTGCACGACCTGGTCGAGGTGATCGGCTTCGAGAACGAATGCCCGCTGCTCCGGTTCGTGGGGCGATCCTCGGGCACGAGCGATCTGGTGGGCGAGAAACTGAGCGAAATTCACGTGCGCGAGGTGCTCGACCGCGTGTTCGCGGCGCGAGGTCTCACGCCGGGTTTCGCGCTGCTAGTCCCCATTCTGGAACGCCCCCCGCGATACCGGCTGTACCTCCAGTGCGATGCGGCACAGGTTCCGTCCTTCGCCGCCGAAGAACTGGCCGCCGCCGTTCAAACCGGGCTGGAGGAAAACCCGCACTACGGCCACGCGGTGCGGCTGCGGCAGTTGGGCCGCTGCGAAGTGCATATGCTCGACCCCGCCGGTGAATCGGCCTGGCGAATCCACGAATGCCGCCTCCTCGAACGGGGGCGCAAGGCGGGGGACATCAAACCGGCCGCGCTCGATCCGAACGACGATTGGGCCTCCGTGTTCGCGCCGCTCGTCATCGATCCTCGCCACTCGGAGTGAAGCCGCTCCCACGGGATGCTCGAAATTTCCAGTTTGCCGTCAGACGACCAGACACGAGCCGGCCGCCGGCGATTCCCAGGCCCATTCCGGCCGCCACGTCGAGCAGGTGGTGCTGATGGGTCAGCACGGTCGAAACCGCGATGATCCCGGCCCAGGCCCGCACGGCCAACCGTCCCCCGCGTCGCGCCTTTCCCGCATAGACTTCGGCGCACGCCACGCCGTAAGTCACATGCAACGACGGCACGAGGTTGTAAGTGAGGTTGCTCCATTCGACGAAGCGCATCAATTCCGCCCAGTTTCCGAGGCTTCGCTGCGGCGGAAAGGCCAGCTCGGCGGGAATCAGCAGAAACCCCGCCCCCGCGATCAGCGTCACCGCCGCGAGCATCCACGCGAACGCCCTGAGTTCCCCGCGCGTCCGCAGGATGAAAGGGGCCATCCACATCAACGGGAAGACCGAAACGTATCCCAGCACCGCCGCCGGCACGAATGGGATCCCCAATTCGAAGCTCGAATGCACGCGAATGCGCGACGATCGCAGGCCGGTGACGTGATCGGCGATTCCGTACACCAGGCAAAACCAGAGCGTGATCAACAACCCCAGCGCGCACGCCTCGCCCCCATGACGCCATCCGGGCCAACCCCAGAATCCTCCCTCATCTTCAGGGACGGTGGAGAGGCTTCCGTCGTGGGTCTCCGCACGATCGTCGGGAATCACCTTCGCGTTTCCTTGGGATGCTTCGAAGACGCCCCACGGCCTGTGCCACCCGTTGGAGAGCGCCAACCGAAGGACTGCTTTCACGTCATTCGCCCTCACCCGCCGCCGACGACATGGGCCGTTCATCCGAGAGGAGCCAAAGTACCCGCGCATTGCGAAGGGTCCGGGCGTTTGCCGCAATTCAGGCGAAGGCCGCCCATCCTCCGATCGCCGCGGCACCGGCGTACATCATGAATTCGCGACGGTCGCCGGGAGTCGACATCGGCGGCCCCGGCACCGGTAGGCCACGCTCCGTGTTATCCGAAGCGAGATCCATCGCTTCATCCCGCTCGAAGATTCTCCTTCCTCGAACGGGCTGAAGCCCGCCCTGCGCAGTTTCGCATACTCCGACGGCTATGGATTGAACGGCGGAATCTCCGCCGTGTTCGTGCCGTCGAGCATGCCCCGCATGAACCGCGTCGTCTCGGCCACGATCAACTCGATCAATGCCGCTCCCGCTTCCGCCGTGGCGGAGAGCGGCTCTTGGTCCGCCTGATCGCGCATCGCGTCGTGCCGCACGTTCTCCGGGAAGGCGGCCAGCGCGAACGCGGTTTCGAACTCCTGCGCGTGGCCGGGGAATCGGCCCGTCGTCAACAGCGCCTCAGCTTTCTCGCGCGGCAGGAAGTCCCAGTACGACTCGAAGTGCAGGTTGATTTCGAACCGCAGCAGGAATTGCGGCCACACGCCTCGGCAGGAGGCGATGTTCCCCCCGTGCCCATTCAGCACGAGGATGTTGCGGAACCCCGCCTCGACCAGCGAGCGGATCGCGTCGCCGAGCACCGCCAGCCAACTCCCCGGCATGGCGGAGAGCGTGCCGGGGTGCCGCATGTGATGCTCGCTGATGCCGATGTTCATCGCCGGAGCGACGACTACCCGCGGGGCGAGTCGGCGGGCGACTTCGGTCGCGACGTGCAGCACGCTCCGCCAATCGTGCTCCATCGCGAGGTGCTCCAGATGCTGCTCGGTCGCGGCCACGGGGAGAATGCACCCTTGCAACTCGCCGGATTGCATCCGCTCGCGAAACTCCCGCCGCGTGTGCTTGTGCAGCAGCAGTTCGCGATCGTCGGAGGCGGACATCGCGGTTCTCCGTACTACAAAGGCATCGAACTCTTGTTTCGATCGTTCCGTAGGCTTCACTCAGTAGTTCCAAGTTCCGAAGTTCGGAGTTCGATTTCGGCACGCACTTGCCGGAGATTTCTCCCCGACTTCGGAACTTGGAACTCGGAACCACCGTCACTCCACCCGGCGGAACCGCCAGGCCCCCAGCGCGAAGAACACGGCCGTGAATACCAGCAGCCACCCGCAGGCTTCATAGACGGTTGCCGTGTTGGGCGTGTCCCGCGCGAGAAGCTGGTTGTAGGCGATCAGCGCCCAGGCGTGCGGCGAGGCGAGGCTCGCCTCGCGCATCAATTCCGGAAGCCATTCCCGCGGCATGAAGCACCCGCTGATTCCCGCCAGCCCGATCACCACCAGGTTCGCATACGCCGAGACCTGCGCGTCGCTTCGCACCAGCGTGGCGATCAACAATCCCAAACCGGTCGCCGCGAGCGACGTCGCGACGATCACCGGTATCAGTAACCACGGCTGCGGTCCCCACGACATGTCGAACAGAATCCGCCCGAACAGAAACAGCAGCGCCGTCTGCGCCAGCGAGATGATGAAGAAGGGAATCGTCTTTCCCAGCAACAGCGACGTCGGGCGGATCGGCGCGAGCCGCAAGCGGCGAAGCGTCCCCAAATCGCGCTCGTGCAGGAACGAACGGGCCATGATGTTCACCAGAAAGAACACGAACATCACCGTGAAACCGGGGACGAGAAACTGATACGGATTGCGGCCGGCCCGCTTCGTCGTCGCGGCGGCCGGCGTCGCGCTGAACTCCTCGTCCTCTTCGCCCTCGTCGGGTTGTTCGCCGAGCGTCGCATCGGCGGGCGAAGACGCGGTTGCGGCAGACGGCTCGGTTTCGGCGTCTTCCTCGCTCATCGGCCGCGAGATCGGATCGGCGGTCGGTTCAAGCGAGGCGTCCGGGTCGGGAAACTGGTAATCGACGCAGCGACCCTGCATCACCCACCGCCGCGCGAGCGCGTTGCCGCACATCACGTAGGGGGTGATGACCTGCACGGTCGCGGCGAACATCTGGTTTTCCATGTTCGCCACGGCGCTTTCGAAACTCGCCTGGCTGCGGAGGACGATGTCGAGCGTCGCGAGCGATGCCGTCGTGTCTCCCTTCTGACCGGAGAACAGCTTCCCGTGCTCGGTGTCGGTGAGGTCGTAGGGCTGAAGTTCGCGGACCAGTTCCTGAAATCGCTGGCCGATGAACAGCACGGCATCGGTCCGCTCGTCGGAAAGCAGCGCTTCCGCCTTGTCGGCCGCGTGCAGTTCGACCTGCAGTCCCTTTTTGTGCCGCAGCAGGTCGATCACCTTCCCCGACAGCAGGCTCTGGTCCTCATCGACGACCGCGATGCGATACTTCCGTTGCTTGTCGGCCGTGTTCAACAACTGCCCGGTCGTCAGCCCGATGATCGCGATGAACACGATCGGCAGCGCCAGCAGCGTGGTGAGCGCGCGGCGATCGCGGAACTGCAACCGCAAGTCTTTGAGGGCGATGGTCCAGGCGTCGGACATGGCGGGGCGAGGGGCGGTAGGCAGTCGGTAGTCGGCAGAGATCAGAGTGCGTGAAGTCATGTGCCTCAGCGAAGCGTGGGGCAAGTCGAATTGGTCAGGATGATCGGCCATGCCAACCTTTTAGCGCGAATCGGATCCGCCGTCCAGTGCACACGTCGCGTTTCGCGCGTTTGATGGAAAGATTCATTAGTTCTCACCGTTCGTTACCATGCAGACTCAGCCCCAAACCATCGCAGCTCACGCACCGTGTAAGGGTCGCACAGCCGCGGGAGAACCGAGGCATTCATTCTCGCGCAAACTCCTTCGCCCCGGCCGGGGCGAGCGGCGTCCGATCGCGCCCGCATCCACGGGTTCCGCGGTGATCCGCTTCGCGAGCGCCGCTCCACCCGTGGCTACATTCCGCGTCCCCTCCGGGGTCGAAAGCGCGGCCGCGGCGGCTCCCGTTCACGGCGTCTTCTTTCGCCCCGAAAGCAACAGCCGCGGCTCCTCCATTCGCAAGAGCCGCGCGGCGAGAAAATACGCCGCGATCCCCGCACACAGCGGAGCGGCGACGCGGAGGAGTTTCGTCATCGCCGAACCGTCCGCCATTCCCGCGTGATCGACGAACGCCAGCGCGGCGAGCGTCGCGGCGGTCATCGCGGCGCAGGCGAGCAGCGTGCGCAGCGTCGTCGACCGCAACGGCCGCCAGTGCAATTCGCCGATCCGGGCGCGCATCAGCCACAGCGTCAACGCGAGTTGCACGGCGGCTGCGATCGAGGTCGCGACGGCGAGACCCATTCCTCCCATCACCCAGATCAGCGTGAAGTCGAGAACCAGATTCACCGCCACCGCGACCATCCCCGCCCGCAATGGCGTGAGGCGGTCGCCGACCGCGTAGAAGCCCCGCTGCGCAATCAGCAGTCCGCTGTAGGCCCACACCGCGGCGCCGTAGGCGGCGATCATCGCCGAGGTCTGCCGCACGTCGTCCGGCCCGAACCGCCCGCGCTCGAAGAACAGGGACGTCAACGGTTCGGCGAGCAGCATCAGGCCGATGCTCGCCGGCAATCCGACGAACACCACGAGCCGCATTCCCAGCGTGAGATCCTCGCGCAAATGATCGAACCGGTTGCGTCCCGCGTGCCGCGCCAGCAGCGGAAACATCACCGTCCCCAGCGCGACACCGAAAATGCCCAACGGGAACTGGTA
Source organism: Planctomycetaceae bacterium (assembly GCA_040877445.1). Lineage (GTDB taxonomy): Bacteria > Planctomycetota > Planctomycetia > Planctomycetales > Planctomycetaceae > JBBDNT01. The sequence goes on from JBBDNT010000012.1 coordinate 7,105, forward strand.
CATCCGCTGTCCGAAGTACAACGCCGAGGCCGTTCCTGCCGCGATCGGTCCAACCGCGACATCGGCGGCCTGCGCGCTTTCCGGCGCGGCGAATCCCCACGCGATGAGGCTGTCGGCAAGCGTGTTCAACTGCGTGATCGACAGCCCCAGCAGCACGGGAAACATTCCGCGGGCGACGTCGCGCACCTGATCGCGCGCCGATCGCCACGTGCGATCGAAGCGGAACCCCGCGCGCCGCAACGCCGGCAGCGGCGCCGCGAACTGCACGATTCCCGAGAGCACGATCACGACGGCGATGACGTGCATCTTCCCCGCGTCCGACAGCGGCGCCCGCCACACGCCCCACAGTCCCAGCAGCCACGCGACGTTGAGCATCACGGGCAGCAGCGCCGGCCAGGTGAAATGCCCCAGCGCGTGCAGGATGCTCCCCACGAGGGCCGACGCGCAGATCAGCACCAGATACGGCAGCAACAGCGCGGTCAGCCCGATCAACAGGGCCGATTCGCCCGTGCTCCCTCCGGCCAGCCACGCCGCGCCCAGCAAGAGTTCCGCGACGAGCACGACCGCCGCGAGGAACCAGACGAGCGCGACGAGCATCGCGGTCCCGAGTCGCCACGCCGCGCGGCGCCCGTTCGTTTCCAGTTCGCGGGTGAACGCGGGCAGAAACGCGGCGGCGAGCGCTCCTTCGCCGAACAGCCGCCGCGCGAGATTGGGAATTCGAAACGCGACGGTGAAGGCGTCGAGCACTGCCCCGTTGCCGAACAGGGCCGCCATCGCCATGTCGCGGGCGAGACCCAGAATCCGGCTGGCGAGCGTCCACGAACCGACGATCCGCAAGCCGGCGAACAGTCCGGCCGGCGGATCGTTCGCGGTGGAAGCGGGGGAGACGGGAGTCTCGGTGGAGGGAACGCTCACGCGGAGATCATCCGTGATGCGCCGTCACGCGCGCGGGTCGAGGCGGGCGCGGTTCACGTCGATTTGCGACAGCAGATCGATCACGCGGTCGATCGGCAATCCCCATTCCAGCGCCCAGAGGAGCACGTCGAGGTTCTCGTAACCGTTGTAGACCCGGTCGAGAATGCGGTCCGCCAGCAGATCGCCCGCGACGATCGACGAGTACAGCCGGCCGAACTGCTCGTCCTCGAACTCGCGCCAGCAGCGGCTCCCGCGGACGTGCTCGAGGCGGCGATGGCGGCAGTAGCTCATCCAGTGGACGCGATACCAATCGCGGATGGCGGTCTCGCCGAGATCGCGTCCCTGCTTCTGGCTCTCGATCCACTTGTGCCGCTCGGCTTCGCGGATCGCCTCGTCGTAGAGGCTGTCGATCGAAGGGTGGGCCATCTGTGCCGCGGACATCGTTGATCCACGCTCGTCCCTGACTGTCCGGATCGAACTGCTTATACCGCGATCGGCCCGGCCGGGCAACAGCAAACGAGGGCCGGCCGAGAACGAGTGTGGCAAAAGTCTTTGGCAATGCCAAGTCCGTATGGCGATGGGTGGCGGGGGCGCTCCGCAACGCGGAAGCCCCCGTGCCGCGCGACG
>JBBDNT010000013.1:0-8594 GCA_040877445.1 Planctomycetaceae bacterium
CGCTCCGCCGGTCAAACGGCCCCCTCACTGGCCGCCGGGGTGTGAACGGTTACGGTCGAGCACGAGCGGGCAGGGAGACCTTCGGTCGGAGCATGTGGCAGGGTCGGGAGACCCAGCCACAACAGAGCCCGGCTTCCGGCACGCTTGCGGTTTCGCGCCCCGGTTCGGTTATGATGCCCCGGCAATGAAATACGACGAAATCCTCATCCTCATTCCCAGCCACGGCCTCGAAGATTTCCCGACGGATCTCGCGGAGAAATCGGCGGCGGGGTTGCTCAACGCCTTCGCGGTCGCCTGGCATCCGGTACTGCTCGCCGAGTCGCGCTCGCTTCCGTTGTGGCATCGTGCCGATCTTCCGCCCGACGAATTGGCGAACCGGCTGATCTTCGTGCCGGCCGCGTGCGAAAAGACCGTTCCCGGCGGCTTCGTCGCCGATGCCCGCCGCGCGGGCGCGGTCGTGCTCGCGGGATTGACCGACCGGGCCGAACTCGAAGCCGCCGCCCTCGAGCCGCTCGGCGAAAAGCCGTCGGTCGCCCCCGAGATCGTCGCGGACTTTTACGCGCTCGGCACGGCGTGGCTGCAAATGGAACTGCTCACGCGGTACATGCACCACTTCAGCACGGTCGACGAGACGCAGTTGCAGAAGGAGGCGCTCGCCGCCGCCGACGCCGCACTCGCCGCCGACGCCGACGCCGTCCGCGCACACCTGAAGACGTGCTTCGAGATGCTGCTGGAAGTCCGCGAGCGGTTTTATCCGGTCGATTGCTATCTGCTCGATCTGTGCCTGCTGATTCCCCGCCTCGCCGACGATCACCTCGAACGACTGCTCGCCGCGCCCGGCCCGGTCAATTATCTCGCCACCGCCGCCGATCTCGAGCAGATCGCCGCGGAAAAGCCGGAACTGATCGCCGCGATGAAAACCGCATGGGACGAACGGCGGGCTGATCTCGTCGGCGGCGAATGGAACGACGCCCCCACGCCGTTGCTGCCGGTCGAATCGGTGCTGTGGCAGTTCCGCCGCGGGCGGGCCGCGTTCCGACGCCTGTTCGGTCGCGTGCCGCGCACCTGGGGCCGCCGCCGGTTCGGCCTCTCGACGAACCTGCCGCAAATTCTGCACCGCTTCGGCTATCACTCGGCATTGCACCTGGTGATGGACGACGGAGTCTACCCCGACGCCGAGCAGGCCAAGATTCGCTGGGAAGGCTGCGACGGGAGCATCGTCGACGCGATCACCCGCATCCCGCTCGCCGCCGACGGCGCGGCGAGTTATCTCCGCTTCGCGCAACGGCTGGGCGAGTCGATGGAGCAGGACCACGTCGCCGCGCTGCTGTTGGCGCACTGGCCGGAGGTCAAGTCGCCGTGGCTCGAGGATCTGCGGCGGATCCACGCTTACGCGCCGGTGCTGGGGCGATTCGTCACGTTGGACGAGTTCATCGAGCAGACCGACACGCCGGGCCGCCTGTCGCGGTACGAAGAGGCGGAGTACCTCACCCCGTTCTTCATTCAGGCGGCCGCTCGACGGGAAGCGGACCCGGTGACCCGCTTCGCCGATTCGCTTTCGCGCCGCGCGCGGTTCGACGCCGGGTGCTGGTTCCGCTCGCTCGCGGCGGTGTTGCGCGGCCGGCCGGTCGACACGCTTCAGGAAGACGAACAAGCGGCGAAATTCGAAGCGGCCGGACCGGACGCCGACCGTGGGGCAGGCTCTCCAGCCTGCCGATCGGACCGTGGGGCAGGCTTTCCAGCCTGCCGATCGAACCGTGGGGCAGGCTTTCCAGCCTGCCGATCGAATGAGACGGAGCCGAACGGGACGGAGCAGTCGTCGGGAACGGGAGCGAATGCCGCAGCGGATGCGACGAACGCGCCGGACTCGGCGTCCGGGCAGACAAGGATGTCCGCCCCACGTGATCTCGACGAGTTCGTCACCGAGTCGGCCGAGTCGCTGGCGGAGATCGTGATGGCCGGCGGCGGCGATCGGCCGGGCTACCTGTTGCTCAATCCGCTGTCGTTCGCGCGGCGGGTGAGCGTGGAACTGGCCGGAGTGGAAGTCCCGCCGGCCACCGGCGGTCCGGTCAAGGCGGTGCAGTTCGACGACGACCATCGCCACGTGGTGGTGGAAGTTCCCGGCGCGGGGTTCGCGTGGATTCCGCGGCATCCGCACGGGGGAGAAGAAGTAGGACGGATTGCCGATCCGTCCACCGCTTCGACTCCCCGGTCCGGACGGATCGGAAATCCGTCCTACAGCGGCCCTCCCATGGCCGAAGAGGACGTTCTCCGCAACGAATTCTTCGAAGTCTATCTGCACGCGGAAACGGGGGGCATCGCCCAGATCAAAGGTTACGGCCGCAAGCCGAACCGGCTCAGTCAACAGCTCGCGTTCCGGTTCCCCCGCGAGAAGGAAATTCCGCCGCGGGAAGAGGGGCAGCCGCCGACGAAAATGCTTTATTCGCTGATGCGCCGCAAGTCGGCCCGCATCACCTGCGCCGGCCCCGCGTGCGGCGAGATCGTGTGCGAGGGCGACCTGTTCGATCCCGAGACCGGCGCCGCGCTCGCCGATTACCGGCAGACGGTTCGCGTATGGCGCGGGCGGCCGGTCGTCGAGATCGACATCGAACTCGACCTGGAGCACCTTCCGGAAGGCGACCCATGGAGCAACTACTTCGCCTCCCGCTTCGCCTGGAACGACAGCACCGCCGTTCTCACCCGCTGCGTGCAGCAGGGAGCGCACGGCTATCGCGGCGAGCGGATCGAAAGCCCCTGGTACCTCGAGATCGCCACCGACGACGACCGCACGACCATCCTCCCGCACGGCCTGCCGTTCCATCGCATCTCCGGGCCGCGGATGGTCGACACGATTCTCGTGGCCGAAGGCGAGACGCGTCGACGGTTCCGCATGACGATCGCGATCGACGCCGACTATCCCCTGCTGCCGGCCCTCGACGCGCTCGCGCCCGTCGCCGTCGTCCGCACCGATCACGGCCCGCCGCGCGTCGGCCCGACCGGCTGGCTGTTCCACCTCGATCTGAAGAACGTGCAGATCGCGCGGATCGCCGCCGCGCCGGAGCCGAATGCGAAGGAAACCGCCTCCCGCGACCCGGACGCTGCGAGCGTCCGGGTCGCTTCTCCCGCCGCGGATTCGGCGTTCATTCTGCGGTTGATCGAGACCGACGGCCTGCACCGCCAGGCGCGGCTGCGGTGCTTCCGCGCCCCGAGTGCGGCGCGGCAGTGCGACTTTCAGGGAAACACCATCGCCACGCTGCGGATCGAGGACGACGCCGTGCTGGTCGACATCACTCCGTTCGAAATCGTCGAGTTGGAACTGCAGTTCGGAGAGCGGAGATGATCGTCACGATCGACGGACCGGCCGGCTCGGGAAAAAGCACGGCCGCCCGCCAGTTGGCGGCCCGGCTCGGGTTCCGCTTCCTCGACACCGGCGCGATGTACCGCGCCGTGGCGCTCGAGTGCGTGACGCGCGGCGTGCCTCCCGAGTCCGAAGAGGCGGTCGCGGCGATCGCCGACCGCGTGCGGATCGAACTGCCGGCCGAGCGCGTGCTCGTGGACGGCCGCGACGTCACCGAGGCGATCCGTTCGCCGGAAGCGACCGCGGCGGCCTCGTACGTGGCGGTGCATCCGGAAGTGCGGCGGGCGTTGGTCCGCCTGCAGCGGGAAGCGGCGGCGGGGGGAAACGTCGTCAGCGAAGGCCGCGACCAGGGGACGGTCGTCTTTCCCGATGCCGAGTGCAAGTTCTTCCTCACGGCCGATGCGGAAGAACGCGCCCGCCGCCGCTGGGCGGAATTTCGCGCGCAAGGGAGCGAAGTTTCGTTCGAGGAATTGCTGACCTCGATTCGCGACCGGGACGAGCGCGACGAGCAGCGCGCCGTCGCGCCGCTCAAACCCGCGGCCGACGCCACCGTGATCGACACCTCGCACCGCACGATCGAGGAGGTGCTCGCCGAGTTGGAGCGCGTCGTCCGGGACCACCGGGAATCGATCGAGCGGGCGTCCCGGGACCGCTCGGTGCCCTGACCGAGTGTCGCCGAGCCACGGATCGGCGCGATAGTTGCGTGCCCATCCAGAGGACTCGACAGAACCCATGAAAGCGCACGCAGCGGTTTCCACTCGGGCTGCGGCGCGCCAACCTAGGTTTGCGCGCATCTCGAAAGACATATTGACATGCGACCACATCTTCTGCGAAAGTAACCTTGTGGATGGGCTCGGCGTCGGGTAGTCTGCCGTACGCACTCGCAAACGGCATGATCCCAACCTCGGGCCGGGTATTTCCTCAGGGCATCGAGATTCGGCCCCAGCTATCGTGGAAACGGGCAGCCCCGCAGACTACCACTGAATCTGGGGTGAATTTCGAGACTATTCGCTCGCGAGTGGTGTCCGTACAATGGTTGCTCGGCACGACGCTTCGGGAACTTCGGCGACAGGGATCTCCCCCCGCGCGCCGATCCTAGAGAAGCGACAACACGGTGGAGGATTCCAGCGGCTGTCGTAAGCCGTGACTGCCGCTCACTTTGTGCGCACAGTAAGCCATGCCATCATCTTCGACTAGTGCTGGACGGGACGTTCACCGGGGCGTACCGATCAAGCAACTCGATATCAAGCACATCGTCCCGCCAGAGACGAAGACGGTATTCGCAAATCAAGTGGTCGTGCAGTGTGATCGGCACGATGCATTCATCCAGTTTTTCGAGATCCGTCCTCCCATTCTCCTTGGAAGCGAGGCGGAAAGGGTTGAACAACTCGGGAATCTGGATGCTATCGAGGCGACCTGCGTCGCCCGCGTGACGATCGCTCCGAGTCGACTGCCTTCCGTGATTGAGGCGCTCACGCGACAGTACGAAAGTTTCCTTTCCGCCCAGGAAGTTGGACAATCCGATGACAGCGACCGCTGAGCAGCGTCGATATGCCGTTCAGCTAGAGCCTGCTTCCGCGTCCCGGTACGAGTTGAGTTTGTCCCAGGATGATGAGTTGGCACTGCAAATCGCAGGCGCCACGCCGTCACTTGCGGAGTGGAAGGACTTCGTACGGAACCGTCCCGCGCAGCGCGACTGGTATCAGAAATGGTATGACGAGGATGACGACTTCTGATACCCCGTAGGCGAGCATGATGGCGTGGCAGAGTTCAAGCCAGGCGACATCGTTTGGGCAGGGATGTCAGACCCGGCTGGTCGAAATTGGAAAAAGCGCCGAGTTGTGGTCGTTGTCGATACCGCCACACTCGGACCTGATGATCCAATTCCCGTTGTCGCTGTGACCTCGCAAGTTCCAGCGAATCCCGGTCCTGACTACGTCCTTCTGCCGCATGGCAACGGCTCCCCCCATCGTTACACCTCTTTCGAAAAGCAGTGCGCCGCATATTGTGGATGGCCGGATCTCGTCCCTCGCGACAAGATCGACGACGAAAGGGCCGGATGGATCCGGCCGAACTACTTGCTCATGATCCTCCATCGATGCGCCGAGATCGAGGAGCGGCGGCGAACCCAGGATGAGTAGGTTGGGTCGCGCGAAGGGTTGCACGTCTAGGTCCAGAAGCATTTATTTGCTTGGAGAACAGCCCACGTGCAGGACGGTGCAGCAGCCTCGCAGCGTGCTGGAAGGATTGTGCGCGATGGCTGAAGCACGCTTGGGTTCGCCTCCCCGCTCTCTGCTTCCCAACTCTGCGCCGCGTTGAGGAATACGTTGCACGCCCAGGGGAAGTTCCGCACTTGGGCGCGGAATCCCAATACGCACGCTCCGATTCGGTAAGCCGGATGCGAAGTGCGTCCTCGGTTCACACGCCCGGATTGGCCGGAACCGGCGGGGTGTGTGGCCCCGCGGCTGTCGCGTTCCCTATAATCGAATCGCACCTCTCCCGTTCACTTCCTCCACGAGCCGGATCGTTGTCCGCCGCGTCGCGCGCACCGTTTCACTGGGACTTGGCCGCCGAGGCCATCACCGTCCGCATCCGCTGGTTCGGGCTGGCGGTGGGGTATGCGCTGGTCAACCTCATCGGCACGGGGGCGGGCGATCCCGCGCTGCTCAACGCGATCCTCACGCTGGGGGCGGTGTACGCTCTGCTCGACACGTGGTGGAGCTGGCGGGGCAAGGTGTTCCTCAGCGACTGGCCGCTCGTCGTCTCGCTGATGGAAGCGCTCTTCATCGGCCTGTTGTGCCATTACGACACCGGAATCGATAGCTCGTTCCGGTTCTACTATTTCCTGTCGCTGGTGGTGTGCGCGATCCGGCACTCCCCGCGGATCACGTGGACCACGTTCCTGTTGCACGCGGCGAGCTACGGGGCGCTCGCGATCAGCCATCGCCTCTCGACGCCCGACGACTTCACCGCGCTGTTCCTGATGCTCGTGCTGATGGGCTGGGTCACCTGGGCCAGCACCGCGCTCGCCGCGCTGATGAAAAGCGCCGGCCGCCGGCTCGCCGAACTCAACAGCGAACTCCAGAAGAACCAGGCGCAGCTCGAACAGCGGATCGACGAACGAACCCGCGAATTGCAGGAATCGCAGGCGCTGGTCGTCCAGCAGGAAAAGCAGGCGGCCTTCGGGCTGCTCGCCGCGGGAATCGCCCACGAGGTCGGCAACCCGCTCGCCGCGATCAGCTCGCTCGTGCAGATGCTGCAGCGCCGCCATGAAGAAGACTACACCCGCGAACGTTTGCAAATGGTGGACGACCAGTTGCGGCGGATTCAGCGGACGTTGCGCGAACTGGTCGACTTCAGCCGCCCCGCCGCCACCGAGCGCACGCGGTGCGACATTCACGAACTCATCGAGGCGGCCCTCAGCATCGCCAAGTATTACAAGCGAAAGAAGGGGAAGACGATCGTCACGAACTATGCCGACGACTTGCCGCGCGTCCGCGTGGTCCGCGATCAGTTCGTGCAGGTGTTCCTGAACCTCGTGCTCAACGCCCTCGACGCGACCGCCGAGGGGGGCGAGATCGAAATCGCGACGGCGTTCGAAGCCGGCCGCATCCACGTGGCGATCCGCGACGACGGGCACGGCATCGCGGCAGCCGATCGCGAGCGGATCTTCCAACCGTACTTCACGACGAAGCCGACCGGCACCGGCCTGGGCCTGTTCGTCTGCCGGCGGATCGTCGAACAGGCCGGCGGCGGCATCGAGCTGACCGAAACGTCGCCCCGCGGGACGACGTTCGAGGTCGAGATCCCGAGCATCGAGGCGCCGGTCTCGGAACCGTCAGCCGTCGCCGTCGACGGAGATGATGCCTTCGCACCGCGCACGCCGCTGCCGGCCTGAGCGGACGAGTCGGCTTCGTAGGGCGAACTTCAGTTCGCCGTGCGAAGACCGCGCTCCATTCGCTCCGCGTATCTCCGCGGATTCATTCTCGCCGATATTCGTCGATCGTGTGTTTTCGAAGTCGAGGAGTTCGGCGTGCGATGGCGGTCACGACGAACTGAAGTTCGTCCTACCCACCCGATCGGCCACTCCGCGATCCGAAGCCCCGACCCCTCCTCGCTCGCGCCTCAATCCCAATACGGCGGGCGGTCGTAGTGGGAGAAGAGTTCTTCCTCTTCGCCGCGCTCCGGCACGCGGGCCGGGTCGTAGGGGGGCGCGTTGCGGATTTCCTCCTGGGTGTGCTCGATCCGTGCCTTCGACTCCTTCCAGTCGAGGTCCGCGACCCAGTTCGGCGGGATCAGCACGCGGCGGCCCCCTGCCCACTCCGCCGTCTCGACGACGAGATACCGCACGATCCAGCCGGCGTCGTCGCACAGGTAATCCTCGACGCGGCCGAGTTCGCCGTCCCGCGCATGCAGATCGTATGCCGAAACGTCGCGGGCGCTTTGCAGGTGCATGTCGTCGGGACGCGCGCGCTCGATCGCGTTCTCCCGCAGCGACTCCATCGTCCGCGTCGCCTCGGCTCCCTGCTCCCAATAACTCGGCCAACCGTAATGCGCCCGGACGTCGATCTCGTGCCGGCGGCTGACCGGCTCGTGCTCGTGGATGTCGGGACTCCCCTCGACCTGGTCCACGGTGAGATCGACGGCGACCGCTTCCTCTTCCGAGTCGAGACCGGTGATCGCATCGGGCGCGACGAGCACGAGCCTGCCGGGCAGCCAGTCGCCGGTGTCGACCACGAAATAACGGATCGCCCAGTCGCGGTCGTCGAAGTAAGCGTCCTCGACGGCGCCGAGATCGCCGTCGGTGGCGCGGATGGTGTAGCCGATGAGCGTCGAGAGTTTATGCAGCATGATCGCCGCCTTTCGTACCGCCGCCGGTTTCTTTCCCAGCGCCATTCTGCGGCGAAGCGGCGAATCGTGCCACCGGGGAATCGCCGAGCGCCGCCGAAGGGACGCGACCACTCGACGGAAAGCGCTCAGAGGTCGTGAATCTTTCGCCATACGATCGTCGTCCGCAGCGCGTCATTCTCGCGAAAGCGGGAATCCAGTCGATGCACGGACGGTGATCCCATTGGTGGCCGCATTGGCGATTGCTGGATTCCCGCCTCCGCGGGAATGACGGAAGGCGACTCCGCGGGAATGACGATTCCGGGGTTCACTTAGGCAGCGGCGGCAAAATGAACTACCGGTCGGGTGGCTGGGGTCGATCTGCCGTGGGACGACGTCCACGCTCGTC
>JBBDNT010000014.1:0-8560 GCA_040877445.1 Planctomycetaceae bacterium
GTCCCGCCCGCCAACTACCTCCCTGCGCTGCGAGAGCTCTGCGACCGCCATGGCAAGATCCGCTTGCGATCGAATCACGGCGACTTCACAGCGTTGCCATGTCCACGTTGTTGAAGTTGCGGCGGTAGTAGCCCATGTATTGCACCTTGCGCTGCAGCGCGTCGAGCACGCCGTGGGCGAAGTTGACCCCTTCGAACGTCTGCGCGCTCCCCAGTCCGCCGGGGCTGAAGACGTTGATCTCCATCAGCTTGTCGCCGACGATGTCCAGCCCCACCAGGAACATGCCGTCCTCGACGAGTTTCGGGCGGACGATCTCGGCGATGCGCAGGGCCGTGTCGTCGATTTCCGCTTCCGCCTTCTTCCCGCCCGCGTGGATGTTGCTGCGGATGTCTTCCCCGCTGCGTTGCCGGCGGAACGCGGCGTACTTCCCCTTGTACCGCAGCGGGTTGCCGTTCATCACGAACAGCCGCGTGTCCCCCTCGGCGGCGGCGGGGAGGTATTCCTGAGCGATCACATAGCCGGTCTTGGCGATCGAGTCGATCATCTGGTTCAGGTTGCCGTGCTCTCCCTTGCGGACGAGGAACACGCCTTCGCCGCCGGAGCCTTGCAGCGGCTTGACGACGATGTCTCCCAACTCGCGGGCGAAGATGCGGATCTCCTCGGCCTGGCGGGTGATCAACGTTTTCGGCCGGACTTCTTCCGGATAAAGCTGGAAGTACATTTTATTCATCGCCTTGGCGAGGCCGTTGGGGTCGTTGAGGACGATCACCCCGGCCCGCGTGGCGGCGCGGCCGAACATGATGCCCGCCGTTTGCGCCCACGGTCGCCGAACCTGGTCCTCGGCGGGATCGTTGCGGAGCAGCAGGACGTCGAGATCGTCGACGGTGAGCCGTTCGGCCCGCGCCTTGGGCCCCTGCAAGTCGGTCAGATAGGCGGCGGTGGACTTGTACTTCTTCCCCTCGGGCGCGGCCCGCGCGCGGGCGCGGATGCGGTCGTCGGGGTCGAAGGCGAAATCGGCCACCCCCATCACCCACGTTTCGTGACCGCGATTGGCGGCCGACATCGCCAGCCGCGTGGTGGTGTAGCCCGCCTGTTCGGTCCAGATGTCGTTGACGACGAAGCCGATCTTCATGCGTGTCGAGTCCTGGGTGTTGGGTCGCCAAGCGAAGAATGAGGATGGAAGGACAGCGCTGGGCTTCAGTCCGCACGACACCACATCGTGGACGGACTGAAGCCCGTTCGACGAAGATTCACACACTCTCAGTACTCGGTACTCGGTACTGACCTCGGATCTCCGACTTCCAACGACTGTGCTCCCCCCGCTCACGCGGGAGGCTCGTTTCGGCTCACGCGGGAGGCTCGCTGTCGCGTCTTGCATTCTTCGACTGCGGGGCGTCGTCGATCAACTCCAGCACCGTCGCCCCGCGCGACAGTCGCGAAATTCTATCAGCGGCCCCCGCGCTGTCCAGACACCGGGGCCGCAGGGGTGGCGGGATCAGGACTTCCCGGTGGATCAGTTCCCGGATGATCGGCACGTGCTCGACCGCCATCTTTCCCGCGTACAGCGTCGCCAGGTCGCTGCCGCCGCGAAGATATTCCAGAATCTCGGACAATCCGCGGAGGTACATGGCATCCTTCGTCAGTCCGCCGCTGCGGTAAACCCGCATCGCGATCGTGTAGGCGACGCGCGGGGGAAACCCGTGCTGATTCCGCAGCAGCCGGAACGTTTCGACGAACGACGCTCCCTCGATCAACCGATCGACCGCCACCACCCGCGCCGCCAGCAACCGCAGCCGCGGCCGGCTCAGGCCTCCCACGAGATATTCCGCCAGCACCGCCAGCCCTTCCTGCAATCCGTCGTACCCGGCGAACCCGGCGGCGAGCAGCCGCAAAGGCTGCGCCCGCCCGTTGTAATAGGTCACCGAGTGCGTGCCGATCTCGTGCTGCAACAGCGCCTCGGCCCGCCGGCGGGGAACCTTGGTTTCACGGCCGATCAACAGGTCGCCGCCGCTGACGAGCAACCCCGCGTAAATGTCGTCCCGGACGACGACACTGGGGCGGAACGCCGGATGAATGCGTCGATAATGCGCGATCTCGTCGCGCGCCCGGCGGGCGAACGCGGCCGCGTCCAACTGCCCTCCTTCGCTCTCGTCGCGGCCGCGGGGAACGTGCTCGAGAACGTCCTCGGCGAGAGCGAGCAGCGCTGGCTCGACCCGTCCGTACACCTGAAGGCTTCCCCACAGGAACCGCCGCGTGCCGATGTCCGACAACAGCGTGATCTTGCGGTCCAGTTCGTCCTGCTTCTGCCGCAGGACGAAGGCGAGCGTCGGGTCGTCGATCTTCTCCAGAGGCACCGAGTAGAGTTGCCGTTTGAGAAGCGCCGGATCGACCGCCAGCGGCCGGTAATGAAACGTCGGCGGCTGCGAAAACTTCGACTGCCGGAACTCCCGCCAAGCGGACTCGGCGTTCACCGGCGTGACTTGCAGCAGGAAGTCGAACGAGTCGGAGATCGCCGCCAGCCGCCGGTCGGCTTCCCATACGGACTTCAACAGCGTGCGCCGCCCGAGTGCGTAGTAATGTTCCGGCCGGATGTTCGTATGGGCGTGCGCGAAGGTGAAGAACGAGCGCTTCATGGCCCGCCCGAGCGATCGCCGCAACCGGCGCAGCGTGCGCGGGAAGACGTTTCCACTGCCCGGCGCGTCGTAGATCGGTCGAACTTCGAGGCCGATCGTCCGGCAGCCGATCCGCTCCGCTTCTGCCGCCGAGAGGATCGGCCGCATGCGCGGCGGCACGGGACGCCCCCTTGGGTCGATCTCGACCTCGGCCGATTGATTGTGCAGCTTGATCTTCCGCAGCGCGCCCGCGAGCGTTTCGATGGCGGCGTCCGGCGGATCGAACGCGTTGGTGCGAATGACGAAGCCCGGCGCGGGGGGCAATTCCTCGACTTCGTCGACACCGGCGATCGCGCGGTCGTTCGCGTCCAGCTTCGCGGCTTCGTCCGCGCCGCTGTTCGCGATTCGATGCGGGGCGGCCCAGACTTCGAGAATCAGAAACGCGCCGAATCGCGCTGCGGCCATCCGCGCGATCCCGCGGACCAGTCGCGCCATGCTCGCATGCGCTTTCGCTTCGCTCGGGGCGATGAGATACGCCGATTCGCCCGTGACCAGCTCCTGCGTTCCCGCGTCGTCGCCACCGCCCGGCGGCAGGCGATGCACGCACAGGAACGGAAGCCGGCGGTCGATGCTCAGCCGGCCCCCTCCGGGCAGCCTCCGCCAGACGCGAAGATCCCCTTCCAGCCGCGCCACCACCGCGGCGGTGAGATCATCGGGGACCGGTTCGGCGGTCGGCTGATGTCGGCTCACGATCGCCCCAGTTCCTCGAGCAGTCCCGGCACGGCCGATTCCAGCGCGCGGCGGATCGTGTCGACCTGCACCGGGTCCGGCTCGCCGTTCCATTCATCCATGAAGAACTTCTTGAACTCGATCGCGGGGACGCACGCCTTTCCGGGAAACGTCTGATGAATGAACCGCGAGAAGTGCCCGCCCTGGAATTTCACGTTTTCGCGCACGTCGAGCGTCCGACCGTGATAATCGAACGCGCGGAGATCCGAAATGAAGCGGTCGATGACGGGGCCGAACAGCTTGCGGTCGAGCGTGCCGGTGCCGATGTTGACCTCCGGGTTCTCCTCCGGATCGGCGTGCGGGCCTTCGGGTCCGCCGCGTCGATGATTGTAGGTGTGCAGGTCGAGCACGATGATCTTCCCGTGCTTGGCGATCAGTTCCTCGAGCGTCTCGCGGACGTCTGCGTAAAAGGCGTCGTAAATCAACAGCGACCGCTCGAAGACGTCCGCCGGCGGCGAGTCCCGCCAGATCGACAAGCCCCACGCGTCCTCCGGCGCGCGGTAGACCGCCTTCTCGCGCGGGCGATTGAGATCGACCTCGAACCGCGAGCGGCGGCCGATGATCCGCGTCGGCGCGACCGCCGTCCATTCGCCCGTGTGCGGATCCTGCTCGCGCAACCGATCGGCTTCGTGCAGCATCATCCACTCGGCGACTTCGAGACGGACGTCGTGCCCGTCATGAATCGCCGCCGCCACGAGCGGTCCCTCGCCGCGAATGATTTCCCACGCATCGCTCACGCCGCGGCCTCCGTCAACCCCCGGCGGAGTCCTGCGCGGGCCCAAGCGGGACGGCGAAGAAATCCGCGACCGGTACGTCGAAGTCGGGGAGAAGTTCGTCGCCGACGATTCGGCCGTGCTCCCCGATCACCAGCGGCTTGCGCCCCGCGCGGTTCACAGTCACGTTCCGCGCGTCGGGATCGACGACCCACACGAGGCGGATTCCCGCGGTCAAGAAACGATTCACCCGCTCGACGACCTTTCCGAACCGGTCGGAGGGGGAGAGCACCTCGACGGCGACGAGCGGCCGCAGGTCCGAATATCGCACCGGCACGTCCTCGAAGGGGATCGAGGCATCGTAATAGCACACATCCGGACCGGCCACGGTGTCCGGATCCCGTTCGACGATGACGCCGGCGTCGTTGCCGGTGACGAAGCCGCGCCCTCGCCGCCGGGCATATTCGGTCAGCGCCCAGCCGACGTTCATGCAGACGAGTCCGTGCCGGGGACCGGGAATGTTCATCTCGATGACCTCTCCGCGATCGAGTTCATGACGAACATCCGAGTCCACGTCGGCCTGCCAATCGAAGAACTCTTCCGCCGTCAGCGGCTTCGTGTCGACCGTGGCCATGATCATCGCCTCGATACTGCTGGAGAAGTGCGGGAACGCCGCGGCGCGCGGTACGATCACTCGATGAAAAAGAACCGCTCCGCTTCTTGAACGATCTTCGGGTCGCGGGCGCGGAGGTCGACGAGGTGTTTTCGGGCGCTGGCGACGTGGGCCGGCGGGTTGGGATCGTCCTTCGGGGCGGAAGCCGCGCACACCAGGAAGTATCGCACGATCGCCCGCTTGACCGAGCCGACGTCGTACTCTTCGGCCCCGTACATCGCCAGCAGCTTGTCCTGCACGCTCCAGTCCTTCCACCGCGCGAGATCGGCGATCACCAAGTCCGCCAGATCCGGCCGGTCCAGGAACGACCGCATCGATTGCCGCAACCGCTCCGCACTGATCCGCCCGTCGCCGTAATCCCACATGAAGCGGATGGCCCCCATCGTGGCGTACGTCTCGCTGAAGGGAACTTTGTTCCGCCGCTCGACCGTGCCGTCCGGTTTCACGTACTCGACGTAGTGCGGCTTGATCTTCTCCTCTTCGAGCAGTTCGAGCCCTTCTTCGCCGGCGAGCAACAAATAGCCCGACATCAGCCCGTCGATCCCCAGCCGGAACTCGTCGGTTTCCTCGAAGACCCTCTTCTTCAGCAACTCGGCGTGCTCCTCCTTCCCGCAAATGCCGAGCAACATGCCGTAGAACGCGAGCCGCGTGGGTGTGGTGTCTTCGCTGACAATCCAGCCGGCGACTTCGTCGGGAGAGAGCTTCTCCGCGAGCGGAACGACATCCTTGTACGACGAATTGCCGAACTCCTGGAAGGCGTCGTTGGCGACCAGCGGATCGGGATACTCGAGGAACTTGATGAAGTACTCCAGCCGCTTCGCGGCGGGCGTCTCCAGCGGCGGCGCCTGCACGAGATAGTTGAAGCCGGTTTCGGTGATCTCGACCGGCGTGCTCCACTCGACGACGATCCCCTTGGTTCCCAGCAGCAGGAACAGGTCTCCCGGCTGGCCGGGGCGATGACGGACGATCGTGATGCGGTCCCCCTTCTTCACCACGTCTTGCTCACCGCGGGCCACGCGGAGGACTTCGTACGTGGTGCTGCCGACGGCATCCGACGGAGAGGAGTTCGAATCCTTTTCGTCCCGATCGGCGTCGGCGGTTCCGTCATCGACGGCGCGGCGGGAGAATTCGTCGAAGGCCTCGAGCGTGGAGACCTTCTCGTCGGTCGGCTTCTTCGCCGAGACCCACTGCACGAGGACGGCTGCGTCGGAGAATGCCAACTGCTCCGAAAGCGTGATCGACGGATCGGGACAATACGGACACGCGACCGCCTCGCGCGCATTCGCCGCGAAGAAAACGAACACGAAAGCGAGAACTGCGACGGGCGACGATGGAAGATTCACGACACGCATACGGGAATTCCTTTCCGGCGCGAACGCCGATCGATTCGTTGGAGGACCGCTTCGCCGCCGATCGTTCCCTCCGACCACGGTTTCCACGGATCATCAGGGATGAAATTCCAAGGCACCGGGCATGGTCGCCCGCCTTCCGACATACGCCGCGTCCTCGGTGGTTCGCAATCCGACTCGATGGGAGCGAACCGCCGAGGAGGCGGAGGCTGGAAGCCGATCGGCGACGGCCGGCTCATGCCGAATATCGTAGCGGAAGTCGCAAGACTTCCGATGCTCGAGCGGCAACGGTCGGAACCCTTGCGAATTCCGATACCGCAATCGCCGCATCGAAACCTCTCCAAGGCCATTCGCAGAGAGTCACTCACTTGTTGATGACGACGGCGTCTTCGATGGCGTACAGGTAATCCAGTTCCTTGCCTTCGAACGAGAACGGGCTGATGCGGAAGGTTCCCACCACATCGAACGCCTGAATGGAGGGAATATACCGCGTCGTCACTCCTTCGCGCATTTTGACCGTCAAGACGTCGTACACCTTCGGCGTGCGGACGAAGCAGCAGATGTCATTGTCCCGCGCCAGCAGGAATCCTTTGATCCCTTCATCCAAGTAGGTGGGAAACATGTGGCCTCGCACGCGCACGCGGCGACCGTCCAGTTCGTTGAGCCAGCTCGGAAAATACTCCACCGCGTTCGCCGGCACCGGCGCCATGTTGAGCACTTCCAGCAGGTCGAAATCGGAGTAATGCACCCGGATCGCGTTCTGCGGACCTTCGACCTTGAACGTCTTCTCGGGCACCAACAGTTCGATCTCGCGCGGCTCCGACGGAACCTCTTCGCCGATGCCGGGGAGGCGCGCGGCTGCCGCGGCCGATCCGTTCGCCCGCTCGAAACCGCCTCCGCTCATCGCCCGGATCGCGGCTTCCGCTTCCGGGGAACGAACCGATTCCCGGACCACGCTCGCGGCCGGTCCGGAGGAGGAATCAGCGCTTTCGTCCGTCGCGCCCGGCTCCCCCTCCGCGATCGCATCGACATCGACGCGATCCGGATCGTCGCTTCCGTTGGCGGGAGGATCCGCCGCCAGCCGCACCGGCTCGCTGTCGGAGGAATCGGCAATTCCCGCGACGGGACGGTCCGATTCGTCGATCGCTTCGCCAACGCCGTCTTCCGGCCGATCATCGGCGGACTCCAAGACCGACGGGGCCGCGGCTGCGTCCGCGCTCGGCTTCGAAGTCCTGGGCGATTCGGTCTTCGCCGCCTGCTGCTCGTCCAACTCGCGGTACGAGACGTATTCCCCCGTGTCTTCTCCGCACCCCGCGACGATCGCGATCCCCCCCAAAAGCGACAGGGTGACGCAGGAACGCGAAACGCAGCGGCGGATGGGCGATTTCATCGGAATGGCGTCCTCGAGCGTTCGACGTGATCGGCTTCCAACTCGTAAACGGGAGTCATTTCCGCGCCCGTCCGCGGGTCGTTGACGTGAAACGTCCCGGCGACCGAGACCAGTCCGCTGGAATAATCGGCCGTCTTGCTGTTCGTCATCGCCACGTTGATCATATCAGTCAGCGGAGGATTTCCGCCGAAGCAGCAGTCGCCGCTATCCCGAACGAAGACGAACCCCTTGAGCTTTTCGGTCGTGAACTGCGGAAACATGTACCCCTTCAAAAAGATCTTGCGGCCATCGAGCGCCGCCACGTCGGGATGCGGCGCGAGTTGTCCCTGGGCGACGACGAACTCCTTCTTCGAAATGTCCTGAGTGAAGTTGACCCGCTCGTATCCTTCGGGAACTTCCGTCGCGAACGCATGGGCGTGGAAGACCGTGCCGAACAACAGGAACACGGCCGACAGGCCGAATCCGACCACTGCCGGAACGAACCCGCCGTACTCGCCATTGGAGCGGAGGATCTGCCGCAGGCAGACGCCCCCCAGTATCGTTCCCAGAAGCGGAATCGCCAATCCCAAAAGTCCCAACATGCCCACCGCCGCCACCAGCCCGAGGCACAAGCTCACCGGGGCCAGCACCGGGACTGGGCGATAGTCGAACTCGTTCGGCTCCGATTCGCCGTATTCCCGCGACGGCTCGATCGGGATCGAACGCGGAAGTTCGGTGGAACGCTCGGCGGTAGACATCATTACCCTGATTCCTGCGAATTCACGGCCACGATACGATGATCGTCCCTATTCCATGATACGGCAGCCCCCCGGCCGGATCCATCCCCGCCGCGGAGTTCTTTCGAACGCGGCGAGCCGTTGATTCTACCGAACGCCAATGAACGCCGGAATTTCCGGCGAACCCGGGCATCGGATCGACCCTTACGCCGAAGCGATTCTACGCATTCAAGTTCGAAATCGTGGGGCGACTGATCGGCGGGTACTACGCCTTCAACCTTGATCTTGTGGGTCGACCGTAGGATGGATTGGCCATGA
>JBBDNT010000015.1:0-8533 GCA_040877445.1 Planctomycetaceae bacterium
ATGGCCAATCCATCCTACGGTCGACCCACAAGATCAAGGTTGAAGGCGTACTACGAAAACCCACAAGTTCAATCTGGATGACCTACGACGGAACCGGCGCGATGCGCGGTTCATCCAGCGCCGCTTGCAACACGTGGCGGAGCGCGGCGGCCGGGTCGCGCTCGCGCGAGAGATCGAGCCGCGGCAGGAGGGGAAGCGATTCGAATGCGACCCCGCCCGGGTTCTCGTCCGGTCCGAGCCACGCGACGAACGTCGGCGGATCGGAAATCGAATCCGCATCGCCCGTCCATTCGCCGTACCAGACCCCGGGAAAGCCCTTTCCAATCAACGTCGCCAGTCGCTTGCGGTTTCGCGCCGTCCCTCCGGCGGCCGTCACCCGCAACGGCCGCGCCGTCAACCGCGCCCGCAATTCTCCCACGGTCGCCCGCTTCACGGGATGCACGCGATCGGCGGCGATCTCGCACAGCGGATCAAGCACGAACCGCCGGTACCAGCAGGCGGGATGCGGCACGACCAGCCGCGGCCCGTCGATCACCGCGTCGCCGTGGAAGACGAGATCGAGGTCGAGCGTTCGGCCGCCCCAACGGCGCTCGCGCGTGCGGCCGAAGTCCCGTTCGACCGCTTGCAGCACGTCGAGCAGTTCGAGCGGCGGCAAATCGGTTTCGAGTTCCGCGGCGGCGTTGAGGAAGTCGCCCTGCGCGGCATCGCCGACGGGCTTCGTGCGGAATGGCGAACCGCGGCGGACGACGGCGAGGCGGGGGTGCGCGTCGAGCCGCGCGAGCGCCCCCGCGAACGTCTCGGCGACGGGACCGAGGTTGCCTCCCAGCGCGATGTGACAGCGCGCCGTCATCGCTGATAGATCGGCAGGTACTGGTACTCGACCGACAGCGCGAGGACCGCCATGCTGGTGCTGTAGATCAGGCCGGCGGAGCGTTCCCCGCCGGTGCGTGCGGTCCACGAGCCGTCCCGTTCCTGGTGGCGGATCAGGTCGACGGCGACGAGGTCGCGGGTTTCCTCCCAGTATTTCCCCCCCACCTGGAACATGCCCACCGTGCAGTAATACGCGCCATAGAAGTAATAGTGCGTGTTGTACCGCAGGGGGCGGGTCAGGAGGTATTCGGCGGCGGCCATCGATTCGGGCGCGTGATGGTCGCCGCAGATCTCCAGCGCCAGGATGCCGGTCCCCGCCCGCACGGGAGAGGGAGAGTGCGGCGACTGGTAGCCGAACCCGCCGCTGTCGGCGACCGACAACCGCTTGACGTATTCGACCGCCCGGTCGATGTTCTCGGCGGGGACGTCGCAGCCGAGGTTCTTCGCGGCCCGCAGCGCGAGCAACTGCCAGGCGGTGACGCTGAGGTCGCTGTCGCTGCTGCGGGGCTGATAACGCCAGCCGCCGGCGTGCATCCGCGACTTGTTCACGTTCTGCGATTCGAGGATCAGCTTGATCGCCCGCTCCAACGCGGCGCGGAGCGGCTTGGCGGATTGTTCGTCGGTCATGCCGGCGGCTTCGGCGAGCATCAGCGTGGCGATGCCGTGGCTGTACATCGGCCCGTGTCCCCGCTCGGAGACGAGCAGGCCGTTCGGCTGCTGCTGGGCGACCACCCAGTCGATCCCCCGGGAAATGCGGTCGCCGTAGGGGCCTTCTCCGGGAACGTGGCCGGCGGCGAGGAAGGCCATCACCGCGAGCGACGTGGCGGAGGTCGCCTCCCCTTCGTTCTGCAACGTCCACGCGCCCGACGGTCGCTGCCGATCCGCGAGATACTCGAGCGCTCGCACGATCGCCGCGTCCACCTGTTGCCGCTGCGCCCGCAGATGCCCGTCGTCCTGGGCGAGCGCGGCGCGGGGCGAGATCAGGGCGAGTCCCGCGATGACCATCGCCGTCGCGGCGCCCGATCGCTTGCGGTTTCGCGTCGGTTTCATGGCCGCGCTCCTGCCTGCGTCGCTTCCATCGCCGAGCCGGTCTCGGCGATCTCCTTGAAGTACAGCTTGATGAGCTGCGCGTAGTCGCCTCCCGGTCGTCGCGAGGCGGCTTGCACGATATCGGTCTGAAGCTGGCCGGGCAGCTTGCCCCATTCGCGATTGGTGAGGCGGCCGAGTTCCGCTTCGAGCCGGGCGAGATCGACGCCGGCCTCGCCGCCGCCGCCGTCGCCGAGTCCGTCGGAGCTCGGTTCGCCGTCGCTCGGTTCGCCGGCGTTCGCCTGCTGTTGGCCCTGCCCCGGTTGGCCTTGTCCGGGTCGTCCTCCGCCTTGTCCTTGTGGTGCGTCGCATTGCAGTCCGAGCGCCGCCTGGGCGAGCGCTTCGGCCGCCTGGCGGAGACTCTCGGCCGATTGAGCGAGCGAATCGCGGCCCGGTTGCCCTTGTCCCGGTTGACCTTGACCGGGCTGCCCTTGACCGGGCTGCCCTTGTCCCGGTTGGCCTTGACCGGGCTGCCCTTGTCCCGGTTGGCCTTGTCCCGGTTGGCCTTGTCCCGGTTGGCCTTGTCCCGGTTGGCCTTGTCCGGGCTGGCCTTGTCCCGGTTGGCTGGCGTTGGCGAGTTGTTGCATCGCCTCCTGAAGGTTGCGGGAGGCGTTCGCGACTTGCTCGCCGACCTGGCCCGGGACCGGTGAACCGGGCTGTCCCTGACCGGGCTGTCCCTGACCCGCTTGCTGGGCGTCGCCGGCGGCGCGGCGAAGGGCTTCGGCGGCCGCTTCGGCCAGTTGGGCCGCCAAGCCGGCGTTCCCCTGGCCGAGTTGGCCGGAGGCCTGCTGCATCGACTGTTGGGCCTGTCCGGCCGCCTCTCCGGCGGCTTGCGCCTGCTGTCCTTGCTGCTCCATCGACAACGGCTGGGCTGCCATTCGACGGGCGGCCTCCTCGAGCAGTTCTTCAAGTCGTCCGGCTTGCTGCGCGAGCCGGTTCTCGGCTTCCGCCTGGGCCTGCATTCGCGCGGCGGCGGAGTTCGCCGCCTGCTCGAACTCCTGCGCGACCTGCGCCTGTCGCTGAGCGAGTTGCTCCGCCAGGCGGCCGAGTTGTTCCGCCGCAGCGCCGGCAGCCGCCATTTGCTGCGCGGCTTGTTCGCCGGAGCGGGCCGCTTGCTGCGCGGACTGCGCCGCCTGTTGCGGCTGGCCGTCCGCGACTTGCCGATTCGCCTGGTTCGCCTGGCGGGCGAAGTCGGCGGCTTGCTGCGCGGCGGCGGATTCGGCACCCTGCTGACGGGCCGCGTCGAGCGCGAGCCGAGCCGCCTCACGGGCGATTTCCTGCTGCCGGGCTTGCGCCTGCTGCATCGCCGATTGTTGCTGACCCGCCTGTTGCTGACCCGCCTGTTGTTGTCCCGCCTGTTGTTGTCCCGCCTGTTGTTGTCCGGCTTGCTGCTGACCGGCCTGCTGTTGTCCCGCTTGCTGCTGACCGGCTTGCTGCTGACCGGCTTGCTGCTGACCGGCGGGATTCCGCTGCGGGTTCGTTCCGGCGACTTGCTGCCGCAGCTCTTCCTGGCGGCGTGCGAGATCGGCGGCTTGCTCGGCGGCTTGTCGACGGCGCTCCGCCTGGGCCAGCGGATCGGCGGGTTGATTCCCCGCTTGGGCCTGAGCCTGAGCTTGAGCCTGGGCTTCCGCCTGGCGGGCGATGTCGCGGAGCGCCTCTTCCGCGCCGCGTTGGGCGCGACTCGCCTGTGCGGATCGTTCCTGTTCGAGGGACTGCCGGGCCTCGGCCATCTGCCGCATCGCTTCGGACCGGGCGAGAGGGGACTGATCGCCAGGCAGCCGCTCGGCCTGTTCGCGCAACTGTTGCTGCGCTTCGGCGAGGCGTTGCCGTTGCTCGGCTCGCGCTTCGGCATCCTGCGGCGCGTCGCGGTCCTGCGGTTCGCGGGCGAGCTGCTCGGTCTGCTCGCGGAGCCGGGCCTGTTCCTCGGCAAGCTCGCGGGCCTGGCGGGCGAGTTGCTCCGGGTCGAGCCGTTCCTGGCGTTCGTTCTCGCGGGCGAGTTGCTCAGCCCGCTCGGCGGCGCGGCGCGACTCTTCGGCGAGCCGCTCGCGCGATTCTTCGTCGTCGAGCCGGCGCCGCAGGCGCTCGAGCGCCTCGGCCGCTTCGCGCTCGGCCTCGGCGTTGCGTTTCAGCAGTCGTTGGAGTTCATCGTCTATCGGCTGCGCTTGCGGCTCGGCCGGGGGTTTGGGGGGGCTTTGCCGCGGCGGATCGGCGTCCGGTCGATCGGCGTCCGGCTGATTTCGGGGCGGCTCGTTCTTGCGAAGGAATTCCTGCTCGGCGCGTGCGAGTTGCTCGCGGGCCTCTTCCGCCTTGCGGAGCATTTCGAGCGCGTCCCGCTTCTCCTGCTGCGCGAGATCGCCCGCGCGCAGCCGCTCCGCCTCGCGTTGCAGTTCGCCCGCCTGTTGCTCGCGGGCGAGTCGCTCGGCGGCGTCGGCGGCGCGCTCGGCGCGGGCCGCTTCCTCCGCCTGGCGGCTGAGTTCCTGTTGACGGCGGGCGAGTTCGGCCGCCTGCTCCGCGGCGTCTCCCGGCTGTTCGGGATCGAGAGCGCTGGCCAGTCGTTCGAGAGCCTCGTCGCTGCGCTCCGCCGCGCGGGCGAGCTGTTCGGGAGGCGTCTCGGCGTTCATCGCCTGGGCCGCTTCGTCGGCGGCGCGGCGGGCGGCTCGCTGCTCGGGACGGGCCGCGGGGGCTTCGAGCCGTTCGATTCGCTCGGCGAGTGCGCGCTGTTCGGCGGCGCGGTTCGCGAGAGCGGCTTCGTCGTTCCGCTGCGCGGCGTCTTGCGCCTGCCCCGCGATCTCCGCCTGTTCCCGCCGCAGTTCGGCGGCTTGTTCGGCCGGCGATCGTTCGCCCGCCAGACGGTTATCCAGCCGGGCGAGCGCTTGCTCGGCGCGTTCCTGCGAGCGCGGGGCGTCGGCGGGGCGTTCGCGTTCGAGGTCGGTCAATGCGGCAGCCGCTTCCCGCACCGCATCCCGCCGTTCGGCGTCGGCTTCGGGAGCGTCGAGCTGCGCGAGATCGCGGGCGATCTCCTCTTGTTCCTTCGCGAGGCGGGCGAGTCGCTCGCGCATGGGATCGACATTCGGCGCCTCGCCCGGACGGGCGGCTTGGCCGACTTGCCGCGCGAGCGCGTCCTGTCGCTTGCGAAGCGCGGCGACTTCTTCCTGAGCCGCGGCGCGGCGTTCTTCTTCAGTGCCGATGCGTTCGGCGAGTTGCTTCAGCGATTCGGCGGCCTCGGCGGCCGATTGCTCCGCCCGGGGGGCGTCGGGGGCGAGAAGACGTTCGACGGCTTCGGCGGCTTGATCGACCGCGGCCTGTTGATCTTCCCGGTTCTTGCGCGGCAGCTCCAATTGCGCGAGCCCCGCCTGGATGGCGGCCTGCTCCGCGGCGAGAGGACGCAACCGGCGGCGGAGGGCCGCGGGATCGTCGGCGTCATTCCGTTGGGGGTCGTCGCCGGCTTGCGGATCGGCGGCGGGCGGACGTTCTTCATTCGCCTCGGCGATCTTCTTCCGAAGTTGCTCCTGGCGTTCGGCCAACTGCGCGACCGCCTGTTGCGGATCGGCGGGAAGGCGTTCGTTCCGGGCGAGTTCGGCCGCGAGACGTTCCAACTCTTCGGCGGCGTCGCCCTGTTCCACTTGAGCGCGATCGACGTCTCCCTCGCGCAACGCGTCGAGCGCTTCGCGGAGCGCCTGCGGATCGAGCGGCGCGACCGCGGCGGGATCGACCGCGGCGAGAGCCTGTTGCTCGGCGGCCAACTCTTCCGCCTCGCGCAGAAGCTGTTCCTGTTGTTCCGCGAAGGGACGCAACCCCCCCGCTTGCTGCGCCGCTTCCGCGCGCAGCGCTTCGGCGAGTTCGTCCTGCGGCTCGGCGAGCTGGAGCGCTTGCCGGGACAACTCCGCGAGCCGATCGACCGCGGCCTGTCGCGCGGCGTCGAGCAGTTCCGGACGGCGTTCGAGCAACTCATTCAGCCGCTCGTCGAGCGCCTGCTGGTCCTGTTGCAAACTCGCCTGGCGTTGATCGAGCGCTTGCTCGCGGGCCTGTTGCTCGGCGGGCGTCGCGTCGTCGGGGAGCGGCGCGTCGCGATCGCGCTGCAAGCGGGCGACTTCGGTCGCCAAGCGACGGGCTTCGTCGGCGAGCCGTTCGAGCTCGAGCAGGTCGTTCTCGAGTTCGGCGAGTTTCTCGAACTCCTCGGCGACCTTGGCGAGCGTTTCCTCGGCCTCGTTCACCGATTGCTGGGTGCGGCGGAGGATGCTCGCCTTTTCGAACAGCGGCACGTCGGTCGCCTGGTCGAGCTGCGTCTTTCGCGGATCGAGCTGCTCGCGGGCCGCGGTCCGCGTGTCCGGCGCGAGGTTCGCGTACAGCGGATGCTGCGCGAACCGCGCGGCGAGTTGCTCGGTGCGGCGGGCGAGCTCGTCCTGCCGGCCGGGAAGCGGGCGGATGTCGCCGTCCCGCTTGAATTCGAGCTGCATCAACAGGTCCCCTTCGGCCTCTTTCAGGACCGACCCCAGCTCTCCGCGATGCGCCTCGACGTCGCGGCGGATGGCGGCGAGTTCCTGCCGCAACGACTCCTGGCGATCGGCGGCATCATTCGCGCTGGGGGCCTTGGCGGTGCGGCGGACGACGAGCCGCCGGGGGTTCGACCACGTTTCGTTCGGCCCGGGGACGGGACGTTCATCGACGGCCCGCACGCGGTATTCGATGACGCTTCCTTCGCGCACGGCGAGCGCCGAGACGTCGAGCGCGAACTCGTGCGCGACTTGCTTCGCGCCCAGCGCGGCGCGATCCACGGCGATCCAGTCGCTCGGGCCGCCCCGAAGTTCCCAGTGCAATTCGAGCTGCGCGACGCCGACGTCGTCGCGCGCGAGCGCGGCGATCGAGACGACTTCGCTCGGCAGCGCTTCGCGGTCGCGGTCGCTGCCGGCCAGTTCGATCACCGGGGGAAGATCCGGCGTGACGGCCAGCACGCGGCGCGGCTCGGCCGAGTTGTGCAGCCCGTGCTCGTCGGTCGGCCGGAAGGAAAACGTTCCGCCGGCGACGGGGACGAATTCGAGCGTCGCCGACTGGCCGTCGTCGGCGAGCGCCAGTTCGCGGTTCGGTTCGCGCGGGGCGGATTCGGGGAGATCGAACGGCCGTCGCGCGCCCGGCGACGAGGCGCGGGCGGCGAGCGCGGAAGGACGATCGTCCCACAGCAGTTCCGCCTTGGCGACCGGTTTGTTGAAATCGAGCCGCAGCGCGAGCGAGCTGCCCTCGAAGACGGTCGTCGTGCCGATCAAGCCGTCGTGGCGGGCGGCGGGCAGGCCGGTGTAGGCGGGAGGCTGCACGTGCAGCGAGACGGCGGCGATCTCGGGCCGCTCGACGACCTCGATGCGATACTCGCGGGAGCGAGCCTCGCGGGACGACACCTCGTACACGAACGACGTGAAGACGTGCGGGCGGCTCGCGGTGAACTCGCCCCGTTCGGAGTCGTAGCGCATGGCGAGCGAATCGCGGACGCCGGCCGCGTCGGTCCAGGTGAGCTGCACCGACTCGGGCAGTTCCTCGGGCGCGATCCGCCACGCGGGCTTCGCCTGAATCCGCACCTCTTCGCCGCGGGGGACGACGCGGTCTCCCCGCTCGACGACGAAGTACAGGTTCGCGGCCCGCTCGTGGTTGCCGCCGGGATGCAGGAACCGGGCCCACAGCAGTCCGTAGCCGGAGCGCGACACCGCCAGCGGCGCCAGCAGCACGAGCAGCGCCGCGGCGCCGATGAGCCCCCAGCGGACGGTGCGCTTCACGGGGACCGCGTCGTCGAAGTCGACAGCGCCGACGGCGCGGGACGTCTGCCGCACCAGCATGTGCCGCATCAATGCCGAGCCCTTGTGCTCGTCGGGGACGTTGGGATCGGCGAGTTCGATCGCCGAGGTGAGACGTTCCCCCAATTCGGGATGCGACCGCTCGACGAGCGCGGCGAGTTCCGCCTCGAGCGGGGCGTTCCACAGCGGGTGGACGACTCCCCGCCCGAAGCAGAACAGCGTCGCGGAGGCGACTCCGGCGAGCAGGGCGATCCGCGGGCCCGCGCCCAAGTCGAGGAGCCAGTCGGCGGCGAAGGCGATCGCCAACCCCACGACGAACACGGCGAGAGTGACGCCGGCACCGCGAATCGCGGCAAGCCACTTCACGCGGCGGCGCAAACGAACGAGCCGCGGGACGAGATCCGCCGGCAGCGTGCCGGAATGGACGCGAGCCATCCGCCGTCTCCCTGGGGTTGGAGTGCGACCCGCACAGTCGGTCCATTCCGGATGAATGGACCTCGCATCGACATCGCGCCGTTCACGCTTCGCGTCGCTCTTCACGCCGAATGGGCATCGCAACGGCATCGACGCCCTCGGCATCAACGCCCGTGGATGCACGGCTCCCATTGTATCGCGGGATTCACGGGAGAAAAGCGCAAACCGGAATCGGGGGACGAGTCGCTCGGCGCGATGTCACGAGGAAAACTGGAGCCGAGGGGTTCACCCCCTCGGTGGGAACACGGTTGGCCGCAGGGGAACACTCACGTCCCTCATTGCGGTCGCCGCAAGACCACCGAGGGGTTAAACCCCGCGGGGCA
>JBBDNT010000016.1:0-8516 GCA_040877445.1 Planctomycetaceae bacterium
CGAGACCCGCCGCCGCTATCTCAACTACGCCATCTCGGTCATCACCTCGCGCGCGCTGCCCGACGTCCGCGACGGCCTCAAGCCGGTGCAGCGGCGGATTCTGTACACTATGTACCACGACCTGCACCTGCGCGCCGACGCGAAGCCCCGCAAGTCGGCGAAGATCCGCGGCGACACGATGGGAAACTATCACCCTCACAGCGGCGAGGCGATCTATGACACGATGGTCCGCCTCGCGCAGGATTTCGTGATGCGGTACCGGCTCGTCGACGGCCAAGGCAACTTCGGTTCGGTGATGGGCCTTCCCCCCGCCGCCGAACGGTACACCGAAGCGAAGCTCACCGCGATCGCCGAGCAGCTTATGAGCGAGCTCCGGTATCGCACGGTCGACATGCGGCCCAATTACGACGCGACCTGCGACGAGCCGGTCGTCTTGCCCGCGCGCTTTCCCAACCTGCTCGTCAACGGCACGCAGGGGATCGCGGTCGGCATGGCGACGAACATTCCGCCGCACAATCTCCGCGAAGTGATCGCCGCCTGCATTCACCTCATTCGCCATCCCGATGCGACTGTCGCGCAGTTGATGAAGTATCTTCGAGGACCGGATTTTCCCCTCGGCGGGCGAATCGTCACCGACCGCCGCACCATCACGCAGGCCTACAAGGAAGGCCGCGGGGCGATCAAGGTCCGTGCCGACTGGAAGGTCGATCGCGAGCGCCGCGCCAAAGGAAGCGCTGAGAACGCCACGCGAATTCTCATCACCTCCGTCCCCTACGGCGTCAGCACCGGGCCGCTGCAACAGGAAATCGGCGAGATCGCCGGCGGACGCCATCTGCCGCAACTCATCGGCATCGGCGACGAGACCGACGACCAGCACGGCTTGAGATTGGTTCTCGAACTCAAGCCCGGCGCCGACCCCGACGCCATCATGGCGTACCTCTTCAAGCACACGCAGCTCGAGCAGAACTTCAACCTCAACCTCACCTGCCTGGTTCCCGACGAGCGGGGAAATCTCGTGCCCCGGCGACTCGCGCTCGATGCGATACTCCATCACTTCAACGAGTTCCGCTTCGCCACGATCAAGCGGCGATTCGAGTATCAACTGGAAGTCGTCGAGCGGCGAATCCATCTGCTCGAAGGCTTCGAGATCGTCTTCCAGGGGCTGGACAAGGCGCTCGCGATCATCCGCAAGAGCCAGGGAAAAGAAGACGCCGCCACGAAGCTGATGGCCGAGTTCCCGCTCGACGCCGAGCAGACCAACGCCATTCTCGACATGCAGCTTTACAAGATTTCGTCGCTCGAGATCGACCGCATTCGCGCCGAGCTGCGCGAGAAACGCAAGGAAGCCGACCGCATCCGAGCGATCCTCGCGTCGAACAAGCAGCTTTGGAAATTCGTGCAGGACGAGTTGAACGAGGTTGCCGCCCAATTCGGCGACGATCGCCGCACGAGCATCGGCTCGTCCGACGAGATCGCCGAGTTCGACCCGCAGGCCTACATCGTCCGCGAGAACGCGAACGTCGTCCTCACCCGCGACGGCTGGATCAAGCGCGTCGGCCGGCTGTCGAGCGTCGAAAGCACGCGCGTCCGCGAAGGAGACGAAGTGCTCGACGTGATCCCCGGCAGCACGCTCGACCAGGTGATCTTCTTCGCTTCGCACGGCGTGGCGTACACATTGCCGATCCAGCACGTTCCGCC
This sequence comes from Planctomycetaceae bacterium, assembly GCA_040877445.1. Lineage (GTDB taxonomy): Bacteria > Planctomycetota > Planctomycetia > Planctomycetales > Planctomycetaceae > JBBDNT01. The sequence goes on from JBBDNT010000016.1 coordinate 1,699, forward strand.
CTCCACCGGCTACGGCGAGCCGCTGTCGAAGCACGTGCGGCTCGACGACGGCGTGAGCGTGATCGCAGCCCTATCCACCGACCCGCGATTCACCCCGCCCGACAAGCCGATCAAGAAAGACGGCACGGTCACGCCGCATCTGCTGATCGTCACCGCGCACGGCCAGGTGATGCGTTTGCCGTTGAGCGGTTTCCGCACCCCCTCGACGCGCAACGGCCGCAAGTTCTGCCGTCTGCGGAAGGGGGACCGCGCGATGTTCGTGGAACTCGTTCGCGACGGCGAGACGATGTTCCTCGCCACCAAGCAGGCCCGCGTGCTGCACTGCCCGATCGACGAAGTCCCCGTGCTCGGGGCGGCGGGGAAGGGGGTCCGCGGCATCCGGCTCGAAGCGGGGGACGAAGTCCTCGGCGCGATGCAGCTTTCCCGCCCCAGCGACACGCTGCACGTCGTCAACGAAAACGACAAGCAACTCAGCTTCGGCCAGATGAAATACAACGTCACCTCGCGCGGCGGCAAAGGCGTGAAGACGAGCACACGCACCAGTTTCGTATCCATCGTCCGCCCAGAGATTCAGCTTGTGGACTGGAGCGCGTTCGGGGAGGAAGGCAGTAGGCAGTAAGCAGTAGGCAGCAGGCAGCGGAATGGAATCGTCAGCGAGCCTCCCGCGTCAGCGGGGGGAGTCTGCCGGCGCTGCCTGCCGGCGCTGCCTGCCGGCGCACGAGAAGCCGCCTGCGTTTATGATCCAGCGCGGAAGGAGGTTTCCATGAACGAATCGCTTATCGAACAGCGTCTGACGGACCTGGAGCGCGCCGTGGAGGAATTGCGCCGCCGCTCGGCCAGCGGCGGGGCCAACGGAAACTGGCTGCAACGCATCACCGGCTCGATCAGCGACCAAGAACTTTTCCTCGAAGCGCTGGAAGAAGGGCGCAAGCTCCGCCACGTCGATACCGAATAGTAAGATGACCGTCAATCTTCGCGTGAAGCGTCCCGATCCGCTGTTGCGGCAGCTCGTGAAGGCTCTCGAGACATATGCGGCGGCTCACCCGGCCGCCGAAATCGAGGCCTATCGCCACAACTCGGTGTCGGTGCGAATCCGGGTTCTCGACTCCGCCTTCGCCGGTCTCAGCCGGGCGGAGCGCGAGGAAGAGGTGTGGGCCGCATTGAACGAACTCTCCGACGACGCCGTCTCGGAGATCAGCCTGTTGATCCTGTTGACTCCCGACGAGGCGAAGGAGTCCTTCGCGAGCCACGATTTCGACAATCCCCTTCCATCGCGACTTCGAACTCCCGCGACGTACTCAGTACCGAGTACTTAGTACTCGCTCCTCGATCCTCACTCTCAACTCTCGACCCTCAACTCTCAACCCTCGACCCTCAACTCTCAACTCTCAACTTGCAACACATGCCCACCGCAGGATCGCCCTCCGAGGCACGGAACGCCTCCACGAAGAAAACGAAGAAACAGCCGACCCCGCGCGCCAAGCGCCAAGCGAACGCGACCGAGCGCCCGAACGGCCAAGGCAGCTACGCCGCCGCCGATATCGAAGTCCTCGAAGGGCTCGAACCGGTGCGGCGGCGGCCCGCCATGTACATCGGCGACGTCGACGTCCGCGGGCTGCATCACCTGTTGTGGGAGATCATCGACAATTCGGTCGACGAGTTCCTCGCCGGGACGACCGATCGGCTCGCCGTCACGCTGCACAAGGACGGCGCGTCGATCACCGTGACCGATTACGGCCGCGGCATCCCCGTCGACAAGCATCCCAAGGTCAAGAAATCGACGCTCGAGGTCATCCTCACCACGCTGCACGCCGGCGGAAAGTTCTCGCACAAGAACTACGCCCGCAGCGGCGGACTGCACGGCGTCGGCGCGTCGGTCGTCAACGCGCTTTCCTCCGAGATGAACGCGATCGTCCACCGCGACGGCCACGAATGGACGCAAAGCTATCAGCGCGGCGTTCCCACCGGCCCCGTCAAGAAAGGCCGCACTTACCAGGGGCACGGCACGACGATCTTCTTCCGTCCCGATGAGGAAATCTTCCGCCGCACGCAGTTCAACTCCGACACGATCCGCCAACACATCGAGGACATTTCCTACATTCACGGCGGCCTGCGGATTCGCTTCGTCGACGAGACGAAGAACGAGACGACCGAGTTCGCGCATCCCGAGGGAATCCGCGCGTATCTCGAAAAGCTCACCGCCGACGATCAAAAGAAGCCGATTCACGAAGGGGTCTTCGCCGTCGAGCGGGACGACGAATCGGCCCGGGTGGAAGTCGTCCTCCGCTGGACCGAGGCGACCGACGAGCAGATTCGCAGCTACGTCAACGGCATCCGCACGCACGCGGGAGGCACGCACGAAAACGGCTTGCGGACCGGCATCGCCCGGGCGGTCAAGAATTACATGGAAGTGCACGACATCCGCCCCAAGGGGATCGCCATCTCGGCCGACGACATCCGCGAAGGGGTCGTCGCGATCCTCTCGATCTTCATCGCCGATCCCGTGTTTCAGGGGCAGACGAAGGAGCGGCTCAACAATCCCGAGATGCCGGGCGTGGTCGAAGGCGTCGTGCGGCCGGCCCTCGAAACCTGGCTCAACAACAACCCCTCGATCGCCGACGCGGTCATCGGGCGGATCGTCCTCGCGGCCCGCGCGCGCGAGGCGAGCCGTGCCGCGCAGAACGAGGTCCGCAAGAAATCGTCGGCGTCGCGCAGGCTCAATCTGCCGGGCAAGCTCATCGATTGCCGGTCGCGCAATCCCGACGAAATCGAATTGTTCATCGTCGAGGGAGACTCCGCCGGCGGGACCGCGGTGAACGGCCGCAACTCGCTCACGCAGGCGGTGCTTCCCTTGCGCGGGAAAATCCTCAACACCGAGTCGCTCGCGATCTCGAAGATTCTACAGAACGCGGAAGTCACGGCCCTCGTCGAGACGCTGGGCACCGGCATCGGCGGGCAGTTCGACATCCACCGCCTGCGGTACGGCCGCATCATCCTGCTGATGGACGCCGACAGCGACGGCTATCATATCACCACGCTGTTGCTGACCTTCTTCTTCCGCCATATGCCGGAACTGGTGCGGCAGGGGAAGCTGTTCATCGCGCAGCCGCCGTTGTACCGCCTCGTCGTGGGGAACGAGACGCACTACGCGCAGGACGACGCGCACCGCGAGGAGATCCTCGAGACGATCCCCAAGAACCGCAAGGTCGACACGTTCCGCTTCAAGGGGCTGGGCGAGATGGACGCCTCGCAGCTCAAGGAGACGACGCTCGACCCGACGAAGCGGACGCTGCTGCAAGTGGAGATCGAAAGCCAGATCGAGGCCGACCAGACCTTCCAGCAACTCCTCGGCAAGGACGCCTCGGAACGCTACCGGATCATCATGGAAGAGGCGACCTTCGCGGACGACCTGGATTTGTAGGACCGCGTCCCATTCGAACTTGTGGGCTTGCCGAACCGAGATGCGAGTGGCTGACGTCGTAGGCCGAAATCGTATTCCGTCCGCCCCAGAGGCCCCGACAAGCCGGCATGTTCGGCTCCATCGGAGTGAGACGACATTCCTCAATTCAGTAATTCCAACTTCGAACTCGGAACTCGGCTAAGGAACGAACCAATGAGCGAACAGGCCGAACCGATGCCGCCGCGGGCCGCGACGTGGCGGTGGAAAGTCGTCGCCGCGACGACCGACGAACTGGAATCGCAACTCAACGCGCTCTCACGGGAGTGGGAAATCTTCGCGGTGCTGCCGGAACTGGCGTTCGGCGCGAAGATGATGGGCACCCCGGTTCCGAGCGGCGTGCAGTATCGAATCGTGCTGCGGCGGCGTGATGGTTCAGTCGGGGATTGAGGACGGGCGGAATGCAATTCCGTCCTACCTCCCGGCGGCGGCGTTCACGCTACGTTCGACAGCGATTCGTTCGGGTCGCTGTCCAATTCCGCGCGCACCAGGCAGCCGCGGGCCACGCGGTACTCTCCCTCCGCGGCGATGCGGATGCGGTCCACCTGGAACGGAAACGCCGCCTGCCGCCACGAACGCTCGAACAGCGGCTTGAACCCCGCGATCCGCGCGGGGCCGCCGCTGCACGCCACCGCCAGCGGTTGCGGCATCCGCCGACAGTCGAGCGTGGCCGTGAATGCTCGGGCCGCGTCGGCGAGCGAGTCGCCGATCCATTCGCTGTACAACTCGCCGAGCAGGTCGTCGTCGCCCGCGTCGTTCGAGCGGAGCGCGGCCGTCTCCTTCCAGCGGCGGACCGAATCGACGTCGAGATGGCGATTGCCGGCCGGATCCCACGCGTAGCGTTCCGCCCGCGTGGCGAGTTCGTGGTCGATCCACTGACCGCCGCGGGCGATCGCGTGCCGCGCGAGTTGCACGCCGCAGTGGGCGACGACCAGTTCCGTCTTCGCCGCGCCGAAATCGACGCCGACGCCGGTGAAGGCGCGGTCCGCCAGTTCCGCCAGCACGACCGCCATCGCCGAGGGCAGATACACCGGCGTGTAGCCCCGCAGCCGCACGAGCCGCGACAGGAATTGCCAGGCTTCGTCGTCGCCGCCAGCCGCGCCGGGAACGGTCAGACAGCAGACGTTCTCATCGCTTCCCGAGGACGGGACGAGCGCGTCGACGAGGGCCGCGATCATTTGCCGCGCGGGCGGATCGCCGGTCGGCACGCGGCCGCCGGGAAAGAGCGGCGCGGTCGGCGCGTGGAACAGGCGGGCGAACTCCTCCGCGCCGTCACCCATCAGCGCGAGATCCTCGTCGCAAGCGGCGAACGGAATTCCCGTGCGTCGCAGCACGTCGCGCTGCGCGGCGGAGTCGGGCAGCACGGCGTACAGCGAACGGCAGCTTTGCGCGAGCAGCCGGTCTTCGTCCCGCCGCAGCGACCGGATGCGATGCGCGCCGACATCCAGGGCGACGGTCATGGGCGATGCGCTCCGTGCACGGTGGACAAAACACGGTCGAGCAGGCCGATCTGGAACGGGTCGATCGGCTGCGCGTCGTCCCGCGAAGCCGCGTCGCGCCGCGACGAGACGACCGGTGCCGCCGGCTGGGCGATCGCCGCCTGGTTCCGCGCCGCGGCCATCGCCAGTTCGACACGCGACGCCTCGCGACTCGGTCCGGGACGATTCACCGCGGCGGCCGCGCTCCGCGCCGCGGCGCGATTCTTCGCGAGGAAGTGCGGCCGCAACAGCGCTCCGGCGACGGCGGCATGATCGGTGCCCCGCGCCTTGCGGGGAACGCGGCCGCGATCGGCGGAAGCCGCGTGCGCCGCGTCGATCCGCACCGTGCGGTGACCGGTCGGGCGACCGTGCAGTTCGAAGCTTTCCGGCAGCGCGACCGGACGCTCTCGCACTTCCAGTTCGCCGCTGATGAGATCCTCGAGCGACCGGCGGCGCGTGCGCGGCGGCGGTTCGACGACTGGTTCCGCGGGAACGCGCGTCGAATTCGCCACGAGGAAATCGCGCTTCCGACGGCGCCGCGCGACGATCCACAGGACCGCTCCGACGAGAGTTCCCAATCCGCCCAGCAGGGCGGCGACGGTCATCGCCCAGGAGGACTCGCCGGAAGCCGCGCGCCGCGGAACGCCTTCGGTCGACTCCGACGATTCATCGCCGAGCGCGCCTCGCGGCGATCCGCTCGATGTGGCCGGCGGAGTGGTTGCGGCGATCGCGGAATTTCGAGGCGTGCCGATCATCGCGGGAAGCGACGAAGCAACCGGCGAAGCCGACCGCGAGGCGTCGGCGATCGGCGTCGCGGCCGTGCCGGCCACCTCCGCCAATTCGCGGGGAGCGTGTCGCGCGACATGCGATTCCGCACCGGGTCGTGCGGGCGATCGTTCTCCGCCGGCGAGTTCGGAGTCGAGCCGACGCGGTTGCGGCAGATTGTTCGGAATGCGGTCCGGCCGCAGAGCGGAGCGGGAGAAGACCAACACGCTGCCGGTGCGGAGCGTTTCGCCTCCGGTCGCCGCCGCGCGATCGGGGCGCGGATTCACCGCGAGGACGCGGACGCTCTCCGCGACTTCCGGCGGCTGTTTCAGACTATGCACGATGAAACGAACGTTCGCGTCAGACGGCCGCATGGGAACGATCACCGGGCGATCGAGCAGGTCGAGAAATGCGAGCCATACCGGCGCGTCGGGCGACGACGGCGCCCCGGGGGCGGCCTCGGCGATCACCACGTCCCCCGGCAGCAGGCGAAAGTCGAGCTGCGGAGAATAGAAAGCACGCAGTCCCCCGCGACCGTTGCGAACGATCCGGATGTTTCCCGAAGCGCTCTCGTTCAACCCGCCGGCGCGGTGGACGACGTCGATCAGCAGCGGATTCGTTTTCGGCCACTCGTACACGCCGGGGGAGGGGACTTCGCCCATCACGCCGAAACAGGATGACTGCGGTGATTGCGAAGGATTGGTTGAGTGAGAAGTCCGAGAATCGTAAGTCGTTCGCGGCGACTCGTAAAATCGCGGTCCCGTCGACTGGGCGGAGAGTCGCTCGGCCGCCCCCGAAATAATGACGTAAGCCAATATCGTGCCGATAGTTACGATCCGGAGGCGGGTTCCGTGGTGGTTCGACATGGCTGAACTCCGTGGTGCGGATGCGGGTGCGCGGGAGGGAATCGGCGCATCGGGAGCATCCAGTACAATCGAAATAATCGGCAAAGTCGGCCCAGCGTCCGCAGTCGTTTTTCGAGAATTCCAATTTCCGTCAGGGAATGGCGAACTTCATACAGCGCGCAGGATCATGCCTCGCAAAGGTCGCACGCGCGAGACCGCGGGGTGTGGCAATTTTCACTGGCGTGTGGCAAGAGTCGGGTGGCGGGGGCGCTT
>JBBDNT010000017.1:0-8490 GCA_040877445.1 Planctomycetaceae bacterium
GTTCATCCCGCTGCACGACGACGTGACGAGCATCGGCGTCGTCGCGGCCTACGACTATCTCTTCAAGAACCGCGATACGAAGGAGAATGAGGCGATCTACTTCGAGGAGGTCGAACGCTGCCCGGGCGTGAAGGAGCGGATCGCCGGGGCGGAGCGCGTCGCCGAATACCGCGCCGCCAGGGAGTATTCGTACCGCTCGACGAAGGCGGCCGGCGACGGCTGGGTGCTGGTCGGCGACGCGTTCGGGTTCCTCGATCCGCTGTACTCATCGGGCGTTCTGCTGGCGCTGCGTTCCGGCGAGATGGCGGCCGACGCGATCGGCGACGCCCTCGCCGCGGGCGACACGTCGGCGAAGACGCTCGGCCGCTGGGAGGCGGGGTTCGTGAAGGGCATGGAGCGGATGCGAAGGCTCGTCTGCGAATATTACGACGGCTTCAGCTTCGGCGGCTTCGTGAAGCGGCACCCGCGCCTGAAGGGGCACATCACCGATCTGTTGATCGGCGACCTGTTCGAGGAAAAGGTGGACGACGTCTTCCCGCCGATGGATGACATGCGGGCGGAGCTTGGCGCGGCGGAGTAACGCGACCTGTTCCGTTCCGGGTCGATTCGGCTATGATTCATGCGGGAGTGCCTCGACCGAATGCGGAGACCCTCATGGCGACCGATGTCATCCACGACCGAGGCCGCGGCCCGGAGATCGCCGGGACAAGGTGGACGGTTTACAATCTGCTACCTTACTTCCTCGACGCGACGGTCACGGAGGAATACATCGCCGCCGTTTCGGGGTTGTCGATGGAGCAGATCGCGGCGGCGCGCGCCTACGTAATGCACAACGCGGACAGCGTTTTGAGCGAGCACCTCCAAATCGAAGAACGGCTCGCCGAGGGAAATCCCCCGGAACTCATCGAACAGGCGGCGAGGACGCGCGCCAAGTTGCAGCGATTCCGGGAGTGGCTGGCGCTGCGCGAGGCGGCGGAGCTGGAGATGAGCGCCGAACCGCACGACGAGGCTGAGGGAACCAGAGACTTCCCGACGTTCCGGGAGTGGCTTGCCGAGCAGGAGTCGCGACCCGCGAAGAGGCCGTGACATGCAGGGACTGCTCGTGGACGTGCATCTCGCGGGGTACGTGCGCAGGTCGCTTCTCATCCCCCGCCGCGTCTGATAAAACCAATCCGCCATGAGTCGCCCCGAGAATCGCCCTGCCAAGCTCGCTCTCGCCGACGGAACCGTCTTCAGCGGGACCGCTTTCGGCGCGGAAGGCGAGGTCTTCGGCGAAGTCGTGTTCAACACGAGCATGACCGGCTACCAGGAAATCCTCACCGATCCGTCCTACAACGGGCAGATCGTGACGATGACCTACCCGCAGATCGGCAATTACGGCGTCAACACGGGCGATGTGGAAAGCGGCGGCCTGTCGCTCCGCGGCTTCGTCTGCCGCGAACTCTGCCGGCATCCCAGTAACTACCGCTCGGAACAATCGCTCGACGAGTATCTGAAGGAAGCCGGCGTGTTCGGCCTGGAAGGGATCGACACGCGGGCGCTGGTCCGCCGCATCCGCATTCACGGCGCGATGACCGGCGTGCTTTCGACCGCAGACATCGACGACGCCTCGCTGATCGCCAAGGCGCAGAACAGCCCGGGCCTCGTCGGCCGCGACCTCGTCCGCGAGGTGATGCCGGAGAAGGCCTTCCAATGGAGCGAGGGCCTTTCGGAACTGGGCAAGTTCTCGATCGCGCCGGTGGGGGGCGTTTTGGCGGGGAACGCACCGGGGGGCTTACGCCCCCCGCTCGCCGGGCCGCTGGTCGTGGCGGTCGATTATGGCATGAAGTGGAACATTCCGCGCTGCCTGCTCGACATCGGCTGCCGGGTCGAAGTCGTCCCCGGCACGGCGACCGCCGAGGAGATTCTCGCCCGCGATCCCGATGGCGTGTTCCTCTCGAACGGCCCCGGCGACCCCGAGCCGCTCGACTACGCGATCGAGACGATCCGCAAGCTGATCGGCGTGAAGCCGGTGTTCGGCATCTGCCTCGGGCAGCAACTGCTGGGCCTCGCGCTCGGCGGGAAGACGTTCAAGCTCAAGTTCGGGCACCGCGGGGCGAATCAGCCGGTGCTCGACAAGCGGAGCGGCAAGGTCGAAATCACCACGCAGAACCACGGCTTCGCGGTCGACGCGGACTCGCTGTCCAAGGAGGTCGAAGTCACGCACATCAACCTCAACGACGGCACGGTCGAAGGCATCCGCCACCGCGAGCTGCCGGTCTTCGGCGTGCAATATCATCCAGAGGCCTCCGCCGGCCCGCACGACAGCCACTACCTGTTCGACGAATTCCGCCGACTGCTGCCCGGGTGATTGATATGGTTAGCCGCGAGCCGGAGGCGAGCGCGGCTCGTGCGACTTCCGGACACGAAACGGATTCGACGCAAAGGCGCAAAGATCGCAAAGGTTCGCAAGCAAGGAAAATACCATGAGCCGAGGGGTTCATCCCCTCGGTGGGAACACGCTCGACCTTATGAGAAGCTCACGTCGCTCGGCCCGGCGACCCGAAGTTCACCGAGGGGATAAACCCCTCGGCTCAACGCGTCTATTCTTTGTGAATGACCGAGGCAGCCATGTCCAACGGCGCGGCACTGATGATCGCCTCATCCATCATCGTCCTCAGCGGGGCCGTCTGCTTCGCAATGAGCTCACTTGGTCCACGCCTGTTCTCCGAGGATGTTACAACGGTCGGCGGCGTATTGATCGCCGTCGGCGGTTTGTTCTTTTTGGGCGCGTGCGTGGCGTGCGCGTCTCGAAAAGACTGACCATGCTGCGCCGTCGCGCTCGCCTGTCGGCTCGCGGCTAACCTGATTACTCGATTCCTGAATTTCGAATTTCGAACATGCCCACCGAACGCACTCTGATTCTCGTCAAGCCCGACGGCGTCCATCGCCGGCTCGTCGGTCCCATCGTTTCCCGCTTCGAGCAGCGCGGTCTGAAGATCGTCGGGCTGAAGATGCTCCGCGTTTCGCAGGAGCTTTCGCGCGAGCACTATGCCGAGCACGTCGAGAAGCCGTTCTATCCGCTGCTCGAAGAGTTCATCACCAGCGGGCCGGTGGTGGCGCTGGCGGTCGAAGGGCCGTCCGCCATCTCCGTCGTGCGGGGAATGATGGGCTCGACCAACGGCCGCGACGCCGCCCCCGGCACGATCCGCGGCGACTACGGACTGAGCCGGCAGATGAACCTCATCCACGGCAGCGACGGCCCGGAAGCCGCCCAGCTCGAGCTGGCGCTCTACTTCCGCCCGGAAGAACTCCTCGACTACGCCCCGACGCTCGCCGAATGGGTGTGCGCCGGGGATGAGTCGTGACGGAACACGATCGGCCAGGCATTGAGTGGGCAGACAAGAATGTCTGCCCCACTCGACATGACTGGGCGATCGCGTCTCACTCCGCCTGGCCGTTGCCTTCTTCCGCGGCGGCGGCGACGGCGTAGCCGCGGGCGATGAGAACCTTCTGGCGGATCTCGGCGACCAGTTCCGGGTTTTCTTCGAGGTGGGCGCGGGCCTTGTCGCGGCCTTGTCCCAGCCGGGTCTCGCCGTAGCTGAACCATGCGCCGCTCTTGTCGACCACGCGGTCCTCGACGGCGAGATCGAGCACGTCTCCTTCGGTGCTGATCCCCCGCTCGCCGAGCAGGTCGAACTCGCAGACGCGGAACGGCGGTGCGACCTTGTTCTTCACGATGCGGACCTTCATCCGCATGCCGATCGTCACGTCGCCTTCCTTCAGGCTGCTGATGCGGCGGACGTCGACGCGGCAGGAGCTGTAGAACTTCAAGGCCCGGCCGCCGGGAGTGGTTTCCGGGCTGCCGAACATCACGCCGATCTTCTCGCGAATCTGGTTGATGAAGATGACGGTGGTCTTGGACTTGCTGATCGCCCCGGTGAGCTTCCGCATGGCCTGGCTCATCATGCGGGCCTGCAGGCCGACGTGGGTGTCGCCGATTTCGCCGTCGAGTTCGGACTTGGGGACGAGGGCCGCGACCGAGTCGACGACGATGATGTCCACCGCGTTCGACTTGATGAGCATCTCGGCGATCTGCAGCGCCTCTTCACCATAGGAGGGCTGGCTGACGAGCAGCTCTTCGAGGTTCACCCCCAGCCGCTTCGCCCACGAAGGATCGAGGGCGTGCTCGGCGTCGATGAACGCGGCGATGCCCCCTTCCTTCTGGGCGCTGGCGATGGCGTGCAGGGCGAGAGTGGTCTTGCCGCTCGATTCGGGGCCGAACAGCTCGATGACCCGTCCGCGGGGGAAACCGCGTCCGCCGAGGGCGATGTCGAGGGAAAGCGCTCCCGAGGGGATGCCGGCGATGCCCGCCTTGGCCTCTTCGGTGAGCTTCATGATGGCCCCCTGTCCGAAGGCCTTTTCGATCTGGCCGAGGGCGTTGGCCAACATGCCGGTTTCCCCGGCCTTCCGCGCGGTGTGGGGCTCGCGGGGGGTGGTCTGCCGAGACTTCGCCATCGCATTGTTCCTGGTCAGAGTGGCCATGAGGGGGATCCTTCGGCTTGATTGTGACGGGTTGGGGTGAAGGGTGGAAGCCTTGTCGGACGGATTGCCGATCCGTCCACCGCGTGAAGCCGATCATCGACGGGGCGGACTACATGACCTTTCACCCACAATGAACGCCCGTATGATATCGTGTGGGACGGAACGTGCAAGGGCAAATCGGTCATTTTCGTTTTCCGATCGCTGACTCGCTCGCAACGGATCGAAGGCTGCCATTTCGGCATACGGAATGTGGTCGCCGATCCACTGCCGAAACGACGGGGCTTGCCGCATGTGACTTCATGGCAACACATTGCGGAAACCCAGCGGCCGGCCGGAAGGCTGGGTGATGATGCTGGTACGGAGTTTGCACCTTGAAGACTGTCTTCGAATACCAGTCTCTGGAGTGATCCGCCGATGCCGGTCTTTCGTTGGGGGAATGCCTGGGAGGCGTTTCGCGATCTCGAACGCGAAATGGACCGCCTGCTCCGCGGCGTTCACGCCTCGATCCCCGGATTGCGATTCGGCAGGCAGTATCCGCCGCTCAATCTTTACGAGTTGGAAGACGAATATCTCATCACGGCGGAACTTCCCGGCACGCGGCCCGACGAATTCGAGTTGACGATCGCGAACGGCATCCTCACGATGAAGGGGACGCGGCGCGATCCCGAGGGGATCCCCGAAGACCGTTTCCGCCGACAAGAGCGGTTCCGAGGTGAATGGCAGCGGTCGGTGTCGGTTCCGGAGCGCGTCGACGAAGAGCGGCTTTCCGCGGAGTTCTCGAATGGCGTGCTGGCGATTCATCTGCCGAAGGCGCCGGGAGGCCAACCCCGGCAGATTCCCGTCGCCGAAGGGGGCGAGTGATGGCGGATGAACTGATCCCGCGACCGCGGTCCGAATCGGAGTTGCCGTCCCGCAAACCGGCTTCGTCGCCACGGTTGATCTACACTCCGCCGATCGACATCTTCGACACGGACGACGGCCTCGTGCTGCACGCGGACTTGCCGGGCGTCTCCACCGACACGCTCGAACTTCAGGTTCAGGACAACAAGCTGACGCTGTTCGGTCGCGTGCAATCTCCGGCGCCCCCGGAGGCTCGGGGAGTGCATCGCGAATACGAAGAGGGGGACTATTTCCGTTCGTTCATCCTCAGCGACGACGTGGATCACGAGCGGATCAGTGCCCGGATGAGCAATGGCGTGCTGGTGGTGACGCTTCCGCGGGCCGCTCGGCCCGCACCCCGCAGGATTCCGATCGATTCACAATAGAAGGGAAGGCCCCCATGTCCGGCAATGATCCGCGACCGGAAGGTCCGCTGAAGTCCTCGATCGAAAAGCTCCGCCACGAGATCGACAACTGGTTCGAGGCGGCGCTCGTTCAGGGTGAGAAAGCGCTCGGGGCAGTCGGCTTGCGCGGCGGCGAGTGCGCTTGGGTTCCCCGCGCCGACGTGCTCGAATCCGACAACGAAGTCCTCGTGTTCCTCGAGATCCCCGGCGTGAGCCCGGACCAGGTCGACGTCACGCTGGCGGGGAACATGCTCACGATTCGCGGCGAGAAGCCGCCGGCGCCCCGCGACGAGCGAACCGTCGGCCATGCCTCCGAACGCTCGACGGGGAAGTTCTGCCGGGCGATTCCGCTGCCCGTTCCCGTGAATGCCGACCAGGTTTCGGCCGACGCGAAAGACGGCGTGCTCACCATCCGCATCTTCAAAGCGGAGCGGTCGCGGGCCAAGCAGATTCGCGTGCAGAGCGGGCATTCCCCGGGGCAGGCGATCGACTGACCTTCTCGCGCGCGGGTTAACCCCGCGCGCCGACGAACCTTCACGGAACTCTCAATGCGACCCGACGGGCGACTCTCGAACGAACTGCGGCCGATTTCCATCGAGCGGCGCTATACCGACTCCGCCGCGGGCAGCGTGTTGATCGCCGCCGGCCGCACCCGCGTGTTGTGCACCGCGAGCATCGAAGAGGCGGTCCCCGCCTGGAAAGCGAACGCGCCCGAACCGACCGGATGGGTGACCGCCGAGTATTCCATGCTCCCCGGCAGCACCATTCCCCGCGCGCGCCGCGAGCGGGGGCAGGTCGGCGGGCGAACCAGCGAGATACAACGGCTGATCGGCCGCAGTCTGCGGGCGGTGGTCGATCTCGCGGCCCTCGGCCCCCGGACGATCACCGTCGATTGCGACGTGTTGCAGGCGGACGGAGGCACGCGCACCGCGAGCATCACCGGCGGGTTCATCGCCCTCGTCGATGCCGTCGCGACTTTGCGCGACGAGCTTCCCGCGTGGCGCGGCGTGTTCCGCGACAGCGTGGCCGCCGTCAGTCTGGGAGTGATCGCCGGCGAGGTGCGACTCGACCTGGACTACCTGGAGGACAGCGCGGCCGAGGTCGACATGAACGTCGTGATGACCGGCGGCGGACGGTACGTGGAAGTGCAGGGAACGGCCGAGCGGCAATCATTCAGCCGGGCGGACCTCGAAAGCCAGCTCGCGCTGGCGGAAGCGGGCGCGGCCGAATTGTCGGCTTTGCAGCGGGATGCGCTGGGGGCGGAATGGCCTCTTGAGTCGAAACGCCCGTTTTGCTAGATTCCCGCCCCTCGTCTCTCGAAGTCTCCCTCTCACAATTCGTCGAACGTGCCGGCACGCCGGAGCAATCCGCGCGTGCGGCGGCCGGTCCGCCCGCGGAATGCGTGCGGCAGCCGCTTCCGCGGCCATGCAAGGAGTGCACTGATGCGCGCGGGAATCCTGTTCGCGGTCGCGGGTTGCGGCGTCCTGTTCGGCACGGGCGCGGTTCGTCCCGCGTTCGCCAAGATCGAGGCGGTCCGCGGGAAGCAATACGCGATCTCCAAGCAGCACGGGCCGTGGATGATCATGGTGGCCTCGTTCCACGATCGCCCGCGCGAGATCGTCGAGGTCGAACGCGGCGGCGATTTGAACCGCGTTCCCAATGCCCGCTATTCCGACGGACTGACCGCCGCCGAGGCCGCCGACGAACTCGTGTACGACCTGCGGCGGCGCGGCATTCCCGCCTACGCCTTCCGGCAGAAGGCGGCGAAGGGCACCTGGAACACGGTCGACCGCCGGGGCCAGCGCGACACGCGCGTCTTCCGCGAGCGGGACGACCGCATCGTCGTGCTCGCCGGCAACTACGACAGCGTCGACGATTCCATCGGGCAGAAGACGCTCGAGTACATCAAGAAACTGAAGCCCGAAGTGCTCGACGAAGGGGGGGTCTACTCGAAGACCCCCGGCCGTCCGGGACCGTTGAGCCGCGCCTTCCTGACGATCAATCCGCTCCTCAACCCGGACGAGATCACGCAGCAGCAGCGGGCGCGCGATCCGCTGGTGCTGAAGCTCAACTCCGGCATCCGCCACAGCCTGTTCTCGAACCCGTCGAAGTTCACGCTGGCGGTGGCCACGTTCCGCGGAAAGAGCGTCACGTCGTTCAACGCGAACGAAGACCGATTTCGCGTGGACGACACGCTCGACAAGGCCGCCCAGGACGCCCAGGATCTCGCGCAGTTCCTGAACACGAACGAGTCGATGAAGGCCAGCAACCTGGAAGCCTACGTCTTTCACGATCGCTACGAGTCGATCGTCACCGTCGGCGCGTTCGACTCCCCGGCCGACCCGGTGATTCAGCAACTCCGGGTCGCGCTCGGCCCCAAGATGGAAGCCAATCCCAAAACGGGATTGCAGGAACTGCGGTACGAGCAGATCGTGATCTGGGAACAGCGGCCGACCCCCGGGGGACTGCGCCCTTACGAATTGCATGCCGTGCGCACCTGGCCGCTCGATCCGGAATTGAGGGTCATCCCCGTCCCCAAGCGGTGATCGGGGAGAGCGGGCCCGCGTTCCATGCCCGGCATCCCGTCGCTTGCGGTTTCGCGATGCCCCCCTGCGTTGCATTCACCGCGCGCTTGCGTCGGGTGGCGGGGGCGCTTCGCGCAGCGAAAGCCCCCGTCGCGCGC
>JBBDNT010000018.1:0-8471 GCA_040877445.1 Planctomycetaceae bacterium
TGTCCGCTTCTTTTCAAGCCATCACACTGCCGGGGACGCGTTTCCCGGATGAGCCGAAACTGTGCTGAATAGGGCGGCGGTTCCCGCGGGCGTCGACTGGCCGGATCGCCGCGGAGGAACCATCGCCGGGGGGGAGGCGGCCCTCGTCCCGCCCCGTGCGGCGGCCGCGTCTCGTTGGCCCGTTTCCCGCCAAGCGGCGCGGGGACGCGACACGCGCCAACCTGGGGCCACGTCGTAGCCGGATCGGTCGGGTCGCGGAGTGGGAAATCGCCACGGCCTGCCTCCCTTCGCCGTTGGAGGCGGACGCGACCATCGCCACGATCCCGGCCTTGGTCGCGGCGGGGAGGCCGTCCCACGCTGCGACGACGGTGGCCAGATCCGGGGGAAAATCGGGGCCGGAAGCGGCACCCGGCGGGGACGGCACCAATACGGGCACCTCGGCCCGTGCGTCGTCGCCTAACTCTTGGTAGACTCCGTCGTTACGCGGAGGCTGCACCGGTCTTGAAAACCGGAGTGGGCGCAAGTCCACCGGGGGTTCGAATCCCCCCCCCTCTCCGCTTGGAAACGCGATGCGGCGCGCGCGAATCCTCTTCCGTGAAGTTCGGCCGGTTTCCGTTGGGGTTTGCCGGAAGGACGTGTTCCAGGTTCAGCTTGTTCCGATCATCAATCGGAATGACTTCCGGGCTTGGCAAGTCGTTCCGCTGATTCTCAAGGGCGACTTCGCATCAGCGTGTCGCGAACAGCGCCAGCGTCGCCCAGCCGGTGGTCGAAAGGCGTTGTGCATAGCTTTCCGCGCCGGCGGGACGCGTCGTTTCCGGCCAGCTGCCGTCTTCGAGTTGGATGCGCAGCAGATACGCGCGGCCGCGGCGAAGCAGCGGGGTGATCTCCGCGTCGTCGGCGCGCGGGGCGAGCGCGAGCAACACCAGGGCCGTGTCGAACGGTTCCGGCGGCGACGTCGTGAACGGTCCCCAACCCCCTTCTTCGTCTTCGCCGTCGCGGATGAGCCTGCGCGACGCCCGCCGTTGCTCGTCGTTTCGCACTCCTGCCGACAGTGCGAGCAAGGCGGCCGCGTCGACGACCGTTTTCGGCTCGTGCGATTTCAGCCATTCATCGGCCCGGCGGATCGCGGGGGCGAAACGTTCGGCGTCGGCGGTGACGAGCGTCTCGCGGCTCATCACGGTGGCCAGCGTGCGGCCCCAGGTCGCCGGAGAGCCGAGCGCCGTTTGCGGTCGAATGATCCACGAGCCGTCCTCGTCCTGGCGTTCGACGACGATCTCCGCGGCTCGACGCAACGCCGTGCGATCCTTCGCGGCGCCGGTGCGAACGGCTTCCGCGAGCGCGGCCGCGAATTGCACGTCGGCGAGCAGCTTGTCGCTGAACTCGCCGTCGCCGCCGTTGTCCTTCCAGCGTTCGGGATGCGTCAACCAGTCGGTCGTGTCGGCGAGCGACTCGCGATCGAATTCGTATTTCATCTCGGCGGCGCGATACAGCGCGCGGGCGGCGTCGCCATTGTTGTGGCAGGAATAGCAGCCGTTTTCCTTACGCCACCGCGGCACGTGCTCGACGAGAAACGCGATCGCCTTCGCTTCGGGGGATTTCGCGACCGCCGTGGGCGAATCGGCCGCGACTGCGCCTGTCGGAAACGAAAGAACGCAAATCGCTTGGAAGACGACGAAGTGAAGAATCGCTCGCACCTGATTTCTCCAACCACGAACCACGAAAGCCGTTCGGCGACTCGGAGACCGTGTTCGACGTTGCGGCGGCATCACGTCAGCCCCTTCCACGTCTCCCCCGCGTCGGCTTCCGCCTGACGGAACGCCGCGCGCAGCCGCTCGACCGCGTTCGGCGGCAGCGGCCCTTTCGCGGCGGCGGCGAGGTTTTTTTTCGCGTGGGCCGCGTTCGTCGTGCCGATGATCGCCGTATGCACGTCCGGGAACGACAGCACGAAGCGGATCGCGATTTCGGGCCACGCTTCGTCGGGATCGGCGTCGAAACCGAGATCGGCGGGCGTGACGCGCATCCGTTCGAGGCGCGCGGCATACGGATCGGCGTAGTCGGCGTAGAAGCCCGGCTGTCGCGACCGGCCCTTCCAGGCGGCGTTGGCGATCGGCCGCTTGGCGATCACGCCGACGTCGTGCTTCCGCGCCGCGGGCAGAACCGCGTCGATGTTCGCCTGGTCGCAGATGTTGACCGACGTCTCGATCACCGCCACGTCGGGCAACGTCGCCGCATATCGCGCCGTTTGGTTGTCGCCGGAGAAGCCGGCGAAGCGAATCTTTCCCGCATCGCGAGCCGCGACGAGCGCCTGCAGCGAGTCGCCGCGTTCGAGCACTTCGATCGGACAGGAGTGCAGCAGCACGACGTCGAGGACATCGGTCCGCAGTCGCCGGAGTGAACGATCGACGCTCTCGGCGATCGCCGCCGGCGTCCAGGCTTCGTCGTCCGCAGCGGCGCCCGACGTACCGCACTTGGTGACCAGGGTGAATTCGTCGCGGCGATGGCCGACTGCTTTCCCGATCGCCTCTTCGGAACCGCGGTAGCCGGCGGCTGTGTCGATCAGGTCGACGCCTTCGGCGAGCAACGCATCGAGAATGTTCGCCACCTGTCGCTGTTCGGTTTCGAGCAGTCCGATGGGAGCGGCCCCGAAGCCGATGTCCGAGACGTCGCGGCCGGTCTTTCCGAAGCGTCGGGTGCGCATGATTCGGCTCCTGGCGTTGGGGGGACTCGTGGGTGGCGGGCGTTGTGGCGTGGCGGCGCGCTCCCCTGCGCTCGCGGCTGCGCCGCTTCGGCTTCGGGTCGCGGCTAACCGGAGCGCGGATACGATTGATGATACCGATTCGTCGGCCACCCGTTGAGCGGAAATCCGGTTTCGGCTTCGATCGCGAGCAGGCGGTTGTACTTCGCCAGGCGTTCCGACTGCGTGATCGAGCCGACCTTGATTTGGTCGCCCCCCCACCCGACGGCGAGATCGGCCAGCCAGTCGTCCTCGGTTTCGCCGCTGCGGGCACTGATCGTCACGCTCCATCCGGCCTCGCGCGCGAGGCGGAGCGCCTCGGCCGCTTCGGTCAGCGTGCCGATCTGGTTGACCTTCAGTAGCAGCGCGTCGGCGGCGCGGGCGTCGATGGCGCGGCGGATGCGCTCGGGGTTCGTGCAGAGCAGGTCGTCCCCCAGCACGAGCGCGCGGCCGGCGATCGCCTCGCGCAATTCCGGCCATGCCGACCAGTCGTCCTCGGCCAGCCCGTCCTCGACGCTGACGATGGGATACGCATCGAGCCAGTCGCCGATGCGGGCGATCATCCCGCGGCCGTCGAGCGGTTCGCCGTCGATGTGGTAACGACCGTCGACGTGGAAGTGTGATGCGGCCACGTCGATCGCCAGGGCGACGTCGCGGCCCGGTTCGAAGCCGGCGGCGCGGATCGCCGTGATCGCGTCGTCGAGCATGGCCGTCGTGTGGGGAAAAGGCGGGGCGAGCCCCCCTTCGTCGGCGGTGAGCGTCCGCATGCCGTAGCGGTCGCGGATCAGTTCGGCGGCGGCGTGGAAGACGGCGGCGGTCGTCGCGAGCGCATCGTCGATCGACTTGGCGGCCGCGGGGACGACCAGCACGTCCTGGATGGCGACCTGCCCGCCGGCGTGTTTGCCGCCGCTCCACAGATTGATGGTCGGGCGCGGCAGCATCGTGACGGCCGCATCGCCGCCGCGCATCGTGGCGAAATGCCGATACAACGGGATGCCTCGCTCCACGGCGACGGCCCGCGCGAAGGCGAGCGAGACGGCCAGAATCGCGTTCGCGCCCAGCCGCTCCTTGCTCGGAGTTCCGTCCAGTTCGCGCAGCGCGGCGTCGAGTGATTCTTGATCGAACTCCGGGCCAGCGAGTGCGTGGTTGATCTCGCCATCGACGTTCGCGACGGCGGTTCGGCAACCGAGTCCTCGATAGCGCGCGGGATCGCCGTCGCGGCGTTCGCGCGCTTCGGCGGCGCCGGTGGAAGCGCCGGAGGGGACGGAGGCGCTGGCCGTCGCCCCGCCGGCCAGCATGCACGTGGCCCGCACGGTCGGACGACCGCGGCTGTCGAGAATTTCCAGTGCGGACAGGCGGGCGATGATCGGCATGATTTCGAATGGTAGGACGGATCTGTAATCCGTCCGCAAGAAAAACCGCTCCGCTTCGTGTTGCCGATCATGATCGAGAACGGCGACGATCGGCCACTGCGAGTCTCACCTGCGAGCGGGCACGACGGAATACAATTCCGTCCTACCCGCCGTTCGTCCGCGAAATCAACCTCGAGGCGATAGCAGGACGGACGTCAGTCCGTTCGCGAAACCTCGATGTCTTGAACGAATCGCGAAATCAATCGATCGATGGTCGGCGGCGGGTCGTCCAGCAGCGCGACGACGACCGCTTCCTGCCGACGGCGCGATGATTCCGAAAGATATTCCAGCGGCGAGCGACCGCGGACGCGCGCCAGCAGGCACGCCAGCGTATGCCGTGCCGCCAAAGTTTCCAACTCGTCGGCCCAGGGTTCCGCCGCGACGCGATCGAAGTACGTCGCCCAGTGGTGGCGGGCGGCGTTCGCGAAGTCGGCGCGGCGGTGCGGCAGGTGGTTCGCCTTGCTCAGAAAATGCGTGATCGAGAAGCCCAGGTCGAACGCCGGATCCCCCCAATGGATCACCTCGTGATCGAGCAGCGTCAAGCGGCCCGCATGCACCAGAACATTCTTCGGACTGTAGTCGCCATGCACCAGCGTGCAAGCGCGTTGCCGCGTGGCGGCGATCAACTCCGACAGGAACGCGCGGGCCGCGGGGACTTGCTCGGCCGTGTAGCCGTAATAGGGTTCGAGACGCAGCGACTCGAAGAACCCGCGGTCGACGAAGACGGGGCGCACCGCGTCGCGCCGATGAAAGGAGTTCGCGTGAATCATCGCCAGCAGGACGGCGAACTGCGTGACGTGGTCTCGTTCGAGTTCGCCGTCGAGCAGCAGCGATTTCCAGTTGGAGTGCGGCTCGGGAACGGCCTCCATGGCGATCAAATGGGCGGCGTGGTCTTCGAAGACGAGCCGCGGAACGGTTCCCGGCGGCGCGAGTTCCTGCAACCAGCGCAGTCCGTCCGCCTCGCGATGGATTCGTTCGGGACTGCTGAACCAGTCGACCTGCACGCGAAGTTTCGCCAATGCCTGCTTCACGACCCACGTTTCACCATTCGGCCGCGCAATCCACATGGTGCGGTTGGAGACGCCGCCATCGAGACGCCGCAAGACCGGCGTTTCATCGGGCGCGACATGCCCGGCGGCGCGCAGGTACGCCAACAGCGCTTCCGGCCGTTCGATGTCCAATTCTTGCGGGTTCGACGGATGATCGGGCACGGGAACGTGGTTCCGGAACGCCGGGGCGACGACTCACGAAATGCGCGTCGCCGCAAAGGGCAGCGATCGAGACAGGGAGTTCGACGACAGAAAAATGGGATCGAGCGGAATGGGCTCGAGCGGATTGGTCAAGACACGGGGGTTGGCATCTCGCTTCGCTAGGTTCCTCTTCGCGGCCTTCGCGCCCTTCTGTTCAATCCTTTCGGAACAGAAGAGCGCGAAGGTCGCGAAGAAGTGACAGTAGCTCCAAGTTCCGTATTGGCGGTTCGGCGAGGCCAAACCGCGCGTCATGCCCGCGAAGGCGGGCATCCAGCGGATGCGGGAGTTGGCATCATGCACCGTTGCCGCTCCGGCGTGGGACTGGATTCCCGCCTCCGCGGGAATGACGATCCTTCCGAGCGAAATCCTGGAACTTGGAACTACTGAGTGAGCAATGACTCCGCCCCATCATCGCCGAACTCGGACTCGCGGCAGGCCGCCGCCAATCTTCTCGAATCTCGGCGTCCGCGAGCCTTCGAACGTCTTCTTATTTTTCTGTCTTCAATCTTTCTGTCCGTCGTGCCGCTGTCCCGCGCGAGAATCTTCGACTCACCCCGGCTGCGCCGCTTCCGGGGCGGCGTTCTTCATGCAGGCGATGGCGACGCGGATGCGGCCGTAGTCGATCGTTCCCTCGAGCGCCTCGAAGATCGGTTTGAGCCGTTCGACTCCCGTCTGCTCCGCCGCCTGGCGAATACGCTCGAAGACCTCTTCCTCGACCCACGTGCCGGGATCGCAAATGCCTTCCTGCTCGATGAACGCGGCGAGGTAGTCCCCCACCGTCGATTCGGCCCGCCCCGTCGCCTCGCGGACTTCTTCCAGCGACTTCCCCTGGGCGAACATCTCGAACGCCAGGCTCCGCGAGACGCTGCTTTTCGGAATGGCCGCCGCCATGTTCCGCTCGCGTTGCTCCGTCCCCTCGCCGGGGGGCGCGGCGATATTCATTTCGATCGAATTCTCCCGGCAGTACGATTCGATGACCGCGACCACGTCGGCGCCGTAATCGGCCGATTTCTTCTGCCCGATGCCGTGAATCGATTGCAGGCTCTCGATGCCCGAGGGCCGATAGCGCGCCAGTTCGCGCAAGGTGGCGTCGCCGAAGACGACGAACGGCGGGATGCCGCGCTCTTCCGACTTCGCCTTCCGCCAGACGCGGAGCGCTTCGAACAGCCCGCGATCGACCCCTTCCCACGAGGCGGTCGCGACCTTCGCTTCCTTTCGCGTCTTGGCCGGTTTCGCGAGGCGGGGTGTGACTTCGCCCTTCAACACTCGCCGCCCCTCCGGTGTGACGGCCAATGTGGTGTACGACTTCTCTCCCCGCCGGAACGGCTGATTCGCGAGATACCCCTGGCCGACGAGCTGCTCGATCCAGTCCCGAATGCTCTTCTTGTCCTCGTGCGACAGCAGCCCCCACGTGCTGAGCTTGTCGTGGCCGTTGTCGAGAATGCGTTGCTCGCGCGAGCCGGCGAGCACCTGCGCGGTGTACTCGCCGCCGAAGCCTTCCTTCAACCGCACCACGCAGGACAGGATCTTCTGCGAGATCACGAGCGCGTCGGCGACGAGATCGACTTCCGAAAGACACACGTCGCAGGCGCCGCAGTCGGCCCGCCCCAGATTCTGCCCGAAGTACCGCGAGATCGCCTGATGCCGGCAGCTCAGCGCGCTGGTGAAGTCCTGCATTCCCCGCAGCACGGTCATCGCGACTTCGAACGCCTGCGGGGGAAGTTCGCTTTGCAGGCGGCGCCAGATGTTGAAGTCGTTGTCGGTGTGGAACAGCCAGCACTCGGCGTCGAGACCGTCGCGGCCGGCCCGGCCGGTCTCCTGTTGATACGCTTCCAGCGACTTCGGCGCGGCGGCGTGAATCACGTACCGCACGTTCGACTTGTCGATTCCCATTCCGAACGCGACGGTGGCGACGATGATCTTCGCCCGGTCGTTGATGAACGCCTCCTGGTGCCGCTTGCGGTCGTGGTCGCTCATCCCGGCGTGATAGGGCAGGGCGTCGTATCCGCCGGCGGCGAGCGCGCCGGCGACTTCCTCGACGTCCTTCCGCCGAATGCAGTAGATCAACCCGGAATCGTTCGGGTGGCGATCGACCACTTCGCGAATCTGCCGCAGCAAGTCGCTCCGCCGCTGCACGCGGTAGATGAGGTTCGGGCGATCGAACGAGCCGACGAGCATGTCGGGATCGGCCAGGCCCAGCTCGCGGGCGATGTCCCCCCGCACGCGTGGGGTCGCGGTCGCGGTATAGGCGTGGATCGCCGTTTCGGGAAAGACCTGCTTGAGCGTCTTCAGCATGCGGTATTCGGGGCGGAAGTCGTGTCCCCACTCGCTGATGCAGTGCGCCTCGTCGATCGCGAAAAACGACAGCGGCGACGATTGCAGGAACGCCATCGTGCGTTCGGTCATCAATCGTTCGGGCGACAGATACAGCAGCTTCAATCGACCGCTGCGAACTTCGTCGGCGACGCGCCGCCGCTCTTCGTGCGAGAGCGTGCTGTTCACGCAGGCCGCGGGAACGCCGCAGTCGGCGAGCGCGTCGACCTGGTCCTTCATCAGCGAGATCAACGGCGAGACGACGACCCCCAATCCCGGGAGTTGCAGCGCGGGGGCCTGAAAGCAGAGGGACTTCCCGCCGCCGGTGGGGAGCACGACGACGGAATCGCGGCCCTCGACGACGGCCCGCATCGCCTCGGCCTGCAGGGGGCGGAAATCGTCGTAGCCCCAGTATTTCTTGAGAATGCCGCGCAGCGCATCCACCGTCATCGGTTCGCTCGCCGGTCGTCGCAAGGCGTGAAGGACGCCGATCGATCGCCTCGGTCGATCGTGTCTGGTCGATCGCTTCTGGTCAATGGAACAGATTGGCGAAATCGACGGCGCTTCGCAAGTCGCCGGAAGCCGATTCGGCGCGGCGGGCTTCGTAGGGCGAACTTCAGTTCGCCGTGCGAAGTCTGCGCCCGTGCCTTGGGCAAAGCCATTTGATTCTCGCCCGATCTCGGGAATCGGCGGGCACGACGAACTGAACAGAGTGTCGATTTAATGTCTATACGCTTGCAATCGTCGGCGGGGGCGCTATTC
>JBBDNT010000019.1:0-8430 GCA_040877445.1 Planctomycetaceae bacterium
TAACTCGTAACTCGTAACTCGTAACTCGTAACTCGTAACTCGTAACTTCTCCCCCCATGTCCTCCCTCACTTTTCAGCCGCAGATTTCCACCGCCTTGTGGATCACGCTGGCCTTGGGCGCGGCGGGGTTGCTGGTGTGGTACGCGGTGTGGCGTCCGGAGGGAGTCTCGCGCGCGAGGTGGCGGGGGATCGTGGGGTTGATGGCCGTGGGCACGGCGGCCGTGCTGGTGATTCTGCTCGATCCGACGTGGGAAGAGCCGGTCCCGCCCCCCGCGGGCAAGCCGTTGCTGACGGTGCTGGTCGATGAATCGGCGAGCATGGCGGTCCGCGACGTCGATGGCCGCTCGCGGTTCGAGGCGGCCGCGGCGATCGCCGGCCGCGCCGCCGCCGATCTCGAAGGCCGCTTCGACGTGCGGCTGCTGCGGTTCGCGGAGAGCGTCGTTCCGTTCGATCCCGCCGCCCCTCCGGCCGAGGCCACTGGCGCATCGACCGACCTCGCGGCCGCGATCGCCGGCTCGCTGGAAGAGCGGCCGCAGGGGCAGGCGATGATGGTTCTCGGCGACGGCCACCACAACGCCCCGGGCGGCGTCCGCACGCTCCTGGATGCGGCCCGCGCGGCGAAGGCGATGGACGTCCCGCTCTACACGATCACCCTTGGCGGCGATCAAGTCCCCGGCGACTTGGCGATCGAAGTCCTGCGGCCGCAGGAACTGAGCTTCGTCGGGCAGAAGGTCGCCGTGCGAACCCGCGTCCGCCAACGGGGCCGTCTCGCGGCGAGCGCGGCCGTGACGCTCGTCCGCGAGGAAGAAGTCCTGGAGCGAAAGACGGTCGAATTCAACGCCGCCGACCGAAGCGGAATCGCGAACGTCGAGTTCACCGTCGCCCAGCCGGAAAGCGGCCTGTTCCGTTACGACGTGCGGGTCGAGCCGATTGCCGGAGAAATCACCGAGGCGAACAATTCCAGCCCGTTTCTGCTTCGCGTCGTGGACGAGCCGGTCCGCGTGCTCGTTCTGGAAGGGAAGCCGTACTGGGACACGAAGTTCCTGTTGCGGACGCTCGCCTCGGACCCGTCCCTCGAGATCGACGCGCTGATCCGCCTCTCCGACAGCCGTTACGCGCGGCGAAGTTCGACGCTCGCGGGAGATCGGAGAACAGACGTCGGCGGTCAGAGGCCGGAAGTCGAGTCGGGAGGCAACGGGGAATCGGCGACGGACGACGGGCAAGCGACCGCGGACGATCAGGGCGTGGGCCGCGTCGAGACCACGGCGTTCCTCGATGATCCACGAAGCGTGCTGGAGGATCTCTCCCGCTACCAGGTGGTGATGCTCGGCCGCGACGCGGAAGCGTACCTCGACGATGAGACGCTGACCCGGCTGCGGGGGTGGATCGCGCGGGACGGCGGATCGCTGGTCTGCTTCCGCGGGGCGCCCGCGACGAGTCTCGGCGAGGATCTGGGCCGGTTGCTTCCGGTCCGCTGGAACCCGACGCGCGAGACGCGCTTCCGAGTGGCGTTGGAAGAGGGGGGCGGCGCGGGATGGTTCGGCGCGGCTTCCGCGGACGACGCGGGCCGGCTCGGCCGGCTTCCCTCGCTGGCGATGGTTTCCGCCCCGGAACGGCCCAAGCCGCTGGCCGTCGTCCTCGCGCGGACCGAGGCGCAAGAGGGCGCCCCGGTGGTGAGCTACCAGATGTACGGCACCGGGCGCGTGGTCGCGGTGGAAGGTTCGGGAATGTGGCGGTGGGCGTTCCTCGCCCCGCCCTATCGCGAGTTGGACGCGACCTATGCCGCACTGTGGCAGGGGCTGCTTCGCTGGCTGGTGTCGAGCGTGGGCCTCGTTCCGGGGCGGGATCTCGCGCTGCGGACCGATCGCATCGCCTTCCTGCCGGAAGAGACGGTCTCCGCCGAATTGCTGGTGCGGACCGAATCGGCGTCCACGGTTCCGCGCGTGGCGCTGTCGCGTCACGACGGCACGCCGCTCCGCACGGTCGAGCCGGCGCCGGCGGGCGACGTGCCCGGCGTGTTCCGCGTTCCGTTCGGGAAACTTCCCGAGGGCCGCTATCGCGCCCAGGTCGAGGCGGCTCTCGTCGAGGGGGAACCGCCGGTCACGATCGGCGACCAGCGGCCGCAGGCTCCGCCCATGGTGGAATTCGAAGTGCGGCCGGATTATTCCGAACAAATCGACGTGGCGGCCCACCCCGACCGCATGGCCCGGATCGCCGAGATCAGCGGCGGAGCGGTCCTCGAGGAAAGCGATCCGCGGGCGGTCGTGGCGCGGTTCGACGAACATCTCGCCCGCAGCCGGCCGGTTCGCGTGCGGCTGATCTCCGCGTGGGACCGCTGGTGGGTGTTGATGGGAGTGATCGCCGTGTGGTGCGGGGCCTGGGGCCTGCGCCGCTCGGCCGGGTTGGTGTAGTGTGGGCGGTGTCCGCCCGCGATGGAACGACGATCTCGATCCGAAGGCGACGACATGAATGCAACTCATCGGACATGTTACGCGGTTCGGGTCTTTCAAGGCCGCGACAGCGGCCGTGGTCCCCTCTCCCCCGGCTTTGGACATCGTCCGGATTTCAACCGCCCCGCCCCGTCATGCCCGCGAAGGCGGGCATCCAGTGGCGGCGCGGACCGGCGCGGCGACTGGATTCCCGCCTCCGCGGGAATGACGGAAAGCCGGACGATCTCTCTGCGGGGGAGTGTTGGGGTGAGGGGGTTGCGGCCGGCCAGCGCATCGCGGCGACGCAGCTTCGATTAGCCGAGCCGCCCCATCTCAGAATAACGACTATCGAAATCACGAGAACGCGGCCATGCACCCTCGATCACACTCCCTGTTGCGAATCCTGAACCGCCTGCGGCGGCGGATGCTGGCGATCGGCGTCGCCTCGGCGATCGGCTGGGGAGTCGTCGCGGCGGCGGCGTGGCTGTTCGCCGCCGCGTGGCTCGACCTGCTCGTCGAACTCTCCCCCGAGCTACGGCTCGCCGCGATGTTCTCCTCCGCGGTCGTCGCGCTGGGCGTGCTGGCCTGGCTGGCGCGGCGCTCGGCGGCGCAAGGCACGGTTCCGCGTCTCGCCGGCCGACTCGACTCGCTGGCAAGCACCCGCGGGCAGATCCGCTCCGCGGCCGAACTGGAACGAAACGTCGACCTCGCACGCGCCCGGCGGACCGCGCCCGCGCGCGCGGCGACGCTCCCCCCGCCCTCCCCGCTGACGCGCGGGTTGGCGGAACTGGCCGTGCGGCGCGGCGCACAACTCGCCGGAACGGTCCCCGGCAAACGCGTGGCGCCTCTCGCCCCGATGGCGACGGCGGCGGCCGCGATCTGCGGCGGGGCCGCGCTGTTCATCGCCGTGGCGCTCCTGTTGCCGCGGCTGGCCGAAACGCAATGGCTGCGGCTGTTCGATCCCTTCGGCGACCATCCCCCGTATTCGGCGGTGACGTTCACCGTCGCGCCCGGCGACGCGGAAGTGATTTACGGTCAAGGATTCGATGTCCGCGTCACCGCCGACAAGCCGCTCTCGGCGGACGTGGAACTCGTCCTCGTCCCGCGCGACGCACCGACCGACGACGGCGATGGCAAGCCGACCGACGCGGCCGGTCTCGCCGCGCGCGATTCGTCGGCGACTCCTTCCGAGCAAGTGCTGCCGATGTTTCCCGAACCGGGCGGCGGCTGGCGGGCGACGGTCGCGAACGTGACGCGCCCCGCGACGTACTTCGTGCGCAGCCATCGAGCGCGGAGCCATCGGCACACGGTGGGAGTGATCCTTGTCCCGCGTTTCGAGGGGGTGCGGTTCCGCGTCACGCCGCCTACGTACACGTATCAGAAGTCGTGGGAAGGGGAACTGCCGAAGGGGGGCCTCGCCGGCCTGCCGGGCACGCTCGTCGAGATCCGCGCCCGGAGCAATCGGCCGCTGCGGGGAGGCACGCTGGAAGTGGTCGCCCAGGGAAGTTCGACGACGGCCGCTCTGCGCGGCGATCCCGCCGATCCCGCGGCGGTCGTCGGCTCGTTCGAAATCACGGGGAACGGACGAATCGAACTCCGTCTGGAGGACGAATCGGGCCGGCTCTCGACCGAGACCTTCCGCGCCCCGGTGCTGCTGCTCGAGGACGAGCGGCCCTTCATC
Organism: Planctomycetaceae bacterium; assembly: GCA_040877445.1. Taxonomy (GTDB): domain Bacteria; phylum Planctomycetota; class Planctomycetia; order Planctomycetales; family Planctomycetaceae; genus JBBDNT01. The sequence goes on from JBBDNT010000019.1 coordinate 4,111, forward strand.
CGGCTCATCGCGCCTCCCGCCGTCTCGTTCGCCACGCCGTCGGTGACGCTTCCCGTGGTGATCTCGGCCGAGGACGATTACGGCATCTCGCGGCTGCAATTGTTCCGCGGGTTGAACGATTCCCGCTATCTGCCGCTCGACGTCGCCGTGTCCGATCCGCCGCCGCTCCGCACGTACGAGACCGTGCGGCTGCCCCTCGCGGCCTACGGGCTGAAGCCGGGGGATGAGATCAAGCTGTTCGCGCGGGTGGAGGACAACGATCCGGCGGCGAGGCCGCCGGGCGAATCGGAAAGCTGGCGGGGGGGCAAGGGGGCGGAAAGCTCGGTGGTGCTCGTCCGCATCATTTCCGATGAGGATTTCCAACGAATGCGGGCCCAGCGGGACGCGATGGAACTGTTGCAAAGCAAGTACCGCCAGGCCCAGCGGAGAATGGAGTCGGTCGCCGACGAGTTCGAGACGCTCCGCAAACGATCCGAAGACGCGCCCGACGATCAGCCGGTCGCGCAGCAGGCGCGCGACGAGCTTCAGCGGCTTGTGCGGCGGCTCGAGGAAGAGACCGAAGCGTTCCGCCGCCTCTCCGAAGCGGGACTGGAACTCGAACTCGACCGATTGCTCGAACAGGAGTTGGACCGGCAATCGGAGCAGTTGCAGCGGCTCCGGAAGCGCACCGACGAACTGGCGCGGAACCAGAACCTCTCGAACGAAGAAATGAAGCGGGCGATTCAGGAAATGCTCGACGCGCTCGCCGAAGGCCGCGAGCAACTCGACGACGAGGTGATGGAGCCGCTCGCGTTCCTCGAATCGGTGCGAAGGCTGGCGCGCGACGAAAACCGCTTCGTCGAACTGTACGAGCGGCAGCGCGAGCTGGCGGAGCGGCTCTCGGCGCTGCGGGGACGCGACCAGGAGGACGACCCCGCCCTCAAGGCGCGCATGCGCGATCTGGAATCCGAACAGGCGCGCATCCGCGACGACCTCGCCCGCCTGCTCGCCGACATCGAGGAGCACGCCGCGCAACTTCCCGAGGGGGACGAGCTGGACGAGGTGCGGCAGTCGGCGCTCGATTTCGTCGCCGAAGTTCGGAAGAGCGGCGCGAGCGAGGCGATGGTCGACGCGGAAACCGGATTGGCGGAGTTCGACGGCACGCGGGGACACGCCGGAGCGAAGCAGGCCGCCGACATCCTCGAACGGTTCCTCAGCAAGTGCTCCGGGTTCGGGCAGGACGGGGCCGCACAAGCGTGTCGCCGCCGCTTCGCGCCGGGGATGGCCCAGTCGTTGCGAATCACGCTCGGGCAGCTTCTTCAGGGTGCGGGTGCGGGGCTGGGCGGCGGAGGAGGAGGTGGCGGATACAGCGCCCGCCGCAGCACGTTGCAGAACGTCGGGTTGTTCGGCAACGATCCTCTCATCGACCAGCAGTCGGCGCAGCGGGCCGGCCTGCAAAGCGATTTTTCGCCCCGAGGCGCCGGCGACCCGGCGTCGATCCGCGTCACCGGCCGCCCCGCCGGCGCGGGATACGACGCCGCCGCTGCGACGGGATCCGCGGACGGGGGCGAATCGCTCGTTCCGCTGCGTTACCGCCGCAAGGTGGGCCGGTATTTCCAGCGCATCGCCGACGAGGTGGGAAATGATTGAATCGCGTCACACTTACTTGAATGGCATCGCAGCCGATTCGAACTTGTCGATCGACGATCGGGCGGGTAGGACGAACTTCAGTTCGTCGTGCCCGCCATCGCAAACCGACGGCCCCGACGTCGATCGCACCATCGATCGAGAAAGGGGAGAATCAACGGGGTTTTGCCGAGCGCACCAGACGCGGGGGGGGGCTAACTGAAGTTCGCCCTACGAAGCCCGCCGCGTCGAATTCGACTTTCGCCGAATCGAGTCAAGTGTTCCTGAACACGAAACGATCGACCACGAAAGGTCTCGCAAGATGTCATTCGCACGACTTCGAAACACGAGGAGCGGCCACCAGCGCGCTCCCCGACTCCTGATGATCGGCTGCGGGCTGCTGGCCCTGTTCGGGCCGCCGTCGAGCTCCGCACAGGACGCCGCCCCGGTCGACCGCGCCGCGCTCTCCTCGGAGCGGGGCGCGCTCCCCGCCGGTTCGGCGCCCGCGCCGGCTTCGCCGCTTGCCGAGGTGCCCGATCCGAAGCAGGTCGGCGGCGAGCCGCAGAGCATCGTGCAGGTGGCGAACCTGGTGTATGCCGGAGTCAAAAGCAGCCATTGCTTCTCGGATCACTTTCTGATCGAGGCGGAGAAGCAATCGGCCATTTCGACCAGCCGCCGCTTTCACGCCGTCAAGCTCGATTCGTCGGAAATGTACGACTTCCCGCTGGTCATCATGACCGGCGAGGGGAGCTTCGACCTGTCGGACCGCGAGCGCGAGAACCTCAGGCAGTACGTCGAGCGGGGCGGATTCCTGTTGGCTTCGGCCGGCTGTTCATCGCCAGACTGGAACCGCTCCTTCCGCAAGGAGATGTCGCTCGTCTTCCCCCACACGCCGCTCGAGCCGATTCCCATGGACCACCCGCTGTTCCAGACGGTGCATGTCATCTCGGAACTGCAGGCGAAGCACGGCAAGCCGCACCCGCTCGACGGCGTCACCCTCGACGGACGGCTCGGCGTCGTCTACTCGCAGGACGGACTGAACGACACCGCCCATGCGCACGGCTGCTGCTGTTGTGGAGGCAACGAAATCGCGAACTGCATTCAGGTGAACGTGAACATCCTGGCGTACGCCCTGGTGCATTGATGGCATTGATGGCACGGAGCATCGTCTTTCCCGCCGCGCTCGTCGCCGCCGCTTGCGGTTTCGCGGGCGCGTGCGCGGATCGCGACATCGCCGACGGTGGGAGTGCGTCCGATCTCCCGCGGCGGCTGGCGATCCTGGTCAGCGGCGACACCGCCGGCTGGATCGTCCCTTGCGGCTGCGCGGCGGGCCAATCCGGCGGGCTGTCGCGCCGCGGCGCGCTCGTCGAACAGGCCGGTCGCGACGCGGCGGTGATCGTCCTCGACGCCGGCGGCGCGGCCTCGGGAACCTCGCGCTATCAGCGGCTCAAGTTCGAGGCGATCCTCGCCGGCGAGCGGCGGTTGAACGTCGCCGCCCACAACCTCGGCGGACCCGAGGCGGCGCTCGGTCCCGACTATCTCCGCGAACTCGCCGAGCGAAGCGGCGCGCCGTTCGTCTCCGCGAACCTTCGCGACGCGGATGGCAAGCCGGTCGCCGAACCGTTCCGCATCGTCGAGGCGGCCGGCCGTCACATCGCGGTCGTCGGCGTGCTGTCGCCGCAATACGCCGACGCGCGAGTGAACATCGACCCGCCGCGCCAGGCGGTGCTCGACGCGCTCCGCGCGCTGCCGCGCAAGGTCGATTGGACCGTGGTGCTGGCCTATCTACCGGAGCCGGAATTGCGTCGGCTGGCGAATGAACTGCCGGAAGTCGACCTCGTCGTCGGCGGCCCGACCGGGCAAAGCATCGCGCCGGAGCGAATCGGCCCGGCGCTGCTGGCCTCGGCGACGAACAAGGGGAAGTTCATCGTGCGGTTGGAACGCGCGCTGCCGGAGGACGAGGGGAATACCGCCGGCTGGACGGGCAGCGTCGTCGAATTGACGCCCGAGTTCCCGGACGACGCCGCTCAACAGGCGAACCTTGGCGAGTTCCGCGATCTGCTCGCTCGGCTCGATCTGCCGGCTTCGGAGACCGGCTTCGCTCCGCTCGTTCCCGCCGCCGCGCGCGGCGATTACCGCGTGGCCGGGACGGAATCCTGCATCGCCTGCCACGCCGCGGATTGCCGCTTGTGGAGCGAATCGAAGCACGCCCACGCCTGGGAGACGCTGGCTTCCGCCGGCGCGCACGTCGATGCCTACTGCCAGCAGTGTCACACCACGGGATACGGCCTGCCGGAGGGCTTCGAGTCGCCGCGGGCCAGCGCGAACCGGGTGAACGTGGGCTGTGAAAGCTGCCACGGCCCCTCGGCCGCGCACGCGGAGGCGGCCGACCCGCGAACGCGGCGGACGCCGTTCGCCGCCGCCGATCAATGCGTGCTCTGCCACGACCGGGAGAACAGTCCCGAGTTCGACTACGACCGATATTGGAAGCGGATTCGACACGGCGGCGACGACGCCGTGCCCAACGCGCCAACCCACGGCACGGGGGAGATTGAACGATGAATTGGTCACGAACGCGAGCCGCGGGACACGCCATGATGGAACACGATGCCCATTGCGAGCTCGATCCCATCCGCACGATCTCGGGTCGCGCCATTCAGCGCCCGGGGGCCATCAGGCTCCCCCTCTCCCCCGGCTTTGCGGGGGAGAGGGTCG
>JBBDNT010000020.1:0-8348 GCA_040877445.1 Planctomycetaceae bacterium
TGGCGTGTCGGCCTCCGCGCACCTGGCGACCTCACCGTGTCATGGCCAATCCATGCTACGGTCGACCCAGAAGATCAAGGTTGAAGGCGTAGTAGGACGGATCGGCATTCCGGCGGTGAGGCTTCGAACGTCGCCGGAGGTGGGATCTCGGAATCGACGTCGACGCCGCGGCTTCGTAGGGCGAACTTCAGTTCGCCGTGCGAAGCCCGCCCCCGCGGAGTCGGCGAACGTCGGTGATTCTCGTTGATCTTCGCCGACCGTGCTTTCGACCTTGCGGCTGTCCCTCTCGGCCGGCGAGCACGACGAACTGAAGTTCGTCCTACCCGCCCCCGGTCGTCGCCCCACACGATCAAGGTGAACGGCGTACTACCGCGACGGTGAAATCGAGCATGGACCGTTGACGCCGGCCGCGACGCCGAAACTGCGGTTCGGCGCGGCGCGGACTGTCCGTGGGTGTCGGCGGCGAACGTAAAGGGGCGGCAATCCCGCCCGGATTGCGAGTTCGAGTGGTGGACGAGAAGACGCGATGCCGGGTGACAGCCAGCCGCCGTCGCGATAGGATGGGGCGATTCGCGGCGTGCCGCTGAACCGGTCGCCGCCCCGATTTCCGTTCGTCCCGCACCCGAGTTCGCGGAGCCTTCGCCATGATCCGCTCGTTCGCGATGAAATCGTCGGCCGCACTGGTCCGGCTGGCGGCGTCCGCCGCGGTCGTCCTGTTCCTGTTTTCCCACGACTTCGCGGCCCGCGGCGACGAGGCATCGGCAAGCAATGCCGACGCCGCCCGCCGCTTCGAGTGGCCGCAGTACAAGGGGGACGTCGGTCAAAGCGGCGTCTCGCCCGACGACTCCGTCAAGCCGCCGCTCAAGCTGCGGTGGTCGTATCGCATGGACGGCGACGCGTCGTACGATGCCGGCGCGGGGCTGATCGTCGGCGGCGGGCGGGTCTACTCGAACGTCTACAACAGCCGCTCGCTGATCGCCCTCGACGCCGACACCGGCGAACTGCTGTGGGAACTGGACGACGCCCAGCTCACGCATTACACCGCGCCGGCCTACGCCGACGAGAAGCTCGTGCTGTGGGTTCGCAGTTGGCACAAGAACACGTCGGCCCTCGTCGTGCTCGACGCCCGCGACGCCAAGGAGCTGTGGCGGAAGGAACTCGACGGGCTCGGCCACGATCCGCTCCGCACGAGCATTCCCGTCGCGAACGGAAAGATCTACGTGGCCGAAGGAGGCGCCGCCCCCGCCGTGAGCGTGCTGTCGCTCGAGGACGGGAAGACGATCTGGCGGAGCGACATTCCGGCGGGGCACGGGATTCATACCATCACGCCGACGATCGCCGGCGGCCGCGTCTTCACCGCGACCCGCGTCAACAACCGCTTCAACAACCTCGGCCCCGGTGGGAAGATTCTGGAAGGGGCCGTCACCGCGCTCGACGAGAAGACCGGCAAGGTGCTGTGGACGCGCGAGGGAATCTATCCCTATCGCACGATGGCGACCGACGGCCAGGCGCTCACCGTTCCGATGAACTCCTCGCCCGACAAGAAACTGCACGTGCTGGACTGCGCCACCGGCGAGACCCTGTGGAGCGGTCCCGCCCGCAATCACTACGCACCCGCCACGCTCACCGCCGATCGCGTACTGGCGAAGCCTTACGGCTCGATGATCATCGCCCACGACCGCGCCACCGGCGAACAGCAATGGACCTTCGACGGACAGGGCCGCTCCGGTTGTTGCTCGCCCGTCGTCAGCGGGAACTTCGCCTACATGGGGACCGGCATCCCGCATCCCCTGGGCGACCTCGAAGCGTTGTGGTCCTTCGGGCATGTGACCGCGCCCCGCGAAAGCGGCAAGGGGAGCACTCTGTACGCCGTCGATCTCCGCACCGGCGAACCGGCGTGGCGATTCAGCACGGGGAACACCATCTGCGGCGAAGCGGCGATCGCCTACGGCCGGCTGTACTTCACCAGCCGCGACGGCCGGGCCTATTGCTTCGAGCCGGCGGGTGAAGACGAGCCGAGCCTGCCGGTCGCGAAGGACGAGTCGCCCGCCGCGCCGCCGGACCAAGTCGCGAAGTTGCTTGCAGAAGCGAGGGACCACGCGATCGTCGATTCCGACTGGCCGATGCAGGGCCGCGATCCGCTGCGCCGCGGCTTCTCGCCCGCGGATCTCGGCGATGAGTTGAAGCCCGCGTGGATGCTCGACGTGAAGGGCGGAATCGTCGCATCGCCGGTCGCACAGGATGGCCGCGCGTTCGTCGGCACGCTCGCGGGAACGGTGGTCGCCGCCGATCTCGCGACGGGCAAGCAACTCTGGTCGCACGACTGCGGCGCGGCGATCCGCTGCGCTCCCGCGCTCGCCGACGACTTCGTGTACTGCGGCGCGGAGAACGGAAAGTTCGTCGCCCTCTCCGCCGACGATGGCAAGGTGCGGTGGACGTTCGAGGCGGGCGCGCCGATTCAGGCGTCGCCCGCGGTTTCCGGCGGGTTGATCGTCTTCGGCGCGCACGACCACAATCTCTACTGTCTCGACCGCCGCACGGGGAAGAAGCTCTGGAACTTCACCGCGCGCGGCGCGTTCGTTCAAGCCCCGCCGGTGATCGCCGGCGATCGCGTGTTCGCCGCCCAATGGCACGACTGGGTCTGGGCGCTCGACGCGAAGACCGGCAAGCCGTTGTGGAAGTCGTTCGTCCCGGTCTCGATCGAGAGTTTGTCCGCCGTCAGTGGTCCGTCGTCAGTTGCAGAAGGCGCCGCCGACTCCGCAATCACCGGTCGCACCGTCTCGACAGCGGACAACGGACAACGGACAACCGACAAGCTCTACGTCCGAAGCCCGTACTACGTCCTCGAACTCGACGCAGCGACCGGCAAGCGGCTGCGGATCGGCAACGCGAGCTACGGTTACGGCGGCATCGCGATCGCCGGCGATTCGGTCTTCCAGTCGGGCATCAAGGGGCAGTACGGCACCACCGGCCTCACCCGCATCGACTTGAACGCGCCGACGAAGGAACCCGCCGACTATCCCACGATGGACGATGTGCGCCGGTTCGATCCGCAGTCGCTCGGCAATGGTCTCGTCAGCATGGCCGCCCCTCTCGCCACCCGCGACCGCGTGCTGGTGAGCACCCGCGACGGCCGCCTCGTCCTCGCCGATCACGCGGGAAAGATCCTCCAGCAGCACGACCTCGAATCGAAGTCGCACGCCCCGCCGATCATCGCGGGCGAGTTCGTGCTCGTCGGCACCGACGCGGGCGCCCTCCACGCCTTCGGATATGGAAAATCCCGAACGGGCGGCAATTGACGAATCCCGCCCCCGTCACGCTTGCGGTTTCGCGCCGATCCTTCGAGACAACCACGTCCCACCTACCATGTCCGCGGACTTCTCGCACGAACTGACCATCGCCCTCGCAGCCGTCCGCGCCGCCAGCCTCGTCTGCCGGCACGTGCAGGCGGGAATCGAAGCGATCGAAAAGGACGACCGCAGTCCGGTCACGGTGGCGGACTTCGCCAGCCAGGCGATCATCGGCAAGGCGCTCGCCGAAGCGTTCCCCGACGACCCGCTGATCGCCGAGGAGGACGCCCGCGCGCTCCGCACGCCGGACCACGCGCCGCACCTCGCGCGAATCGTCCGCGAACTCGAAACGATCGGCCTGCGGTCCGACGGAGCGCAGGTCTGCGACTGGATCGATCGCGGCAACGCCGACGCCTTCGCCGAACGGTTCTGGACGCTCGACCCCATCGACGGAACCAAGGGCTTTTTGCGCGGCGAGCAGTACGCCGTCGCGCTGGCGCTGATCGTCGCGGGGCGGGTCGAGGTCGCGGTGCTCGGCTGCCCGAACCTTGCGGTCGAACCCGTAGGACGGATTACCGATCCGTTCGGCTCGGCCGCCGGACGGATCGGTAATCCGTCCCACCAGGCGAGTTCCGGCGCGATCTTCGCCGCCGTGCGCGGCCGCGGCGCAAACGTGCGGCCGTTGGACGTTGGCGACCTCGCGGAAGCCGGAACCGGTCGATCGGTCCTCAGTACCGAGTACTCAGTACTCGGTACTCGGTACTCGGCCCCCATCCACGTCAGCCGCGTCGACGATCCGCGCCGCCTGCGGATGTGCGAATCGGTCGAGGCGGCGCACAGCGCGCATGGCCGTTCGGCCCGCGTTGCCGCGCTGTTGGGAGTCGAAGCCGAACCGGTGCGGCTCGACAGCCAGGCGAAATACGCCGTCGTCGCCCGCGGCGAAGGGGACGTGTATCTGCGACTGCCGACGCGGCGCGGTTATCGCGAGAAGATCTGGGACCATGCCAGCGGCGCGCTCTTGGTCGAGGAAGCGGGAGGCCGCGTCACCGATCTGTTCGGCCTTCCGCTCGACTGGACGCACGGGGCGACGCTCGCCGCCAACCGCGGCATCCTCGCGACGAACGGCCCGCTGCACGACCGCGTGCTCGCGGCATTGCGGCGGACGTATGAAGAAGACGGCTGGATCGGTGATCGCCCGCCGGGGGAAGAGGCGCTCCCCGAGCGATGACGTCGCCGGCGATTCTCCATGCCGCCAACGTTCCGGATTTTCGCCGCGTGGGCAATTCGATCGACGACGGATTCCACGGATCGGCATTGATGAGATAGGAATATCCGTGCTCATCAGTCCCCCTCCGTGGTGAGAACCACACGGGCATGGCGAGGGGCGAACGCCGCGCCTCTCGACTTGCGATTCGCGCGAATTTTCGCGTCCCGCTTGCTTCCGCGGCCTTTCCCGCCGACAATTCAACTGGGATGATCGACACGGCCACTCTCGGGGGGATTATGAACGATACGGTCGCCGGTGGACTCGAAGGGCTGCACCGGTTGCATGTCCGGTTGCAGGATGTCCGCGACGCGTTGGCCCGCGGGCCGCGGCAGGTGAATATCCGCAAGCGACAGGTCGCGTCCCGCGAAGACGAACTCCGCCAACTCGAAGATCAGTGGAAGCAACTGAAGATGGCGGTGGACGGCAAGTCGCTGCAGTTGAAATCGAACGAGGCCAAGATCAACGACCTGCGGGCCAAGCTCAACGCCGCCTCCTCGAACCGCGAGTACGACATCCTCCGCTCGCAGATCGACGCCGACACGATGGCCAACAGCGTCCTCGAGGACGAGATCCTCGAAGGCCTCGAAAAAGTCGACGCGAAACAGCGGGAACTCGGCCGGAAGAAGGTCGAGTTGGAAACGGCCCGCCGGGAGAGACAACGCCTCGCCGAGGAAGTCGAAGCCGCGCAAGTCGGGCTGCAAGGGGACCTCGAACGGCTGGAGGCGGAAGTCAAAGAGGCCGAACGCATCCTGCCCGCGACGATTCTGGACGGCTACCGCCGGCTGGTCCAGGCGCACGGCGCCGCGGCGCTCGCCGCGGTGAAAGAGGGCGTGTGCACCGCCTGCAACATGAGCCTGCTCCCCCAATCGCGGGTCGAGTTGAACTCCGGCAAGACGCTGTTCTGCAAATCGTGCGGGCGGCTGTTGTACTTGCCCGCCGGGGAATGATCGCGTTGCGAGAACGCGACATCGCCCGGTCCGCGACGTTGTCTTTCGGGAACGCGCGGAGCGCCGTTCGAGGCGGCTCGAATCGCCGCGCGGCGCGCTAACTCCGGCGTGCGTCCCAAGTAACGCCGGTCGCTTCCGAACGTCGAGCGCACAGCCGCTCCGTTCGGCCCGTCGTTTGCGTTCGATCGCCGTTCAGCGGGCGTGGGGCTTTCCAAGGCCCCCGCGGACTTCTTTCGGCATCCCGAACGAGCGTGGGGCGAAGATGGCCAAGCGAGATCGACTGGCGGTCGAGGATCGGCGCGGAGCCGTCATTCTGGACTTCGGTGATATGGAGATCTGGGACGGGGCCGACCTGTGCCTGCTGCGCGAGACGCTGACCGGCCTGATGCGGCAGAAGCGGCGGACGGTCGGCATCGACATGAGCCACGTGATGTACGTGCCCAGCGGGTTCTTCGGAATGCTGCTCGACTTCCGGGACAAGGGGGCCACCGTGTATGTGGACGGCGTGACCGGACACGTGCGGAACATGCTCTGGTTCAAGGAGTTCTTCGACCCGCACGACGAAGAACGGGAACGCTTCCTGCTGCGCGGCGAGCCGAAGCAAGTGCCGGCCCCCGCGCCGCTGCGACCCGGCCGCCCCATCGATTGGCTTCAGCACGAGCGCCCGGCCCTTCCGTCTTCGCCCCCCGGCGATCGGCGGACGGTACACGCCGATTGAACTTCCCGGGGCGGAACGCCGGGCGCCGCGAAACCGCGAGCGAGCGTGGGGACGCTTACCGCTGCGTCACGTCGTAGCACATCAGAACGTCCTGCTCGCGGAGATACAGCCGGCCGTTCGCCACGACCGGGTGCGCCCAACTCGGCTGCTCGACGTGCTCCGGACGGAACGTGCCCTTCAGCTCGTACTTGTCCGGGTCGGCGGCGATCAGCGCCAGCTCGCCGCTCTGGTAACGGAAGATGAGGTTGCCGTCGGCGAACGCGACCGCCGCGGAGCCACTCCCCGCGCCGCGAGTGCGGCCGCCCCAGGCGAGCCTTCCGGTCGCCAGTTCGACGCAGGTGGGAAAGCCGTTGTTGTGGCCGTTCCCCAGGTATAGGTGTTTCCCGACTTGAATCATTCCTCCGTGATGATTCTGCAGCGTGTTGCCCGGGTGAAACCAGACCTCCTCGGCCTTCACGCCGCCGGCGCCGTCCGCCGACAGTTTCAGCAGTGCCGCCCCCGCCCGGTAACCGGTCGCGCAGCAGACGTGGTCGCCGTCGATGATCGGCGTGGGAATGTTCGCAGTCCGGTTGGCGATCCGCGTGTATTTCCACAGGAACTTGCCGTCGTCGGCCCGCACGCCGACGATTCCCCGGCCCACGAGCTGCACGTATTGCCGCACTCCCGCCGCCTCGGAGACGACGGCCGACGCATACCCGGCGCCGCCGGCGTCGGGGACGGCGGCCTTCCACAGTTCCTTGCCGGTCCGCTTGTCGAGCGCGACGATGGTGGCGTCCGCGCCGCCAGGAGTGCAGATCAGCTTGTCGCCGTCGATCAGCGGGGACTCGGAGTATCCCCAGCCGGACATCATCCGCCCGTTCCATGTTCTTCGGAACTCGTGCTGCCAGACGATCTCGCCGTTGCCCGCGTCGAGGCACACGATCGCGCCGCTGGAAGGGACGACGTAGACGCGATCCTCGTCGACCGTCGGCGTGGATCGCGAACCGCGGTAGCTGTGCCGCGGCGCCTGGCCGGTGACGGGCGTCGTCCACAACACCCGGCCGCTCGCTTCATCGAGCGCCACGACCGCCTGGGCGTCGTTCACGTTTCCGGTGGTGTAAATGCGGCCGCCGACGACCGCCACGCTGGCGTAACCCTCCCCCAAACCCTTCGCGGTCCAGACGAGCGACGGCTGATCTTCGCGCCAGTCCTGAAGCAGCCCCTGCGACAGCGACTTGCCGTCGCGTCCCACGCCCCGCCATTGGGGCCAATCGGCTGCCGCATCGCCCGTGGCGACCACCTTCTGTGGAACGGCGTCGCTGCGACTCGCCGCGGGCGCCGCCCCGTCGTCGGCCCCACAAGCCGAAAGCGAAACGTAAGCGACCAACAGACAGACGGCGAACGGCAAGGAGCGAAACGGCATCGGCGGAGTCCTTTGGGTTGCGGTCACCGTCACTTCAACGCGGCGACCGCCTCGGCCACCTTGGCGACATGCCCCTCGACCGAGACCTTCGGCCATGCGGCGGCGATCTTGCCCGACTTGTCGATCAGGAACGTCGCCCGTTGGATGCCCATCGACTTGCGGCCGTACATGTTCTTCTCGACCCACACGCCGTACTTTTCGGCGACGGCGTGGTCTTCATCGGCGAGCAGCGGAAACGGGAGTTCGAATTTCCCGGCAAACTTCTCGTGCGAGGCGACCGTGTCGGCGCTGACGCCGAGGATCACGGTGTCGGTCGCTTCGAACGCCGCCAGATCGTCGCGAAACCCGCAGGCTTCCTTCGTGCAGCCGGGCGTGTCGTCGCGCGGATAGAAATAGAGAACGACGTTCTTGTCCCCCTTGAACTGGGACAGCTTGACGCGCCCCTCCGGCCAGGCGGGAAGGTCGAAAGCGGGAGCGCGGTCTCCCGGCTGAGGGACGTTCGAGTTCGCCATGTCGATGTGCGTCGTGAAGTTGGCGGGGCGGGGCGGGATGAGGCCGGAATTCACGGGAATTCCGGCGGCAGGGAACGCATTCGGCCCATGCTATCGCGAACGCCCGCGCGGTTGCAACGGTCGGTCCTCCCCCTCTCCCCCGCAAAGCCGGGGGAGAGGGGACGGCGGCCGCGGCGCGGCCTTGAAATCGCAAAGTGTGTCGCACGCATCCG
>JBBDNT010000021.1:0-8320 GCA_040877445.1 Planctomycetaceae bacterium
CTACTCGGACGACGAGATCGAGTTCATGAAGTCGATGGACGAGTACAAGCGGAAAAGCGGCCGGCAGTTCCCCACCTGGAGCGAAGTCCTGGAGGTCATCCGCTGCATCGGCTACCGCAAGATCGCCGAGCCGACGGAGATCATGAAGTCGGCGAAGTAGCCGGCGGCGATCACTTCTTGCGGCGGGCGGCGGCGGGGCGCTGGCCCTTCTTCTTGGCGCTCGCCGACGTCCGCGGCGATTTCGAGCTCGTCGATTTCGAGTTGGACGATTTCCGCGAGGCGGACTTGCCTCCCTTGCCCGCGAGGAGGTCCGCAAGGCGGTCCGCCGCCGTCGCGGGATCGAACCCCTCCTCGGGAGCGTGATCGTCGATCGCCTGGAACGTGGGAGCGAACCGCTCGTCGGTCGCCAGACACCGCAGCAGATGGCAGAACAGCGGCGCGTCGGCCTTGCGAATCGCCGGCTTGAGTTCTTCGGACGCGTGCTCGGCGGTCGCGTCCGGGGCGATCAGCCCCAGCCAGACCGCCACCCGGCGCTGCGCGTCGTCCAAGGGGATGACGTGCGCGCCGAGCACCTCGTGCAGCACATGGTTCCGCACGAAGGGGCTCAAGTCGCGGATCTTCTCGAGCTGCTTGGCCGCCTGCTCCAGCGTCCGCTTGCGGAGTTGATCGAAGTCGAACGAGAAGTGCCGTTCGAACACGTGCTGCAGCGCGCCCCGCACCCGCAACGCCTTCCACTCCGGGTCGTCCATCGACTGGAAGGCTTCGGCCAGCTCCGAAATGGAACTGACGCGGACTTCGTTCAGGTCGTGGAACAACTCGCCCATCCGCGCGAGCGCCGCTTCCGCCGCGACGCGGGGCGAGTTCTCCAGGCAGATCGCGAACAGCAGCGTGTCGAGCACCGTGCGCTGATCGCGGGGGAGCCCCCCCTTGTACTCCTTCTTGAGCACGACGGTCAGCTTGCGGGCCAGCGCCTGCTTCTCGGAGGCCTTGAGTTTGTGTGCGGCTGCCATGCGGGGAAGGGTCGAAGGTCGAGGGTTGAGGGTTGAGGGTCGAGGGTTGAGGGTCGAGGGTCGGCTGGATGGCGCTTGGTGTCGAGTGCCCGATCATGGGGCCGCCCCGCGCCAGCGTCTTATCCTCCCACTATGTGATCGGCGTCGTCGGACGGCCCGTCCTCCGCGGGTCGATGGGCCTCGTCGTCTTCCAGCGCCTCGCGGATGATCCGCGAGGCCTCGACGCTTTTCTTCACGCTGTCGTCGAGCATGAAGGTCAACTGGGGAGTGTAGCGGGTCCGCAATCGGTCGGCGACCTTCTTTTGCAGGTAGCCGCTCGCCGATTCGAGGCCGTACATCGACAGCGCCTGCGCCTTTTCGTCCCCCATCACCGTGACGTACACCTTGGCGTGCCGAAGATCGGGCGCGACCTCGGCCCGAATCACCGTGACGTTTTGCACGCGCGGATCGCGGAGTTCGAACAGCACCGCGGTGCTGACGGTCTCGCGAATCGCCTCGGCGACTTTGAGGGTGCGGCGTGAAGACATGGGGTCAAGTCGGCCGTCCGGAGGGAGTTGCAGGTGGAATCTCATACGGCCACGTGACGCCGTCGATCCACTCTTCGAGCCGCCTTCTTCCGAAAGACTCACCCGGTCGCGAGGGTTGCGAGTAAACGATCTGGGCCGCGCTCATCGGCAGCGCGCCCACGTCGGTCACCGGATTGAAGCCGGTGGAACTCTGGACGTCGATGGAGAACTTGCGAAGATTGCGGCCCGTTTCCGCGGCATGCCGGGCGAAAGTGCGCAACAGCATCAATGCCGGAATCACGTGGTTGAACCAGTCCTCGGTGGGATGCCCGCCGTGCAGCTTCGGATAGCGGTAGGCGGTGTTTCCAAGGTGCTCCCACCCGAGGCGTTCGAAAAATCCGCGGATGCGATTCAACTCCTGCGGCTTCGGGCCTTGCACGTCGAACGTTACTGTGATCGGCACGTGAAGCCTCCCGAAACGGAGCTCGACTCGTCGAACAGCCCCGAGCTGATCGGAACGAATGAGAATTCTCCATCGGCATGGGACTTGTGCCATTCCTCGTTCAAGCTCGCGAGGAGCTTCGAGATCCATTCGCCGTCTTCGGCCGCCGCGGAACCGACGTACTCGTTTCCCGCCAGGAAAGTTTCGTAGCACAACCGCATGTCCGGATGCGATTCGGCGAAGCCGGCGGGAGGGCGATCGCCGGGAACGGACGATTTCCCCGCAGGAAGTCGCGAGATTCGCACCTCTCCCGACCGATCCACCCACAGAACGTGGTGGCCCGAGTCATCGTCGTTCCGCCGGATCAACTCGCGCAACTGATCGACGGTGGGATCGCATTCCAGGTTCATCGGCCTTGTCCTCCGGGACTCGCTCGCGATCAGCTCAGCGTGCGTTTCTTCTCTTCGATGCGGAACGCCTCGAGGATGTCGCCTTCCTTGACGTCGTTGAAGCCTTCCAGGCGGATGCCGCACTCCATCCCATTGACCACCTCGCGCACGTCGTCCTTCTCGCGGCGGAGCGAGGCGATGCCGTAGTTGTTGAGCACCGTCTGATCGCGGATGACGTTGACGCGGCTGGAGCGTTCGATCGACCCGTTGAGTACCCGGCACCCGGCGATCGTCCCGAACCGGCTGATGCTGAAGGTCTGGAGCACGATCGCCCGGCCGGTGGGGACGACGACCCGCTCCGGCTTGAGCAGCCCTTCCAGGGCGTTCTTGATGTGCTCGGTGACCTCGTAGATGATGTCGTACCGGCGGATTTCGATCCCTTCCCGCTCGGCGAGCAGGCTGGCCCGCTCTTCCGGGACGACGTGGAAGGCGACGATGATCGCCCCCGACGCGCTCGCCAGCGTGACGTCGCTCTCGTTGACGCCCCCCACCCCCTGGTGGACGACTTCCACCCGCACCTCGGGATGGTCGAACTTGTCGATCTCCCCGCGCAGCGCTTCGAGCGAGCCGGGCGTGTCGGCCTTGATGATCAGCGGCAGATCCTCGACCGATCCGCCCCGCGCCGCCTGCAGGATGTCGTCCATCGTCCGCGGGCGGCCCTTGCCCGCGAGAACCTCGGCCCGCCCGGCGTCGCGGCGGCTTTCCGCCAGCTCGCGGGCCTCGTCGATGTCCGACATCACGAAGAAATGGTCCCCCGCGTCGGGCATGATGTCCAACCCCGCGACCTTCACCGGCGTGGACGGAGGCGCCTCCTGGATCTCTTCGTCGCGGTCGTTGTAGATCGCGCGGATGCGGCCGTACGCCTGACCGCACAAGACCACGTCACCCACCCGCAGCATTCCCGTCTGCACGATGAGCCAGGCGACCACGCCCCGCCCTTCATTCCGAAACGCCTCCAGGCAAACCCCCAGCGCGGGAGCGTCCCACGCGGTGCGGTAGTCCTGCAATTCGGCGGTGAGGAGAATCGTCTCCAGCAGGTCGTCCAGGCCCTGGCCAGTCATCGCCGACGTGCGAACCACTTCCACGTCGCCTCCCCATTCCGCCGGCAGCACGTCCTTCGCGGCGAGCGACTGCAACGTCTTCTGCTGATCGGCGTCGGGAAGGTCGATCTTGTTCATCGCCACGATGATCGGGACCCCGGCCGCCTTGGCGTGGCTGATGCATTCCTCGGTCTGGGGCATCACGCCGTCGTCCGCGGCGACGACGAGGACCACGATGTCGGTCACGTTGGCGCCGCGGGCCCGCATTTCGCCGAAGGCCGCGTGGCCGGGCGTGTCGACGAAGGCGATTTTCTTGCCTTCGTGCTCGACCTGGTACGACGCGATGTGCTGGGTGATGCCTCCCGCCTCGCCCGCCGCCACGCTCGCCGAGCGGAGCTTGTCCAACAGCGACGTCTTGCCGTGATCGACGTGCCCGAGGATGGTGACGATCGGCGGCCGGGTGGGGAGATCCTCGCCCCCCTCCGCCTCTTCCAGCCGCCGCGCGAGTTCCCGCTCGAGATCCCGCCCGCGCTTGATCTCGAGATCGACGCCCAGTTCCAAGGCCAGCTCCATCGCCGTCTCTTCGCCGATCTGGTCGTTGATCTTGGCCATTTCCCCTCGCTGAAAGAGGATGCTCAGCAGTTCCTTCGCGGGACGGCCCATCGCCTCCGACAGGCCGCGGACGGTGATCGGCAAGGAAATCTCGGCCGACGTTTGATACACGACCGGCCCGCTGCGGCGGCTGCGGCCGGCCCGGCGACCGCCGCGGCGGCGGTCCTTGGCCGACTCTTCGGCCGCGTCGCGGGCGCGCTTCTTCTTGCGGGCCGGCTCGTCCTCCTCGGCCATCCCGCGGCGACGCGCCTCGCGCAGGTCGGTGGGCGTTTTTCCCCCCTTGGCGACTCGGCGCTCGGGGCGGGGCTGCCCCTCCTTCCGCATGTGCCCGCCGAGCGGGCTTTGCCCCTGGAGGATCTCGGGGGTGAGCCGCATGTCCGGCTTCTGGGCCGGCCCTTCGTCCTTGGCCGCGGGCTTCGGACGCTTGGGAGGCTTGAACGTGGGAGGGGCCGCGATGTTCGGCAAATCGCGCTTCGACTTGGCGGGCTTCGCCGGACGCGACGACTGCCGCGACTCGTTGTCCAGCGTGCCCCGCGCCTTCATCTCGCGGATGCCTCCGCTGGAACCGCCCAGCGGGGAAACGTAGTCCTCCCGGTTGAACGGCGTCGGGCCTTCGGACTTGCCGGAAACGCTCGAACCGGGCTGCGTGTCGCCGGGACCGGCCTCGCCCGCTTCGGCCTCGCGCGCGGCGCCCGCGTCCGTCGCGGCCGCCTCATCGACCGCCGCGCCGCCGGTTTCTTCCGTCGGCGTCGCGGTTTCGGCCGACGCCTCGACTTCGGTACGCGACAGCCGCGGCTGTTCCGCCTCTTCCGTGTGCGCCTCTTCCACCAGCGACGTCGCGGAATCGGTCGGGGGGGCCTCGGCCGTGGCGGTCGCGCCGGCGGTCGATCGGCCGGCGCGCTCCGCCTGCCGTTCGACCGGAGCGGGAGTCGGCCGGCTGGACATCGTGCGGGCGCGCGGCTGGATCGGGATCTGCCGGATCTTGGCGCCGCGGTCGGGGGGAGGTTCGCGCGTCGGGGCGAGCGGGCCTCCTCCGCCGCCGCTCGTGGCCGGCCCTTGCTGCTGAATGTGCGCGACGATCCGGTCCCGCTCGTCTTCGGTCACGCTCGCCAAAGCGGAGTTCTTCACTTCGATGCCGGCGGCACTGGCATGCTCGATCAGCACCTTGCTGTCGAGGCCCAACTCCTTCGCGAGCGCGAAGATGCGAACCTTCGTCTGCGTCTCAGCCATACGTCCCTTTCGTGATCGGCGAACGGCTCCGCGGCCCGAACGTCGGACCGACCGAAATGCCCCCCGGCCGAATCGTCTCTCGGTATTATTTCTCGTCCGCCGCCGACGCCTGACGCAACGGCTCCCCCGCCTCGGAAGGAGAATCGCCGCCGTTCGCGAATTCCGGCGCGGAAAGCTCGGCCGGATCGCGCCCATTCTCGTCCGAGACGCCCATCGACGCGCCTCCGGGCGCCCGCCGCGCGCCCTCCACGTCCTCCCCGGACACCGCCTCCTGGGCGTCGACCAGTTCGTCGGCGGGCGAGTCGCCTGGTCCGACCTCGCCTTCCGGCGGAAGTTCGTCCGCCGCCTCTTCCCGTCGCGCCTCTTCGTGCGCCGCGCGCTCCTCCCGGTCGATCAAGTTCGTTCCGGGGACGGACGCCCCTTCCTCTTCCGCCTGAAGCATCTCGTCGAGCGACACGACGTCCGCCGCTTCCGCCTCCATCTCGTCCCCGGCCTCGGCAGTCACCTCGTCGGTGGCCACCTCGTCCGTGGCCACCTCGTGGGCCGCCGCTTGTTCCGATTCAGCGGACGGCCCGGCTTCGACAGCGGCTTCCTCGACCGGCTCGGAAGTGAGGGGAATGCCCGCCGCGGCCGCCAGTTCGGCCGCCTGGGCGACCGCGGCCGCCTCGATCGATCGCCGTCGCGCCGCGAGTCGCTCCTCCTGCTCCAGCCGGGCGCTTTCTTCATCGGCGAAGGCCACGATCGTTTCGCATTGCTCGGGGGTCAGTCCGCCGAGTTCGGCGAGCTGGTCCGGCTCGATGACCGAGAGGTCGTCGAAGGTGAAGAAGCCCTGCTCGACGAGGTTCTGCGCCAGATCCTCGCTCACCTCGGGGACGGCGCGGAAGGCGGTGACCGACACGTCGAGTTGCTCCTGCAATCGCTCCTCGGTCATCACGTTGATGTCCCAGCCGACCAGCTTCGAGGCCAGCCGGACGTTCTGCCCCTTCTTGCCGATCGCCAGCGACAACTGGTCCTCGCGAACCAGCACGATGATCTTGCCGAGCATCGGGCAGAGAATCACGTCTTCGACTTCCGCCGGTTGCAGCGCGTTGGGGACGAGCACCTGCAGCGAGTCGTTCCAGCGGACGATGTCGATCCGTTCGCCGGCGAGTTCCTCGACGATGCTCTTGATCCGCGCCCCGCGAACCCCCACGCAGGCGCCGACCGCGTCGACCTTGTTGTCGAAGCAGGAGACGGCGACCTTCGAGCGGTAACCCGCCTCGCGGGCCAGCGAGCGGACCTCGATGACCCGCTCCGCCACTTCGGGAATCTCGATCTCGAACAGCCGCCGGACCAGGTCCGGATGGGCGCGCGAGAGGATGATCTTCACGCGGCTGCCTGCCTTGCGGACTTCGAGCACCACGGCCCGCACCCGCTCGCCGACACGGTGCGACTCGCCGGGAATCTGCTCGCTGCGGGGCAACAGCGCCTCGACCTTGCCGAGGTTCACGGTGGCGGCGCTCCCCTCGACCCGGCTGACGACGCCGGTGACGATGTGGCTTTGGATCGCCGTGTATTCGTCGTGCTGCGCGTCGCGTTCGGCCTCGCGAATCTTCTGAATCATCACCTGCTTGGCGGTTTGCGCGGCGATCCGCCCGAGCAGGTCGCCGATTTCGTCCGCTTCGAGCTGGTCCCCGTCGACCGCCGCGGAAGGCTCGCCCGTCTCGCGGTCGATGCCGACCTGCACGTCGGATTCTTCGCCGAAGTGCTTGCGCGCGGCGGAGACGATCGCCTGTTCGATGCCCTCGAACACGATCTCTTTATCGATGTTCTTGTCGCGATGGATCGCATCGACGATGCGAAGCAATTCATTGCCGTTCATCACGCCCTCATACAATGAAAAAAAGCGGGCGCACAGGTCCCACTTTCCCGCAGCCGCCCCCGACAGGCGACTGCGCACGCACCGGACCCGACAACCGACCTTCGGCTGCCGCGCACGTATCCGTTTCCGGGGCGCCCCGACTTGTGTCGAAGTCCATCGTCTACATTGCGACGCCCTCGTCAGAAAGCGAGTCCCGCCAACGAATCGAAAACCCGTTACCATCTGAACGATACTCACCAACGGGGCCACTGTCAAGCAGCCCCGCGACCGATGAATCGCGAGCCTCCCACGTCCGTGGGCGGAAGGTGGTGGAGGCGTTCGGACTCGCGACGAACTCGCAGACCGACTTCGAAATCGTAGCGGAAGTCGCGAGATTTCCGATCGGCGTTCGGACGCGGGCGGAATTCTTTCCGATTCCGTTGCGTCGGGCCGCCCGTCACGATCGCGAATTCGGGGACAGGCGCTTACTGGCCGAACGAAAACCTCAACGTATTGAAAGCAGTTCTGTCGCGCCTTTGGCTCTCGTCCATCGCCGTGGTTCCGTATGAACTCGATGGATGTCGAACTTCGCCCCGGAGGGGCACGGGAATGTAGCCACGGGTGAAGCGGCGACCGCGCAGCGGGTCGTCGCGCAACCCGTGGAAAGTCGCGTCGATGAAAGAATCGCCCCGGAGGGGCGAAGGAACGCTCGCGATGCCTCTCAGCGCGGCCTCGTTCGGAAGATGCCGGTTCCCACCGACGCGATTCCTCCGCCCCTCCGGGGCGGCATCGCAGGACGACGAACTCGAAACCACGGGTTCCGCTCCGCCCGCGTCGCGGGCTGCGCTCCACCCGTGGCTACATTCCTCCGCCCCTCCGGGGCAACGAGGCATTCGTTTGAAGACGGTCGCAGCGAGGCGGAACGTCTATCGGCGAGCGCTCTTTCCGCCGGACAATGGAGACGCGCCGCAACTCGCTGTTCGAGGCGCCGAAAGGTTGCACCACTTCGGGCGCAACAGTTCTCGAACGGCCCCGACGCGCCAAGCCACCCGGGTTCCGGGATTTTCATCAGCCCAGGCGCTTAGGCAACGGCGGGAATTCGAACGACCGTGGTTCGAATCGTCGAGGGGTGGCTGGGGTCGAAGCGCAGCGCAGCCCCCAGCGATGCGCCGACACGCTCACCATCCACTG
>JBBDNT010000022.1:0-8317 GCA_040877445.1 Planctomycetaceae bacterium
CGATCGCCGGCAGCGCCGCCGCCGGGGCGATCATCAAGGTCGCGGGGATCACCGGCCGCATCCGGGGAATGAAGTTCAAACGCCCCGACGGCCAGACCGTGCGCCCGTCGCTGGTCGTGCTCGACGACCCGCAGACCGACGAATCCGCCCGGTCGCTGTCGCAGTGCGCCACGCGGGAATCCGTCCTTGCCGGTGCCGTGCTGGGGCTGGCGGGGCCGGGGAAGAAGATCTCCGGGATCATGCCGTGCACGGTGATCCGTCCCGGCGACATGGCGGATTCGATTCTCGACCGCGATCGTCATCCGGAATGGAACGGGGAGCGCACGAGAATGGTTTACGCTTTCCCGACCGACGAGAAGCTGTGGGCGCAGTACGCCGAACTGCGGGCTGAAGGAATGCGGGCCGGCGACGGCGGGAAGCAGGCGACGGAGTTCTACGGCGAGAACCGGGAGGCGATGGACGCCGGGGCGATCATCGCCTGGCCCGAGCGATTCAACTACGACGAACTCTCGGCGATTCAGCACGCGATGAACCTGCGCCTGCAGGACGAGGCCGCGTTCTTCGCCGAGTACCAGAACGAGCCGTTGCCCGACGAGACGGCTGATGACGACCTGCTCACCGCGGACCAGATCGCCGGCAAGACGAACGGCATGCGCCGCAGCGAAGTGCCGATCGGCTGCAACACGGTGACGATGTTCGTGGACGTGCAGCAGAAGCTGCTGTTCTTCATGGTCTGCGCATGGGAGAGCGATTTCACCGGCTACGTCCTCGACTACGGCACATTCCCCGATCAGCAGCGGGCGTACTTCACGCTACGCGATGCGCGACACACGCTTTCGACCGCCGTGCCGAATACCGGCCTGGAAGGTTCGATCTACGCCGGCCTCGAGGCGCTGACCGGCGACTACCTCGGCCGCGAATGGCGGCGGGACGACGGCGCGGCGCTGCGAATCGAGCGCTGCCTCGTCGACGCCAACTGGGGCTCGTCGACCGACGTCGTGTACCAGTTCTGCCGGCAGAGTTCGCATGCCGCCGTGCTGACGCCCAGCCACGGGCGGTTCGTGGGGGCGTCGAGCATTCCGTTCTCGGAATACAAGCGGAAGGCCGGGGACCGCGTGGGCCACAACTGGCGGATCCCGAACGTCCGCGGCAAGCGGGCGGTGCGGCACGTGCTGTTCGACACGAACTACTGGAAGTCGTTCCTGCACGCCCGGTTGGCCGTGGCGATGGGGGATCGCGGGTGTCTCTCGCTGTTCGGCGATCGCTCCGTCGAGCACCGGCTCCTGGCCGAGCAATTGACCGCCGAGTACCGCGTGAAGACGGAAGGCCGTGGGCGGACGGTCGACGAATGGAAGCCGCGTCCCGAGCAGCCCGACAACCACTGGCTCGATTGCCTCGTCGGCTGCGCCGTGGCGGCGTCGATTCAGGGCGCGGTGCTGTTTGGGACGGAAGCGAAGACCGTGGTGAAGCGGGAACGGATCAAGCTGTCGGAACTGCGACGGAGTGGTCGTCGCTAATCATTCAGGGATGGCGTACACCGTCAAGCGCTCGCGCTTCAGATGTGCATAACCGTGATTGCGGTGCCAATTGATCGGGCGCCACCTGGTCCACAGCCGCTCGAAACCGGCCTCGGACAAAATATTGTCGCATTCTGCGATGAGGTCGATTTCGGCAAAAGCCTTCGCCTTCGGAGTTCCGAGAACGGTCGCTAGGTATCCGCCCGGGCGCAGCATCTGTCGCGCGACATCCGCGAATCGCCGCAGCCCGTCGCGATATTGTTCCAACGCAATCCCCCCCCGCGATCGGAGACGGCGTGCTCCGATTTCCGACCCGAAATCGACGTCGAGGTGTTCGGGCATCGTCAAGTAGTATGACAATCGCTGTCCGAGAGCATAGTCGGCCATGCACAGATACGGCGGCGACGTGATGACCGCGGCGGCCGAATGCGGTACAATCCCGTATTCATGCAGATCCGCCTTCTGGATGTCTGCCCTGACGACAGTTGCCCGAGCCAATTCGACTTCCGGGGATTTCTCGTCCCGTTCAAACGCCGCATAGAAGTTCTCGATGTTGTTAAGATTCCGTCCGAGCCGCCGGAGGAACTCCTCGACTGCGTTTCGGTAGGGTGGAGCATCCGTTCCGCGCTCGAGAGGCGCATTGTCCGCGAAGAAACCGTGCTGTTTTCCGTGGCGGCCCGTACAGGCAGGGATCATCGCGGAAAATGTTGCGAGGAGAAACTGCTTCCCGACTGCATCGCGGCGAGTGTCGATGAAACCGCGGATTCTACGCAACTCGTCGAAAGTATTGGCATGGAACCACTTGTTGCGAAGATCGAAATCCGGGATCGAAGCGGGGTCGGCCTCCAATATGTCGTTTGCCGAGACTCCCCGAAGGCGATCCCGAGTGCTACGGCTGAGGAATGTCAACTTGGCACGGGCCGCAAGGGTGGCGATCGAATTGCTATCCGCCGATACCACCTGACTGCCGTGCTTGACTGCTTCGATCGCCGTCTGTCCGGTCCCGCCGAACGGGTCAACGATCAGTTCCCCTTGAACCCCGAGCGACGTAATCAACCCTGAAGGGATCGCATGCACGAAAGTTCCAGGATATGGGTGAATGCTCTCGTTCCGCGAAAGACGGAAACTCCAATTTCCAAGGCTGTCCAAGTGCCGCACCACATCCGCGGACCGACTTACCGTGAAGCGGTTCCAGGGGCGCGAGGCGGTCCATTCGCGGATGCGATGGCCTAATCTCCGTGCGATTTCCCGCGGGTGTATGGACAGATCGTGTGGATCGGACGCATCGCCGCGAAGGGATGGCGGAAGTTGAGCCGCCTTGACGGAAGAACCGAGCTTGAACACGAGGAGAGCGCCCGGTGCCGGCGGAAAGAGATCCTTGCCCGATCCGCGCCGTCGATGCCGAGCGCTCGCGACCGTGACGAATGGCTCGAACGTAGGCGTCGTCAGCTGCTGCTCGATCCAGGCGACGCATTGTGGTTGACGCAGTAGTCGCAACGACTCTTCCGACTCGACTTCGAGATGAGCGAGCTTCTGCGGAGACTCGAGTAGCCGATATCGCTGGACAAGCTCTTGAAGTGATGTGCCGCTCGCGTCCTCCGGCTCACGATCGATTTTTTCGAGCTCGAAAAGCAGTCGCTCGTCTGTGTTCCAGATCAGAGCCCGCCGCGGGAATCCTTCTTGAATTCCTCTCCGCATCAGGTGCTGCAAGAACGCTTGCCGTCCAAGCTCCTCGTCCGAGGACCCGAAGAACCGCGAGTACAGTTCGCCTCTATAACGCAGCCACTCGCGAACCGCTGGTTCATCCTCCTCTTCCAAATCGGTCGGCGCGCAGGGCTGCACTGCCAACCAGTCGACCAAACGTGGAGGCACGGTTGGATCGATTGCGACACCCAGATACCGGCACGCACGAGTGACGTTGTCGGCGTTGTCCAAGTCGATGCTCCCGTGGATCAGGAAGCCGTTCTCGCCGTCTCCGACGACCATTCGTGCAACCTCGTCCGGGTCAACGTGAAGCCCGAGCATGGCCGACAATGAACGGCATGTGCTGTGGAACTGCGGCAACTGTGACGCGAATACCGGCAGATCCGGATCGAAGTCGTCGTCCGGGCGACTGCTGAGTAATCGCTGACTCTGCAACTCATGATCGAAGCCTTGAAGGACGTATTCCGCGGTATGCGCAAATGGCGGTGTGGCTACGTCGTGCAACAGCGCGGCTAGGGCGAGGTGCACCCGGTCTCGTTCGGACAGGTTCCGGCGCTCGGCACACCGGAGGGCAAGCCATGTTACGGCAATGCAATGCTCCCAGCGACTTGGCCCGTTGAAGTCCTTGAACTGATAGGAGTCCACATTCGACAGCCGAACGCCGCGAAGGCGCACGAACTCGGGGATCTTCAGGAACGGAACAATCCACTCCGGAAGACGGACTGAGCCATATAGAATGTCCGCGAATTCGATCATCGATTATCGCTTCTTGCTCCACAACGCTAGAATTGCCAGGACGGCGGGCGCAATGAAATTCGCCGCCAAATCGGACAAGTCGGCACCCTGCTTCACCCAGATCCATACCGAGCAGAGAATGAGAACTACTGCTCCGGCCCACAAGGCGCCGCGCAGCCATCGCGAACTTCGCAATCGGTCGATCCAGTAGACGGGACAGATGACTCCGGTACGACGAAGCTCTGCTTGGATCAGGCCAAATATGTCGAATGCGATCGCGTTCGTTCGGGACGAGACCATTTCGCCGGAGTGAGGGTAGCGAAGGCCGCCCTGCTCGACTTGCGAAAGGATCGATCGCAGTCGAGTCTGCGCCGCGAATGTCGGGATCGGCGGTAGTATCGCAGCCGCGCGGCAAGCGCGAGTAGGTAGAGTTGCCACGGTACGCGAACGTAAAAAGTTCGGTCGTCGCGCCAATATTCGACGTTCTGTTCGATGTTCTCGTCCCGCAGGAGGCGCTCAAGCGAATTCCACATCGGGTCGAACAAGGCACAGAGTGTGGCCTCGTCGGTTGATTCAGGCGCGTCGCCTCCCTCGCGGAACGCCAATGAGTACAAGCACGCGACCCGAATCGAAATGTCTGCATTTACTTCGACAGGTTTTCGCGTACCAGATGCTTGCTTCAACTGGTTCAGAAGATATGAAGTCGGACGAGAAACGTCTTCATGTGCCGACGACAAGGCGAGTATCGCATACGCCGTGGGAAGCAGATCAGGACTGTCCGTCGGTCGATCCAGGAAGTAGGACCATCCTTTCTGCTGGATTATTCCTCCTTGCAATCGCTGGACCAGATCATCCCGAAGTTCTCCGACTTGGGAAATCGCGGTCGGGACTCGTGATAGCGCATGCAGAAGCTCGCTCTGTTTGATCACGTTCTGCGAATCGATCTCAGGCTCTTTCGAGTCGATTCGTCCCGTCGCTTTGACTTCGATCTTCTGCCGGTCGAACACGTACCGGACGAGCCTTTCGAGGAGGCGACTCTGTTCAGGGGAGGCGGATTCTCGCGAGAGGACACGCAATGCGGCCGCCGTTCCATGCAGCCCCCGTTGTTGAAGCCGCAGCGCTTTCTCACCAATGAACTGGCCGCAAGCTGCGGCATCGGTATCGCTTAGCGCCGCGGTCTGCGCGCCATGGCGACATTGGTCGTGGAAGAGATCCGCGATCCTGCGACGTGCATCGATGAGGTATGGGGAGAGTGGCGGGCTATTTTGCGACATCGGCGGCTGCCTGAACGAGCGAGCGAGTCTCTTGAATGAACGTCAAGTCACGGACGTCACGATGCCCGGCGGTGGGAAAGTCGACGAGGCGACCGCCGGGGAATCGAAGCAACCGATCTTTCGAGGACGTAGTTTCGCCGATCAAGTGGAAGCCCATCGCATTCATCGTGTCGCCATGTCTCGCTTCGGTCGTCACGAGGAACTGAAACTCCCCGCCGATACCGAACGCAAGTGCCCACGGCGGCAGCCCGGAATCTACAGCGAATGCGCGGGCCTCTGGTGCGACCGGAACGTGGTCAGCCTCAACGACTACTCCAAGGTCGCTGCAATCGCACAACTGGCTCAGGTCCATGCCGAGCCCGTCACTGATATCAGTACCTCCGCGACCGAGTTCTGCGTCGGACACTGCTCGCGACTTCGAGAGCGGAAGGTCGGGAACGGTCAACGTGTCGATCGCCCATCGCTGCCAGTGGCTGTCGCCGTAGCGTTCGGCGAGCCCCCAGACAGCCGCACTGCAAGAGCCAAGTTGTCCCGATGCCCACACGAGGTCGCCTGGCCGAGATCGATGCTTCAAGAACAGATTCCGTTCCGAAACTGCGATTCCGATCGCCGCGCCGCCGATGGCTAGTGCCGTGCCGAGCTTGGTGTCACCTCCGGCAATCGGCACATTCCATCGCCGCGACTCTTCCCGCATCCCCTCCATCACGGTTATGAAATCGTCCTCGACCGTACCACGGGGCATCGTCACGGCCGCCAGAAAAATCTTCGGCGCCGCACCCGAGCCGCACAGGTCCGCGAGATTTGCCGCCACAGCCAGTCGTCCCACTGTGTGGAACGACCCGATGCCTAATTCGATCGAGATCGGATGCGAGTTGACGAAGTCGGTCGTGGCCACCAGAAGCACGTCGCCGAATCGGATCACCGCGCAGTCGTCGTCGTTCACGCCAGCGATCAAATCGCCGTGAGAATGCCGCGTCGCAAGTCTCGATGCCAGCCAAGGTGACATCGCGTCAGGGTCAAGTGCCTGAGACACGCGCTTCGCTCCAGTATTCGACGGTCTCCAGGATCAAGTCGCGTCGGGGATCCGCCCGCCAGTCCCAATCATCTCGCCCCAGCGTGGAGCAGATCACTTGCCGAAGCAATTGGGAAGGTAGGTTCGCTCCGTCGAACACGCGGACGAGTCGATCTCCCCCTCGCAGGAAAAGATAGGGTACGCTTGCGGCCGGCAGGCGCAATTCCGAACCGCGATGGAACTGCGGAAGTACTCCGTCGAGGGTAACCGAAAGATCGCCCAATCCCGGAATCCAATGGACGTGGGCGTGCGTGATGCAGGCACCGGCGCACGATTCTTGAGTCGCCCCGTGTTCGGCCTCGAGAAGCGTGTCCCGATTTTTCGGGAGTTTCGCTGCGAGTTCCTCATACTCGGCGATCGCGTCTGGACCGAGCGCAGCAAGACTCGGAACATGGCGGCGACTGACGACCATGACCTGCCCCACGAGGAGCGGGCCGACGCAGGGCATGACGACGAAGTGACGAGAGGTCCACAGGGGGGTATTCTCGATTCCGAGCGGACCATCAGCCCGATCGGCGTCAGAGATGGCGCCGCAGAGCCGGCAATTCGACTTGGCTTCGGACATGGCTGTGGATCGAAGGGCCACTGGAACGGCAAACCAACCTGCCATGCTATCCCATATGTCGAGTCGCTGCCAGCACCACCTCAGCTTCTCGGGTTCGTCCGAATTCCCGTTCGGGGAGCGGAAACTCTCGTCGCTTTGCGCGCAAACGCGGTAGGTAAGGAATAGGGGGACATGTTTTCCCTCTTTCGATGACCGCGATGCCCGACGACCTCGACGAAACGATCCGCGAAAACGCCCAAGGCCCCGCGAAGGCCTCGGGCGACTCCGGGAGCATGGAACAGCACCCGCTCCGCGACCAGATCGATGCGGATCGGTATCTCGCATCGAAGAAGGCCGCCCGCTCGAAGCGGATCGGCGTGCGCATCACCCGGATCGTGCCTCCCGGAGCCAATTGACGTGATTGCCTGGTTGCGCCGCCTGCTGTTCGCCGAACCCGCGCGTCGGAACCTTTCCGGGGCGTGGCCGCGGCGCGTGCTCCGCGCGAAGTACGACGCGGCGCTCACTAGCGACGACAACCGCCGCCACTGGGCGCTGGCGGACGGGCTCTCCGCGAACGCCGCCAACAGCCCCGAGGTCCGCCGCATTTTGCGGAACCGCGCCCGCTACGAGGTCGCCAATAACTCCTATGCCCGCGGAATAATCCTCACGCTCGCCAACGACTGCGTCGGCACCGGCCCACGGCTGCAACTGCTCACCGGCGACCCCGCCGCGAACCATCGCGTCGAGCACGCCTTCGCGCGGTGGGCGAAGGCGGTGCGGCTGGCGGAAAAACTCCGCACGCTGCGGACGGCCTGCGCCTGCGACGGCGAGGCGTTCGCGATCCTCACCAGCAACGAGCGGATGCCGACCGACATCCGCCTCGACCTCCGGCTGGTCGAGGCGGACTTCGTGACGACGCCCGACCTGTGGATGGAAGCACCCAATGCGGTCGACGGGATCCGGTTCGACGCCGACGGCAACCCGGCCGAGTACCACGTGCTCAAGGAGCACCCCGGCGACCTGCCCTCGGCTGGGTTCCGCTTCGAGTACGACCACGTCCCGGCGGAGTCGATGATCCACCTGTTCCGAGCGGACCGTCCCGGGCAGGCGCGGGGGATCCCGGAACTGACCCCTGCGCTGCCGCTGTTTGCGATGCTGCGGGACTATTCGCTGGCGACGCTCGATGCGGCCAAGGCGGCGGCGTACTACGCCGGGATCATCTACACCGACGCTCCCCCCAGCGGCGAGAGCGACGCCGTCGAGCCGCTCGACCCGATCGAACTCGACCGGAACACGCTGCTCACGATGCCGGCGGGCTGGCGGATGAGCCAACTGGAATCGCAACACCCCTCGGGCACCTACGCCGAGTTCAAGCGCGAGATCCTCAATGAAATCGCGCGCTGCCTGAGTATGCCGTACAACGTCGCAGCCGCGAATTCGTCGGGCTACAACTACGCCTCCGGCCGCCTCG